>JAVBQU010000038.1:0-16071 GCA_031548675.1 Bacteroidales bacterium
TGTATTTTGATGTATTATCTGCTGCTTCAGAGAATTTAGCCAGCATTTGGTTAATTCCTTCTTGCATTTGTTTTGCAGCTTCTAATTGTGCATTAGAATTTTGTAATTGCATTTCATAAAGTGTGTTTACAGAGGCTAAGCTGTTAGACATCTTTTTCAATTGTTCCATATAAGAACCACCTTCTGAACTTAAAGATTTAGCAGTTTCATCGTAGATTGAAGCTAATCTTCCAACAGACGTTGCTGCTGCTTGTACATTGTTCAAATAAGCTTCAGAGAAACTTAAATCTTGTTGTAAAGCATCAGAGGTTTTTTTGTAAGATGCAGATAGTTCTGTTACAGAAACAGCAGCTCCTTTTACGCCTTTAATATAATCATCTGTAGCTACAGAAGCATCAGCAACGGTGCTTAATTGACCTGCTGTTTGGCTTAAATTTTGCAGACCTTTCCCTAAGCTGTCAATTAAATCAGGACCTATCTTAGCTTCGGCTAACATACCGTCTAATTGTTGAGTTAAAGTGCCTCCAACTTTCTTTTTTTCTTTAGGTCCGTGACCTTCCATACCTGCTAATTCAGGGTAAACTAAACTCCAATCGTATTCTACGTGTAAGGGTTCGAAAGCCGAGAAAAAGAAAATCACAGCTTCTGTTCCCATCCCGATGCCAAGCATTATACCCGCACCCGGTAAGTGTTGGATTTTAAATAATGCACCCAAAATAACAATAGATGCACCAATTCCATACAATTTTGACATAAAATTTTGGTAACCTTTACTTCTTACAATGTTGTTTAGTCCCATAATTAGTTTGATTTTTTAGTTTTTAAATGATTAATTGGTTGGTTTAATATCTTGTTATGCTTTTAGTTTCTATAAACGTTGGATGCTGTTTTAGGATTGTCGAATCTGTTTCTTCCTAAATATGAAGATACACATCTAAAACCTAAATAACATTTTCCTGTATCTTGGTATTCATGGTCTCTGGCTGAAACTTGAATATAGTAGTGGGTATCTTTCCAAGAACCTCCTCTGATAACTTTTCTTTTTAAAGTTGGAGAATCGTCATCTTTGGCATTGTATATATAGGTAGGATTCATATCGTGAGAGAAATTATATGCTGATTGATCATAGGCATCTTCACACCATTCCGATACGTTTCCTGCCATGTCATATAATCCCCAATCGTTAGGAGCATAGTGACCTACAATAACCGTAGTGTTTCCGCCATCTCCTTGATAATCTCCTCTTTCAGGTTTGAAATTGGCAAGGAAACATCCTCTGGAGGTTCTGGCATAAGGACCTCCCCAAGGGTATTTGCTTAAATCGGCAGAACCTCCTCTTGCAGCCCATTCCCATTCAGATTCCATCGGCAGACGCCATTTGTTAATATTACCCATTTCTTGTTGAGTCATATAACCTTTTAACAAATTGGTTCTCCAAACGCAAAAGGCTTGGGCTTGCTGCCAGCTAACTCCTACAACAGGATAATTATCATATGATGGGTGTGAAAAATAGGATTCTGTTAAATCTTCATTGTAAGAATATGTGTATTCATGCATCCAGCATAAAGTATCGGGATATACATTGATTACTTTACGTTTAATAAAAGTGGAGCGGTCAATGCTTTTTTTGCGGTTTTTAAACGATCCCATATCATCAACACCAGCCATTTTGTAAGTGTTGGCTGTACTTACATCTTTTTGGGCAGCACCTCTTAAGTCAATCCAAGAGTAAGCAAAATTTAATTTACGGGTATCTATTTCTTTTTTATGATAGAAACGTTCCTCTTCTCTATAGAAGAGTCCTTCTAATGCTTCGCTTTCTTCTTCACCTTCCCATTCAATAGGAACTGTCCAATCTAATGCAGGAATATCAGCCATTTCACCATTCTCATCCATGACTGCATATTGGTCAAGTCCGGCATCTATTAACATTCTGCGGGCAATAGAATCGCGAACCCAAAAAACAAATTGACGGTATTCATTATTGGTAATTTCTGTTTCATCCATGTAAAACCCTCTAATAGAAACGGTTTTAGGTGTAGCAGTATATCCTCCGTCAATGTCTTCGTCAGAGACTCCCATTCTGTAAGAACCGGGTTCGATGAACTTGGTTCCGTAAGGGTCATAGTCTTCCCACTGAGGGCGATCTAATACACCTGTTAATTCACCATTTTCCATGTTTTTACAAGCTGCGAAAGCTAGAGATACAAGGATAAATAAAATTGCTCTTTTCATGTATGCAAATTTTAGTTTATGAATTTCTTTAATAACGAGTTTTGTGTATAAAAAATTTTATGTTTTAATCAAAACCTTTTTATTTTACGAATATTGGTTTGATATAGTTTCAATTTCCTACAAAAATCTTGTATTTTCGTGGCTTGTGAACTTAGGTATTCTTTTGATCTTGAAACAATATCTTGCAAATAATTCTAACGTTCCTCCACTTTGTTTGGTATCTGAATTATAGAAAAATCCTAATTTTGAAGTGGGTAACTCATAGGCTAATCCCAGCTTAAAATTCTTTACGTTACCTCCGGCTAATAATCCAACGGCACTCATCGGACGAAGCGTAAGTCCGCCCCATACAGTATTTTCGTATTCAAGCAAGCATGAAAAATCGGCTGTAACATTAAGCCCTTTTTTCATGGATTTACCTTCTTTTTGTTTATTGGTAGTAGAAAAATCTGTTTTTACAAGTACACTAGGAAGTAATTTGAAAGAAGGGTTCGCGGGAAGGTCAAATTCATACCCGCCTGTTAAGTAGTACATTCTTTTAAATGTGTATGAACCGGCTTTGTCAAAATCTAGATTACTTTGAATAATGCGGTTTACAGATAAACCAACATATAAGGCAGAGGGTTCTTTGTAAAAAGCACCAAAACCTAAATCAAACATCATTTTTCCTTGCTCTGCTAAGTTCAGAAGGACAGGATCTGTTTTGTCAGTTTCAGAACCCACTAGTCCTTCTAAATCAACACGTTGATCTATAAAGTTTATTTTGGGTCCAAATCCTAAAACTCCGTTCAAAATATTAAGATGGTAAGAATACATTAATTCAACACCTGTGCTTTTGAAGTGGTCGAATTGATCGTAATAAACATTAATTCCTAAACCTCCATGTAAAACTCTTACAGGAGCATCAAACATAAATAGGCTGGTGTTTGTTGTAGGTTTATATTTTGTCATGTCGGGGTTATATACTTCAACACCTGTAAAAGGCTTATTGAACAACCCTGTAGCGCACATTGAACCATTCATTCCCACATAACCCGGATTAAAGGTAGGAATAGTAAACATGTATTGAGAGTATTGCACTTCTTGTTGTGAATATCCTAGGGACACCACACCAAACATAAGTCCTAAAAGTATGTATATTTTTTTCATAGTAATAGAATTACTTAATAGATAGAACTTTATTGTGGAAAACTTAGCCTTTCAAAACAATACTAAACTAAATTTATTCTCAAAATACAAGCCGTTAAGAGGATTTTGAGAACTTCGAACATGCAAAAATAAGCCTTTTATTTTAATCAGCAAATTTTTATACAAGTATTTTTCCAAAAACTTTGCAAGTGTTTCCTGAAAGTTTTACGAATGGGGGATTTTTATGCAAGTTTAACGGTATTTACAGGATGTGCGGCTTTCTTTTAGCATTTGTACGAGCAAAAGTTTTCGTGTAATTTTGCAAAATAAAAATGCTAAAATAATGCAAGGAATACTTCAATTTTTTAAGACGCAAGAGAAGCCGTTTACTAAAAAATGGTTTAATACGTATGCACATAT
The DNA here is from genome assembly GCA_031548675.1 of Bacteroidales bacterium. Classification (GTDB taxonomy): domain Bacteria; phylum Bacteroidota; class Bacteroidia; order Bacteroidales; family P3; genus JAVBQU01. The sequence goes on from JAVBQU010000038.1 coordinate 3,784, forward strand.
TGTTTTAGGCACTTTTATTCTGGCAACCGGATATGCACTTTTTATGTCGCCTTATAAAATAGTGCCGGGGGGAATTTATGGAATTTCTATTGTATTACATCACACTTTTCATACGCCATTAGGGGTAACTGCTTTATGTTTTAATATTCCTTTGACACTATTAGGGTTGAGAATCTTAGGTCCTAAATTTGGGGCGAAAACTTTTGTCTGTTTGATTCTAACTGCTTGTTTTACTGATTTGGTTAACTACAGTATTCCTTTTTTATTTGATAATCCAGATGATCCGTTTAAATTGGGAGAGCAAATTATTTTAGCCAGTATTTTTGGCGGAATTGTAATGGGCATCGGGGTAGGCTTGATGTTTAAAGCAAGGGCTTCGAGCGGAGGTACGGATGTAATAGCATCAATTTTAGGGAAATGGACAAAAATTCCATTGGGTCAACAGCTCATGATTGTAGATTCAATTATTGTCTTGATAGGCTTTGCTGTTTTCCGCGATTGGAAAATACCCATGTGCTCTTGGATTACCATTTTCTTTATGGGTAAAATTATTGATATGGTGTTGAATGGCTTTACGAATGAAAAGGCAGTTTTTATAATTTCAGATAAATCTAACGAAATTCGCGAAAAAATTATTCATGATGTAAAAAGGGGAGGAACGATTTTTTCCGGAAAAGGAATGTATAAGCAGACTGATAAGGAAGTTATTTATATGGTAGCAAGTCGTAAAGAAGTTAGCGTTTTGCAAGAATATGTTTATGAAATAGATCCGCACGCTTTTATGAGCATTTTTGATGCATCGGAAATATTAGGAAAAGGGTTCAAATCGTTAGAAGAGAAAATAAAAAATTAATAAAGAATCATCTCTATATCTGATGGACAGAAAGCTCATAATTACAGAGGATGGTTCGCATAGCTTATACGTGCCTGAATTACAAGAGAGTTTTCATTCTTCTTTTGGAGCAATACAAGAATCTCAATGTATTTTTATTGAAGCCGGACTTTATCCGTTGTTTGAAAAGCAAGCAGATATAAATATTTTGGAAATAGGATTGGGTACAGGTTTAAATGCTTTGCTTACCTGCATCGATTCGGAACATAAACAATGTAAGGTTAATTATACAGGTATAGAAGCTTTCCCGATTGAAAAAGAAATTTATCAGCAACTGAACTTTGGTAATTTTCTGGACAGTCAAAATGCTGCGGATATACTTTTGCAACTGCATGAAACAGCATGGAATATGGAGAGCATACTTTCGCCTTATTTTACATTCAAAAAAATACATGCAGGTTTAGAAGATTCTTTTTTCCCTGATTCTTATTACGATTTAATTTATTTTGATGCTTTTGCTCCTGATGTACAGCCTGAAATGTGGACAGAAAAGCAATTTGATAAATTGTATAAAACTTTAAAACCTCGAGGTGTTTTGGTTACTTATTCATGCAAGGGAATCGTTAAGCGAACTTTGAAAGCTCTGGGATTTACCATCGAAAAATTGCCGGGACCTAAAGGGAAAAGAGAATTTTTAAGAGCTGTCAAGTTATAATTTCAATAATAAAAAATACATGGACTACTCAATTGAAACTTGTTTTACACCCCAACTTTTTGGAGAAATATCTACCAATGGTGAAAGTATTATTGTGCTGAATGATATTCTGCGGGCAACTACTTCAATTTGTACGGCTTTTCAATATGGAGTAAAAGAAATTATTCCTGTGGCAAGCAATGAAATTGCCTGCCGGAAAAAAGAAGAAGGATATTTAGTTGCTTGTGAACAGGATGGGCAGAAATTGGATTTTGCCGATTTGGGGAATTCTGCTTTTAATTTTATGACAGATGCAATTAAAGGGCAGAGTATAGTTTATAGTACAACCAATGGAACAAAAGCTTTGGACATGATTAAGTCCGGAGGAACCGTGTGCATAGGAGCCTTTGTAAATATAACGGCTTTAACGAATTGGATTGTAAATCAAAATAAAAATGTGATATTAGTAGGGTCAGGATGGAAAAATCGGTTTAATCTGGAAGATACTTTGTTTTCTGGTGCTTTAGCAACCCGTCTTTTGGCAAACGGCAAGTATTCAACACAATGCGATTCTACACATGCAGCTATGGACTTATGGTCATTGGCAGAACAAGACTTATTTACTTATATTGAAAAAATAGCCCATCGCCACCGTCTCAAAAAATTAAATCTTGACGATGTGTTAGAATACACCTTTACATTTGATTCCTGTCCGGTTGTACCTGTGTTAGAAAATGAAAGATTAATCAATAAGATTTAAGCTTCTATTAATTCTTATCAAACCTTTTCCGTCTTAAAGACATGGCTTTGATAATCCAAGCCGGCAAAGGTTGATCGGCATCGCGTTTAGTAAGGTTGATGTTCAATCCCAACGGTTTAATTAGAGCTACTTTAAATGTTTCGACAAATTCTATGAGAGTCCCGTCAGAATCTTCAATATAGCCCCATGCTCCATTGGCTTCGCCCATATCGAAAGCTCCTCCGCTTTTTACATGGAATGGAAATCCTTTTTTGTCGCAAGTTTGTATCAAAGAGCCGATATTTCTTACATCGAAGCAGAGATGAATATACCCGATGTCGCCCCAATATCGGTTGGCATAAATCTTTTTAGGGATATAATCAATGGCTTGTATAAGTTCTATTTGTGTTCTTCCCAATAAAGGGGCAAACCCTCCGGTTCGATTTTCGGAATGTGTTAGCAGTATTCTACGAAACTTTTGGTTACCATTAGGCAGTTTTTGTAAATCTTCGAAAGTTCCGGTTTTGTCATAAATTACTTGGTCGTAGCCCAAAATATCTTGATAAAGTTTAAGGGAAATGTCAATATTTGAAACTCCTATCATACAACCAAATACGCCTCCTGTGTCGTATTTTTTCTTTTTCATAAACCAAGAAGTAAATTCTTGAACCTGCAAAATATTATCCCAAGGGTCTTGTATGAAAAAACACCGGCTTCCGTCGGGACAGGTTTCGATGTCTGATAATATCTTTACATTCTGACTTCTCAAACGTTCAAAACTTTGGGTAATATCCTGAGTTTTAATTTTGGCTAAAAAGATACCAAGGTCTCCGGTTTGAATAATTTCTTGAGAAGCTTGCGGCTTTCTATCTAAATACTGCCAAAGTTCATATCCTCCGCCACCTTGCAGGTTGAGAGCCAAAATAGCACATTTCTTATGGGGTTGCCCTCCCATATATTGAGCCATGTGGGTAGCGGTGTTGCTATCTTCAAACACATTGATATCTGCACCTAAATGCACGCCGTACCAGCGGAATGCTTTTTGAACATCATCAATACCAACTCCTATTTGTTGTATGCCGTTGATTTTATAATTTTGCTCCATATTTATTAGTTAAAAAGTTTATAACGTTATAATGTTTGTAACGTTTTCCCACTCATAGCCTATAGCTTGCCCTTTTGTATCTTGTCTCTTGTTTACTTGTATCTGATAAAACATAGATTTTTATTCGTAGTTAGGTTCACGCTTTCCACAAAACATCTTGCTTCCCTTGTTCGTGTAAAAATTTTCGTGCTAAAGTAAACAAATAATCCGAAAGACGATTTACATATATGATTACCAAATTATCCACATGTTCTTCTTCTGATAATTTTATGATAATACGCTCTGCTCTGCGGCAAATGCAACGGGCAATGTGTGCATGCGAAGTTAAAACCGTACCACTCGGTAAGATGAAATTTTGCAGTTCAGGAAGTTCCGAATCCATCATATCAATTTGGCTTTCGAGTAAAGCGATATCAGCATATATTAAATGAGGTAACTGCTTGGCAACTTCTTTTTCTGTGGCTAATAAAGACTCTGCAATAAATAGCTTGCATTGAATGTTTTGTAAGAGTTTTTTCCGCTCGGTATTTTCATCCAAATCATGGATGAGCCCTATGTAAGAACAAAGCTCATCCACAGTTCCATAAGCTTCAATCCGAGCATGGTATTTAGGAACGCGAGTTCCTCCGACTAATGAAGTTTGTCCTTTGTCGCCTGTTTTAGTATAGATTTTACTCATGGTAATATTTTTTATTTCTGTATTAACTTATTTAAAAGCAATCTTGTTCATTCAAACTTGGGATTGATAAATTCCCAGTCTCTAAGATGTGTAGGTTGATGTTCTTTTTGCAGAATATTTTCAAATTGCCTGACTAAATCAGGATATTGAGATGCTATATTATTCTGTTCTTTAGGGTCTATAGTCAAATTATAAATTTCCCACTCGGCTTGCTTATTTTTTGTTATATCGCTTTTTACGCCTTTCCAACTACCCATACGTATAGCAACTTGTCCACCTTTTTCAGGATATTCGAAATACAAATACGAATGTTGTTTTTGTTGTTGAGGCTTGCCTAATAAAGTTGGTAAAAACGAAATACCATCTGTTTGGGGCGTTTTTACATGAGTTAAATCTGCCAAAGTAGCCATTAAATCGAATTGGGCAGAAACTAATTCGGAAGTTTTTCCGGCAGGTATTTTTCCTGTCCAACGGGCAATAAACGGGATACGGATACCGCCTTCATACAAATCCATTTTATAACCGCGAAAATCTCCTACGCTTTTGAAAAAATTGACATCAGCTCCACCCGCCATGGGAAAAGTTGCCCCATTATCGCTGCTAAACATTACGATTGTATTTTTATCAAGGTCTAATGTTTTTAAAAGATTCATTATCTGACCTATAATGCTGTCCGTATAACTAATCATGGCAGCATAGGTAGCCCGTGGATTTTTACAGGGTACATAGCCTCTATCTCCATAGTAAGGAGTTTCTTCAAATTTACCTAAATACTGTGCGACTGCTGATTCTGGAGCTTGCAATGATACATGCGGACCTGTATAGGGCAGATATAAAAAAAATGGTTTATTTTTGTTTTGCTTGATAAAAACCATTGTTTTCTCTGCCATTTTTTCTACCGAATACTCGTTGCCGATAAATTTTTTAAACTCTTCATCAGTAGCATTGTGGGAGATTTTTTGATGTACTTTAATATAGCCGTTATGCAAAGTATCCCATTGTCCGTTTTCCCATAGGTGGCTAGGATAGAAATTATGTGCTTGTTTTTGGCACAAATAGCCATAGAAATAGTCAAAACCTTGTTGGTTGGGACTTCCTGTATTGTTGCTCATGCCCAACCCCCACTTGCCAATAGCTCCGGTAACATAGCCGGCTTGCTTCATCATTTTGGGAATTGTAAATATGCCATCAGGCAGGGGCATCTGTCCGGCTTCGGTAGAATCTTCAAATCCTCCCAATTCATAATTACCCCGTATGTACGAATGTCCGGCATGTTTTCCGGTCATAAGCATGCAGCGCGAAGGGGCACTAACCGGAGCTCCTGAGTAATGCTGTGTAAAACGCATGCCTTCGGCAGCCAGTTTGTCAATATTAGGAGTTTGTATTTTTTCCTGTCCATAACATCCGGGTTCTCCATAACCCATATCATCTAAATAAATATAAATAATATTGGGTTTGACAGCTGTCTGATTTTGTGAAAAAGAAATAGCTGGTATTGCCATAGCAACAGGGGCTGCCAGTGTCAATAGCGGTAATTTATGAGATTTTTTCATAGAATTTTTAAAGTACAAATATACAGAAATATATTTGCAAAATAAAAAAGCACTAAGTAGTGTTAGACTTAGTGCTTTAATGCCAAGTAATATTTATTTAGTTTAGGATATAACCTAATCTGAGAGACAAACCAAAATAAAATTTCATTCCCGAATCATCATTATAAGTTTCTGTTTCAAATGATTTTATGGCTAGAAAACCCCCTTGAAGACCAACATCTAAAGAGAGCTTCTCAAAAAGTAGCCATTGATATCCTTCGCCAATACTAAAACTAGAAAAGCTACAAGTGGAATAATGGCGATAATGTACTCCAAAAATGGTATAAAAATTTTCATCCGAAAACCAAAAGGGTTGGGCTTTTATATTTGCAAGAAAAGAATATCCGGATTTATCATTAGAGAAATCTATATTATCGGAAAATATTAAATCTGTATTTACATAATAGGGTAATAATACCCCTGCTCCTAATTCGATGCCGAATGTCTTAGAAAATTTATGTTCCCATATAAAAGGTAATTCTCCACCAATAATAGAAACTACATCGGTTTTTAATATATTTGAGCTATTAGTCAGTTTTGCCGATTTTTTACTTTTCTGATAAAAAAGCGGTTCGTTTTGTTCTTGTGCAAAAGAACTGAAGCCGAGGAATAATGTAAGAATAAAAATAATTATAAAGTGCTTATTCATGATGTATCAAATTTTTGAGTTAATCTTCCAATGTTAGTTTAAGAAACGCAGGATTAGTATAACCCCTTGAACCAAAAAGCAATATTTCATTTGAATTAAGTTGGTCTATTACAGAAGGGAATACAATATGTTTATCTTCTCTGGCTGTTTTAATTTCTTTATACGTTTCGTTTCCGTTTTCATCAAAATTGACCATTATAAAATTCCCATTTTTAGGATTGAAACCTCCAAGAATATTTATTTTGTCGTAGTTATAAAATACTTTTACAGTGTTGTTCTTATCATATATTATTCCGCATACACCCGGTCTATATACGTCGTAATGTATTTCTCTTGGTATTTTTTGCATCCAATTTACAGAGGCATCATCTTTAAAATTTGCCGCCATTATATCCCCAAAATAATAGGTATAACTGTTCCCAGTTTTTGAGTTATAATAAACAATTGTATATTTTTTTTCGCCAATAAGGGTGAATGTTCCATTATCCATCAATTTAATATCCTGTAATTCACAATAATGCTTTTCAAAATCATTTCCTTTTGCCATACTTTTTTTCATACTTTCCTGATCGCTTTCATTCATCCCTTTGGTAAGATATTTGAAATCAAAATTGTATAATTTAACAGATGTAGAGGTCTGATTTTCGGGAGAGATTTTAGTTGAAAATACGCCAATTCCATTTTTCATACCTTCTTGCGAAAAAATGCCTGCATAAATCAGTTCGGACTTATTATTTACGCCCAATTTACGTCCTACCGGATATTTACTTTCAGGAAATGTAACAGCAATAGGTTTTGGTTCCGGATTTTCTTTACTGTAAATAATCACGTATGATTTACCTCGCTCGGGATTGCTATTCATTTCTTTTGTGTCCGTATAAGATCTGCCTTCAACAAACACATTGCCGAGATTATCTACAGCATATTGACCAAAAGAAAACATGTCTGAAACTCCTGAGCGGATGTTTCCATATTTTTGAAGTTCATTACATTTATTGTCATACACATTGAAGCCTGAACGTAAAATTTCATTATCTTTATTTACAACGGAATAATAAATAAGTAGCTTTGATTTGTCTGGCGATAAAGCATAATTAAAAGTTGCCGGACGCCGATTGCTTTCTCCCTCATAATTCAATTCGGCAATTTTTTTTGGAGGATTTAATTCAAACTTTTCTTTATCCAAAGTTTGTACAAATAAATAATGCTTTTTTTGTTTTTTGTTTTGAAAAGATGAAAATATATGAACTTCGCCATTTAACATAATAGTAAATTCGGGAAATCTTTCGTTATCGCCTGTAGTTAAATCAAGTTCAAGGGTTTCAATTTTTTGGGTACTAAGATTATAGCGGTATAGATATTCGGAATATAACCCATTATTGAGGTATTCATACTCGCCATTATTTCCAATAAAATCAAATGTCATTCTCTTTTGCTTGGCAGAAAGATTTTGTTTTTCACTCCAGTCTGTTTTGATTTTAATCGGAGATTCCGTTTGAGCTATTCCTGAAAAGGATAAAGTGGTAAAAACAAAAATAGAAAGTAATAGGGGGCTTCTCATAAATATTATTTTTAAATTACTAAATTAATGCTTGCTGAATCTTAATCGCTTATTCTTCTAATTTTACTTTTACAAATGCAGTGGAATACCCTTTAATTCCAAAAAATAAGATTTCGCCAGTATTAAGTTCTCCACTCACAGCTGGATAAACAGCAAATTTGTTAGTTTTTGTACTATGTATTTCTTTCCAACTTTCTTTGCCGTTTTCATCATAATTTACCATCATAAGTTTAAATTTAGAAGTGTTTTCTGTAAATGTAAGCCCCATAAAGGTATCATTATTGTAAAATATTTTAGTTGAATTATCTTTACCATATAATACTCCACATGCTCCATACTGCATTTTATCATAGTCCAAATCTCTTGGTACTTTTTGCATCCAATTTACAGAGGCATCTTCCTTAAAATTTATAACCATGATATCTCCGTAATAAAAAAATGAGAAACTAGCTGCAGAACCTTGAGCATATGAAATAGATGCAAATCTCCTTTCTCCTACTAATGTAAATGTACCATTATTCATAAACTTAATACTTTTTAGATAATATGGATATTTTTCAAACTCATTTCCTTTTTCCATCTTTTTTTTCAGCTTTTCTTGTTTGCTTTCTTTCATCCCTTTTGTAAGGAAATCATAATTAAAATGCTGTAGTTTGAGATCTTCTGCGGTTTGGATTGATGTATTAATTTTAGTTGCAAAAACTCCAATACTGCTTAACATTCTTTTTTGAGAAAATAAACCGGCATAAATCAATTCTGATTTGTTGTTAACAGCTAACTCATCTTCCACAGGATATTTATTTTCTGGAAATGAAATGGAGATAGGATAAGGCTGAGGATTTTCCTTTTTATAAATAATTATATAGGGTTTACCTTGTTCAAGTGAATCTTTCATTTGGGCCATATCAACATAGGATTTACCTGCTACAAATACGTTGCCTGTATTATCTACCACAAAGTGTTTAAACCAAAAAAATCCTGATACTCCTGAACTTATATTTCCATACTGTTGCAGTTCATTATAATCATTGTCATATAGAGCAAATCCAGAACGTAAAATTTCGCTATTTTCATTTTTTATCGAATAGAAAATTAGTATTTTACATGAATCAGGGGATATTGCATAATTGAATTCTACTGGGCGACATTCATTTTCACCTTCATAACTTAGTTCAGCTATTTTTTTTGCCGGATTTAGTATAAACTTTTCTTTATCCAAAGTTTGTACAAATAAATAATGTTTCTTTTGCTGTTTATTTTGAAAAGACGAAAATACATACACTTTACTTTTTATCATTAGAGTGAATTCAGGGGATCTGATATTTTTCCCTGATGATAAATCTAATTCGATATTTTCAGTTTCTTGACGATTCAAATTATATCGATACAGATATGGGGAATATCTTCCATTGTTAAAATATTCATTATTAGAATCATTTCCTATGAAATAAAAATCTCTTAGAGATTCTGTCATTGAAATTTTTTGTTTGGGACTCCATTCCGTACTTACCTTTATGTTAGATTCAATTTGAGCTTCCAATAAGAAAGGTAGAGAAACAAAAGTAAAGATAAACAGGACTAATAAATTTTTCATATACTTATTGTTTGAGTTAATAAATTAAAAACGAAGTTCTAAAGTACAAACCCTATTTTAGCTACAATATTAAAAGCAGGACTAAACTTAGATTCGGGTTCTGACATATCTATTATATAATATCCTGCATTTGGTTCATCTTCAGCTTTAAAGGTAGGTCTATAGCAGGCTCCAAAATCGAAGCCAATTCCTAATAATAATCGATTCCATAATATCCAATCTTTTTCAACTCCCATTTGAAGGATATAACGTTTATCTTTCCCAAAAGAATTCATTCTGAATATTAAACTTACAGAAGGAGATTCGAGGTCTTTAGAGAAAACATAATAGCTAGGACGAAACAAAAAGCTAAAGCCTGAAGTAGCTTTAGGATCAGGACCTTCATCTATGGGTTTGAAAACACTTCCATTGTAACTTGAAGTTAATATGCCAACTCCTACTTCTAATCCGAAATTTTTTCCAAAGAAATGCCCATATTGCAATCCCCAGTTTCCAAATAGATTTGTACCAAAATCTGTTGAAATATAATTTTTTCGAGCAGCTATGTCCCCATCATCCATGTATTTTGAAATATCATCATCTTGGCCATGTGTAGGGTTTGAGATAAATAAGAAAAGGGATAAAATGAAAACTAATGAAAAGAAAGTAGAAAGATGTTTCATGCGATTAGTGATAAATTTGTACTACAGATATTCTTTGCAAATATATAAATAATTCTGCGATTTTTATATATTTTTACTTATTGAATGGTTGTTTGTAGAAAATTTTGCAAGTTGATGGGAATGTTTTGCTTAGACTCTTTTATATTTTACTATCATAGAATTTTATGCATATCCTAAAAACCCATTTTCAGGATTTTGTCGTTTTACATATTTTTTATTTTTATAGATTGTGAAAAACATGGAGTTTTAATACCTTTGCACTTTGAAAGCCATAAAATTATTCCTTTCAAAAACATACTTTTATATTTTTATTCTTTAAAAATCAATAATTATGGGTGGCTTTTTTGGTGTGGCTTCTCGTCAAGCTTGTATCACAGATTTATTTTACGGAACAGATTATCATTCGCACTTAGGAACTCGCCGCGGCGGGATGGCAACCTATGATGGCGAAAATTTTGCTCGTTCTATCCACAATCTAGAAAATTCTTATTTCCGAACTAAATTTGAGTCAGATCTTGAGAAGTTTACAGGAAATTCAGGAATTGGAGTTATCAGCGATACAGATCCGCAGCCCATTGTTATTAATTCGCACTTAGGTCGTTTTGCGATAGTTACAGTTGCACTTATCAATAATATTGCCGAACTGGAAGAGGAATTACTTAAAAAACAAATACATTTTTCAGAATTAAGTTCCGGCAAAACTAACCCTACAGAGTTGGTTGCATTGCTTATCAATCAGAAAAAGAATTTTGTAGAAGGAATTCAAAATGTATTCGATAAGGTTAAAGGATCTTGTTCCATGCTTATCCTTACAGAAGATGGAATTATTGCAGCCCGTGACCGTTATGGAAGAACTCCTATTGTGATTGGAAAAAAAGAAGGAGCCCATGCAATGGCTTTTGAAAGTTGCAGTTTTACCAATTTGGATTATGAAACAGAATATTTTGTAGGAGCAGGTGAAATACTTCATATCACTGCCGAAAAAATCACTCAACTTAAAAAACCAGAAGAAAAAATGCAGATTTGTGCATTCTTATGGATTTATTACGGCTATCCTGCTACTGATTATGAGGGGATTAATGTAGATGAGGTCAGATATAAAATTGGGGAGGAAATGGGTAAAAATGACCCTACAGTTGCCGATTATGTTTCCGGTATTCCTGATTCGGGAATTGGAATGGCTTTGGGTTATGCAGAAGGGAGAAAAATACCTTATCGCAGAGGTATTGTGAAATATACGCCTACTTGGCCTCGTAGTTTTACTCCAACTAACCAAAGTGTTAGAGAATTGGTTGCAAAAATGAAATTGATACCCAATGCCTCATTATTAAGAGGTAAAAAAGTAGTTTTTTGCGATGATTCCATAGTAAGAGGTACACAGCTTCGAGATAATGTAAATATTCTTTATGGGGATGGAGCGAAAGAAGTCCATATGCGGATTAGCTGTCCGCCTTTACTCTATGCTTGCGATTTTATCAATTTCTCGGCGTCAAAATCTATTATGGAGTTGATAACCCGACGCACCATTGAAGAGTTAGAAGGGGCGCATGACAAAAATTTAGAAGCGTATACCCAAACTGATTCTCCGCAATATTGTAATATGGTGGAATGTATTCGCAAAAAGCTTAATATATCATCCCTTAAATTTAGCTCATTAGAATCTGTAATTCGTGCAATCGGATTGCCTAAAGAGAGAGTATGTACACATTGTTTTGATGGCACAAGTTATGGTGACAAATAGAAGATGAAACAGTTTTTAGGAACTTCATGAAAATAAAAAAGAGAGAATCAATGATTCTCTCTTTTTTATGTCTACTTTCTAAACTTAATTAGTGAGCAGGAGTAGCTGTAGTAGCTGTAGCAGGAGTAGCTGCAGCTGGTTCTGGATTAACAGCAGGAGTTTCTGTAGCTGTAGTAGCTGTAGTATCAGTAGCTGTAGTATTACCACCACCACAAGAAGCAAAAGCGAAAACGCCAGCAATAGCTAATAAGAAAAATACTTTTTTCATTTTACCCAAAATTTTAGTTTGTTATTAATTAATTAATTTCGAATGCAAAGGTATGTACTTTGTTTTAATTGCACAAACTTTTTGTGAAATTTTTCGTGTTCAATTGATTTCTATTTTGTAATGTTATGATTAAACAATAATTAAAGCCGATTTATGGACTATTTTTGTACCT
>JAVBQU010000224.1:0-4986 GCA_031548675.1 Bacteroidales bacterium
TGCCTATTAAAGCAAAATCAAATTTACAGCAGAATATATTGTATAATAAACCCGCTAAAATAATTTGCTGTTCAAAGATTAAGTTGTAACTTTGCAAACTATTATAAAAAAACGAGTAAAGTGTGAAAGCACTGAAACAGTATGAGATAGAATTTAAAGGTTTGGCTGATGGAAGCCACACTTTTAACTATGTAATTGAGAAAGAGTTCTTTAATTTTTGTGAATACGAAGGCGTAAATCAAGCCCATGTAGAAGTAGTTCTAACTATGGAAAAAAGTGAACGTTTGCTTGATTTATGGTTTACATTCAAAGGAACGATAGAATTGCCTTGCGACAGGTGTTTGGAATGGGTTTCAGTACCTATAGAAGGACAAAACAGACTGGTTGTAAGGATAGGTTCCGGCGAAACGATAAATGAAGACGAAGATTTTATCGAGCTTCCAGAAAAAGCTTATAAAATTGATGTCAGCCCTTATATTTATGAAAATATGGTTTTAGCTTTACCTATGCAGATTCTGCATCCGGATGATGAACAAGGAAATTCTACTTGTAATCCCGAAATGTTGCAGCATTTAACCGTAGATAATGAGAAACCAAACCATGACTCTAATCCCTTATGGGATGCTTTGAAAAATGTAAAATTAGATTAACCAAAAAATAATTGAATTATGCCAAATCCTAAACGAAGACATTCGAAAACAAGAACATTGAAAAGAAGAACCCACCATTCGGCTGCTATGCCTCAATTAAGCACATGCTCTAATTGCGGTTCTTCTGTTTTGTATCACAGAGTTTGTCCCGAATGCGGATATTACAGAGGAAAATTAGCTATCGAATCTACAGTTAAAGCATAATCTTAGCCAATTCACACAGCATTTAATGAAATGCTGACTTACAATTGTTAAAACAACAGTAAATGAAGTTAGGATTAGATGTAATGGGTGGCGACTTTGCTCCTAAAGCTACAATTGACGGGGCATTGTTGGCATTACAAGAAATTTCGGCTAACGATCGTATCGTTCTGATAGGTAAAAAAGAATTAATTGAATCAGAATTAGCTGCTCGTAATGTTGATGCCGCATCTTTTGATATTGTAGATGCTCCCGAAGAAATTTTGATGGGCGAAAAACCTACCAAAGCTCTTCAGCATAAACCCAATTCAAGCATTGCTATTGGATTTCATCTTCTTAAAGAAAAAAAGATAGATGTTTTTGCAAGTACCGGAAATACCGGAGCTATGATGGTAGGAGCTATGTATTCCGTAGGTCCTATTGCCGGCATATCCCGTCCTTGCGTATTGGGCGAAGTACCTAAAGAAAAAGGTGGACTCAACATACTTTTAGATATTGGAACAAACTCCGATTGCAAACCCGAAATTTTATATCAATTCGGGATTTTGGGTAATATTTATGCCAAAGCTATTTTGCAAATAGAAAATCCAAAAGTGGGCTTGCTGAATATTGGTGAAGAAGATGAAAAAGGAAATCTGCTTTGCCAAACAACATTTCCATTAATGAAAGCTTCTCAAGACTTTCATTTTGTAGGCAATGTTGAGAGCCGCGATTTATTCGGCGATACAGCAGATGTTTTGGTATGCGATGGTTTTGTCGGTAATATTATTCTTAAGCAAGTAGAGGGTATGTATACCATTTTGCGAAAAAGAGGAGTAAATGATGATTTTCTCAACCGTTTGAATTACGAAAACTTGGGAGGAAGTCCTATTTTGGGTGTAAATGGTGGTGTTGTTATCGGACATGGTATTTCTAACGATAAAGCCATTAAAAATATGCTCCTGCTTTCTAAAAAAGTTGCCGATTCTAATTTGGTTGAAAGAATAAAAACAGCTTTATTACCTTATACAAAGACAATTTAAGTATGGAAAAAATACAAGCAGCCATAACCGGTGTTGAAGGTTATTTGCCGGATTACATCCTAACGAATGATGAATTAGGTAAAATGGTTGATACCAATGATGAGTGGATTATGACTCGCATTGGGATTAAAGAACGTAGAATTCTTAAGGATGCTGACAAAGCTACTTCCGACTTGGGTGCTGAAGCTGCCAAAAGACTTTTGGCTAAAACGAATACCAAGCCCGAAGATATTGATTTGATTATTTGCTGTACAGTTACTCCTGATATGCAGTTTCCGGCAACGGCTAATATTATTGCCGATAAATTGGATATCCGTACTTCTTTTGGTTTCGATATTGCAGCCGGATGTTCAGGTTTTTTGTATGGATTAGCTACCGCAACCCAATATATACAAACAGGCTTTTGTAAAAAAGTATTGCTGATTGGGGCTGAAAAAATGTCTTCTATCGTAGATTATACCGACAGAGCCACCTGTCCTATCTTTGGAGATGGTGCTGCGGCGGTTTTATTAGAACCTACTAAGGAAGATTTAGGGGTAAAAGATATTATTTTGTGCAGCGACGGCATCGGCAAAACGCATCTGCACATGAAAGCCGGAGGTTCTTTGAAACCGGCATCGCACGAAACTATCGATAATAAGGAACATTATATATACCAAGAAGGACAACCTGTTTTCAAATGGGCTGTTTCTAAAATGGCTGATGTTTCTGAAGAAATTATGAAAAGAAATAATTTATCATCCGAAGATATAGCTTATCTAGCACCTCATCAAGCCAATATGCGTATTATTAACGCTGTGGGCGAGCGTATGGGCTTATCAAGCGATAAAGTGATGGTAAATATTCAAAAATATGGAAATACCACTGCGGCAACTATTCCTCTTTTGTTATGGGAATATGAGCATAAACTTAAGAAAGGAGATAATCTTATTTTGTCTGCTTTCGGAGCAGGTTTTACGTGGGGAAGTATTTGGCTCAAATGGGCATACTAAAATAAAAGTCGGCTTATTGAAGCCGGCTTTTATTTTATCCGATATGGTTTAAAATATAATCCAGTTTATCTTCCAATGATAAATTCCCATCTATCCAGTTTATTTTAAATCCTTTTTTCTCCATTCTTCTAAACCAAGTCATTTGCCGTTTGGCAAACTGGCGGATAGCAATATTCAATTTTTCAACCATTTGATTGTAGGTAAGACTTTTTTGAAGGAATAAAGTAACGTAGCGATATTCTAATCCGTAGTATAATAAACTTTCGGGTGTAATCCCCTGTTCTAAAAGCTTGGCTACTTCTTCTATCATTCCGGAATTTAAACGGACAATCAGGCGGTGATGTATTCTTTCGCATATAATATCCCTGTCAAATGATATTCCAAATATAAGACTGTTTATTTTCTTACTGACTATCTCGTCTGCATGTAAATGCTGGTATTTTTGTATTTCCAATGCACGAAGCAAACGTTCTCTATCTTCGGTATCTGTGTGATTATGTAGATGAGTATAAGAAGCCAATAATGTTATCAATTCTTCATCACTTTGTGTACTTGCTTCTTTCCTGAATTGCGGATCGACCGGAACAGTTAGCATAGGATATGCATCTAATACGGATTCTATGTATAAGCCTGATCCTCCGCATAGAATAGGAGTATTCTTTTGGGATATTATCGATTTATAGGCTTGTTCAAAGTCCTGCTGATATTCAAAAATATTGTATGCATAGCCCGGATTACGTATATCAATAAGATAGTAAGGTATGTGCTTTTCATTTACGGTATAATCTGATAAATCTTTACCTGTCCCTATATCCATGCCTGTATATATCTGGCGGGAATCTGCACTGATAACTGCTCCATTAATCTGAGCGGCTAAATGGGCAGCTAATTGGGTTTTGCCTGTGGCTGTAGGTCCAAGTATTGTTATCATATCAAACTAAGCGTTCAATAAATTTGACATCTTATTAAATAAATCCCAGATAACAATACCTGCAGAAACGGATATATTTAATGAATGCTTGGTTCCGTATTGCGGAATTTCTATGCACTCATCGATAAGTTCCATAATGCTATCTTCTACTCCATCTACTTCATTTCCAAAAATAACAGCTATCGGTTGTACTTTGTCTATTGGGTATTTCTGTAGCTCAATGCTATTTTGGGCTTGTTCTATGGCTACAATTTTATATCCTTCTTTCTTTAATTGATGAATAGCTTCTTGTGTATGCTGAAAATACTGCCAATTTACACTTTCAGTAGCTCCTAATGCTGTTTTTTGTATTTCGCGATGGGGAGGTGTAGCTGTAATACCGCATAGATATATGCTTTGTATCTTAAACGCATCTGAGGTACGAAAAATCGACCCTATATTGCTTAAGCTTCTTACATTATCTAACACCACAAGTAAAGGTATTTTTTCAGCCTCTTTAAATTGTTCTATGCCTATCCGGTTAAGTTCTATATTGGTTTTCTTTTGCATACCTAAATTATTTATAAGCAAAGTTACAGGCTTCTTCTTTAATCTACAAATTGAGCTATAGAAAAATGGCATCTATTCTCTTAAAATATTGTACCTTTGCAACCTCTTTTCTGTCTTTAAAATAAAGGGGTTGACCGGTTTTGACAGCGGGAGAGTGGAATTGTAAGCATGCCGAGTGTTGTGAAAGTGACTCGTAAAACCCAATTCACACAGCCAATAAACGGCGAAAATAACAATTACGCTTTAGCAGCTTAATCTAGGATTAACACGCTAAATGTTTCCCGAAGAGCACTTGCCTGTCCGCTTTTCGCTGAAACATCATCAACGACAGGATAAGTTGTACAGAGTCTTGATGCACAAACGAAAACCTAAAAGAATAAGCAGTAAATCGGGTGGTCTTTTCCCTGTTTGCTGACGAAAACCAACTAAAGAATAAGCATGTAGAAAGCAGTTTTGCTGCTCGTTTGGACGCGGGTTCGACTCCCGCCAACTCCACAAAAAAGCGACGTTGTAAATTATTACAACGTCGCTTTTTTTATTGTGCTGATTTTGTTATTTTATTTAGACAATTGGAAGTTGTAAAAAAAAAAGCTGTAAAAGAAAATAACAAATTATATTAATTATATAATAATTAAAATTTT
>JAVBQU010000223.1:0-4587 GCA_031548675.1 Bacteroidales bacterium
CTCCTTTTGTTCCGGGAAATCTGCCTTGCAGTTCGTCCGATGCAAGATATTGGATATGGGCTTTAATGTTTTCAGGGTGAACGCTTGCTATTTGGGCATAAGTCCAATTTGGTACCAGAAAAATAATGGATAATGTAAAGTAAACTAATTTACGCATGTTGATATTATTTAGTATAGCAAAATTAAGGATAAATATCCATTTTATGGATTTTATTTTAAGCACAATAGACCTTACTAATTATAGAAAATCTTTGATATTACGCTTCTTTTATACTACCTTTGCGTTTTAAAAAGCTTTGGCTTTAAATACTATAAACAAATAATTATCAACACAAAAAATGAAAAAACTATTTTTTCTAACTACATGCATTATGGGAGTTTTAACAACAGTACCCGTAGAGGCTCAAAAAGGCAAATTAGGCTCGGGAATTAATGTATCCAATTTGGATAAAACGGCAAACCCTGCCAACGATTTTTATCAATATTCGTGTGGAGGATGGATGAAAGCACATCCGCTTTCGCCTGAATATTCGCGTTATGGAAGTTTTGATAAATTGGCTGAGGATAATGAAAAGCAAGTAAAAACATTGATTGAAGCTTTGGCTAAACAAAAAAATACACCCAATTCTATTGCTGATAAAATTGCTACGGTTTATAATATGGGAATGGACAGCACTAAATTGCAAAAGCAAGGTGCCGAACCTATTAAACCCATGTTGAAACAAGTAAGCAATATTGCTGATAACAAACAATTGCAAAACGAAATTATAGCTTTACATAAAGAGGGTATCATGCCATTCTTTGGTTTATTTTCTGAAGCTGATTATGACAATAGCAAAATGACTATTGCTTGGCTTTACCAAGGAGGCTTAGGTTTAGGCGAGCGTGATTATTATCTTGAAAATGACGCTAAAACACAAGAAATCCGTACTAAATACCGTGAGCTTATAAGCAACATGTTTAAGTTGGCCGGCTATGACAAAATGGCTAAAGCTTCTGCTAATGAATTAGCGGATATGGTTTTGGCTATCGAAACCCGTTTAGCAACGGCTTCTTTCAGCAAGGAAGACCAGCGCGACCCTTACAAAAATTTCCACAAAGCTTCTGTTACTTCTTTAGCAGAATTGGCTACAGGTTTTAATTTTCCTGCTTATTTCTCTGCTTTGGGACTGGATAAAATGAAAACCCTTAACGTGGCTCAACCCAGTTTCATTATCGAAGCTTCTAACATGATTAAATATGAAAATATTGAAGCTACAAAAGCTTATTTGGCTTGGAATATTATCAATTCTGCCGCTTCATTCTTAAGTGATGATTTTGTACAAGAAAACTTTAATTTTTACGGTAAAGTATTATCGGGCAAAGAAGAACTCCGTCCTCGTTGGAAACGCGTATCAGGTACTGTAAACGGTACTTTGGGAGAAGCTATCGGACAAATGTATGTAGAAAAATACTTCCCAGCCCAAGCTAAAGAACGTATGATTACTCTGGTTAAAAACTTACAGATAATCTTTGCTGAACGCATCCAAAATTCGACTTGGATGGAACAAGAAACCAAGAAAAAAGCGATTGAAAAATTGAATGCCATGTATATCAAAATAGGTTATCCTGATAAATGGCGTGATTATTCCGGTTTGGAAATCAAAAATGACAGCTATTACGACAATGTACGCCGTTCAAACTTATTCGATATGGCTTATATGGTAAGTAAAATTGATAAACCAACCGATATTCAACAATGGGGTATGACTCCGCAAACGGTAAATGCGTATTACAATCCTACAACTAACGAAATCTGTTTCCCTGCTGCTATTCTGCAACCTCCTTTCTTTGATATGAAAGCGGATGATGCTGCTAACTATGGTGCTATCGGTGTGGTTATCGGACACGAAATGACTCATGGTTTCGACGACCAAGGCTGCCAGTATGACAAAGACGGAAATTTGAAAAACTGGTGGGCAGAAGCTGATGCCGAAAACTTCAAAAAACGTACACAAATCTTAGTAGATTGTTTTAATAAAATTGAAGTAGCACCCGGAACTTTTGCAAACGGAAGTTATACTTTAGGCGAAAACATTGCTGATAACGGTGGTTTGCAAATTTCGTATCAAGCCATGCAAAAAGCAATTAAAGATAAAACCGTTTCTTCTGCCAAGATGGATGGTTTTACTCCTGAACAACGCTTTTTCTTGGCTTATGCTGCTGTATGGGCAGGCAATATCAGAGAACAAGAAATATTGCGTTTAACCAAAATAGATCCGCATTCGCTCGGTAAATGGAGAGTAAATGCAACTTTACCTCATATCCAAGCATTTATTGATGCATTTGATATTAAAGCCGGAGATAAAATGTTTTTACCTCATAACCAACAAGCTTTAATTTGGTAATCTATTCTTATTAAGAATATCAAACGAGCCTATGGGAGATAATTCGATAGGCTCGTTTTACTTTACAAAATACATTATAAAATCTTAGATCCAATTTTTAAGCCATGAATAAAATACTGTTTATAGATACAGCTCATCCTGTTATCCAAGAGGAATTGGAAAAAGCAGGTTGTATTTGTGATTATTTTAAAGATTATACACGCAAAGATTATGAGCAGTGTATTCATGAATATTTGGGCGTTATTATCCGCAGTAAAATACAGTTGGATAAAGCCATTTTAGATAAAGCCGTCAAGCTGAAATTTATCGGGCGGGTTGGTGCAGGCATGGAAAGCATAGATGTAGAATATGCCGAAAGCAAAGGTATTCGTTGTCTAAATTCGCCGGAAGGCAACCGCATTGCAGTAGGCGAACATGCCGTGGGGCTTCTTTTAGCTCTGATGAATAAAATTATTTTGGCAAATAACTCCATCCGCAAAGGAATTTGGGAACGGGAAGGCAATCGCGGCATCGAAATTTACGGTAAAACCGTAGGGATTATCGGTTATGGAAATATGGGAAGTGCCTTTGCCCAATGCATCAGCGGCTTTGGAGCTCAGGTTTTGGCTTATGATAAATACAAAACCGGATTTAGCTCTGCCATTGTTACAGAAACTACTTTAGAAAACCTTTTTGAACAATGTGATATCTTGAGCTTGCATCTTCCATTAACCGACGAAACCCATTATATGGTTGATGATGCTTTTCTGCAAAAATTTAAAAAGCCTATTTTTTTATTGAATACAGCCCGCGGGCAAATTATTAAAACCATCGATTTAGTAAAACATCTCCAACAGGGCAAAGTACTGGGTGCAGGATTGGATGTGTTGGAATACGAAAACTTCTCATTCGAGACCATGAATTTAGCCAATATCCCTCCTGATTTCGACTATCTACTGCATGCCGATAATGTAATTTTAACCCCTCATATTGCAGGATGGACAGTAGAATCTAAATATAAATTAGCCAAAGTATTGGTCGATAAAATTCTATCTGTACTTAATTTCTCTGACAGGCAGAGTTAGAAATTCTGCATGCAATTATGGGTTCTTAAAGACCCTAAATAAAGAAACCTAAAGTCTGACTTCTCAAAATTTATCTCCATTACAGCAAAAATGCCGTTAACACTCTGTTAATTGTTTCCCCGCGGTGGCGGAGAGGGTGGCAACTGCCAGTTACTTGTCTTTTATCTATCAAATGCGTTGTACTATATTGATTTTGAATATTGAAATACGGTTATTTGCTAAATCTACCGGTTAAAATCTCACACTTCACATCTCGCTTCTCACATTAGGCTTTTACCAAAAAATATAATATCTTTGCCTTTCTAATCAGAATAATCAATTTTATTATTGTATAACTTAAAATAATAGCAATGAACAACGCAATTTTCAGTTTCAAAGAACCGGCAAACGAACCGATATTGTCGTATGCCAAAGGCAATGCAGAGCGTATCGCTTTGGAAAAAGAATTAGAAAGACAAGCTTCGCAAGTTATCGAAATTCCTTTGATAATCGGAGGAAAAGAAGTAAAAACCGGTAAGATGGGCAAAGTGGTTATGCCTCACGATCATCAACATGTATTGGCAAACTACCATCAAGTTACCGAAAAAGAAGTAAAAATGGCTATCGATGCAGCCTTAGAAGCTAAAAAAACTTGGGAAAATATGCATTGGATCGACCGCGCTTCCATCATGCTGCGTGCCGCCGAATTATTAGCTAAGAAATACAGAGCCACTATTAATGCAGCTACCATGCTGGGACAAAGCAAAAATGCTTTCCAAGCCGAAATTGATTCTGCATGCGAGGCTATCGACTTTTTGCGTTTTAATGCACACTTTGCAGGTGAAGTTTATAAAAATCAACCCCTTTCGGATAATACCACTATCAACCGTATGGAATACCGTCCGCTAGAAGGTTTCATTTATACCATTGCTCCTTTTAACTTTACTGCTATTGCCGCCAACTTAAATATTGCTCCGGTTATGATGGGTAATGTTACTGTTTGGAAACCGGCTACTACCGCTATTTTATCGAATTATTATTTAATGAAAATTTTCCAGGAAGCAGGTTTGCCCGACGGTGTAATCAATTTCTTACCCGGAAGCGGACAAATTATCAGCCAAGTGGTTTTCAATCATCCGTCTTTGGCTGGTATTCAC
>JAVBQU010000003.1:0-13070 GCA_031548675.1 Bacteroidales bacterium
GTATATTCTTTACTGTCGATGCCACAACTATCCAAAACATTAGGGTCTACCATTCCGCAGCCTAATATCTCTACCCAGCCGGTTCCCTTGCAAATGTTACAGCCTTCTCCTCCGCAGATATTACATGAGATATCCATTTCTGCCGATGGTTCTGTAAAAGGGAAATAAGAGGGACGCAAGCGGATTTTGGTTTTTTCGCCGAACATTTCTTTGGAGAAATACAAAAGCGTTTGCTTTAAATCGGCAAAAGATACTTGTTTATCAATATATAAACCTTCTACTTGGTGAAAAATGCAATGTGCCCGAGCCGAAATAGCTTCGTTGCGGAATACACGTCCGGGAGCAATAATACGGATAGGCGGTTTTTGTGTTTCCATTGTACGAACTTGTACTGATGAAGTATGGGTACGAAGTACAATATTTTTTAAAGGGTCTTCGTGGTTTTCAATAAAAAATGTATCCTGCATATCGCGAGCCGGATGTTCTGCCGGAAAATTTAATGCCGAAAAATTATGAAAGTCATCTTCTATTTCCGGACCTAAAACAACGGTAAATCCTAATTTTGAGAATATTTCGTTGATTTCATTGCGGACTATTGAAAGCGGATGGCGGCTTCCTAATTCCGAAAAATCGGCGGGCATACTCAAATCAATACCTGAACTTGCACTTTGAGTTTGGCTTTCAAGTACTTCCTTTATTTCATCTATTTTTTGCTGAACACTATTTTTTAAATTATTGAGCAATTGCCCTGTTTCTTTTTTTTGCTCGTTGGCAATGGTTTTAAACTCTTCGAAAAGTTCGGCCAAATGCCCTTTTTTTCCCAAGTATTGAATCCGGAATTGTTCCAGTTCATCTGCTTTTTGAGTAGAAAATCCGGCTATATTATTAAGTAGTTGATTTATTTTTTCTTTCATAATGTGTTTAATTTCAAGATTTTTTTGTTGCACTGAGGACACTGAGGATTCACAGAGAACCACAGAGTTTATTTCGTCTACCTGTTAACTTGTCTACTGGTATCTTGTATCAAAAAAGTTAATAGTTATTTTATAATCGTTACTTTTAAAATCCTAACATCCTCAATAGGTCTGTCTCCGGGTGCAGTTTTTACCGCAGCTATTTTATCAATCACATCCAAACCTTCTGTTACTTCGCCAAAAATAGTATAGCTTCCGTCCAGCCATGGCGTTCCTCCAATAGTTTTGTAAGCGTCTATTTGTTGAGGGCTTAATTTAATTCCTCTTGCTGCTGCCATTTGCAATTCGCTATCGGTAAGTTTTTTACCTTGTACAATATAAAACTGGCAGGAAGAAGATGCTTTTTGCGGATTCATAGCATCGCCTGTGCGGGCTGCGGCTAAAACCCCTTTCTTATGAAAAAAGTTACTATCAAATTCGGCAGGAATAGTATAATCTAAACCTCCATTACCCAATTGTTGTCCAGCAGCCGCATGTTTAGATTGCGGGTCGCCGCCTTGAATCATAAAATCTTTAATAACACGATGAAATAATAAGCTATCATAGAAATTTTCTTTTACTAATTTCACAAAATTATCCCGATGCAAAGGTGTTTCATTATACAGTTCAATGGTCATATCCCCCATAGGCGTCTGCATCAGAACTTTAATTCGTTTTTCTTGATTCATATTTTTAGTTTTGGAATTGCTTTGAAAAATAGAAGTGCACTGTACGCAAAGTAAAACAGTTATTGCACCTAATATGAAATTACGTATGTTCATGTGATTTAACTTATAGCGTATTGAAAAAAATAAAGAGCAAAGATACGAAAAGCAAATATTTTTTTATATCTTTGCTAATTGCAAAAATAGGCATTATACAGTAAATAATAAAGAAGTTTATGAAAAAAATAACAGCAAAGTTTTGGAGCATTGTTATTTGTGTTTTTGTAGTTGCAGCTATTGTTTCGTGTAAAGAAGATACAGAATGCGAAGCCGTTATAAAAGTAACTACTTTTGCTAATAAGGCAGTTCCCAATGCCAAAGTAAAATTATACTTGGAAGATAAAAACGGGGAGCAAGATGTGAGAGCAACCGGAACTACTGATGGGTCTGGTACTTTTAAAACTACATTTCCCTTGGAGATGGTATTAAGCATAGAAGCCAAAGATTCATTAAATACTGCTTTGGGTACTATCAAGCTGGAATCCGGAAAAACAGTGAAATCAACGGTATACATGCAGCCCAATGATTTGAACTAACATTCTCTCTGCATAATTGTTTCTATTGTCATTCAATAATATAATCTTGTAAATATGGAAAAGGAAAATAAATTCTGCCAAAGCTGCGGAATGCCTATGGATAAAGATCCTCAACATGGAGGAACCAATAATGATGGTTCTAAAAATGAAAAGTATTGCAGCTATTGCTATCAAAATGGCGATTTTACTTTTAAGGGAACAGCCAAAGAAATGCAGGCTTTTTGCAAAGCTAAAATGCGTGAAATGGGTATGTCCAGATTTACAGCATGGTTATTTACCTTAAACATTCCTAAATTGGAACGGTGGAAAACTGTAAAATAATATTTCAATAGGTGCTTTGTTTCTCAATAAAGCACCTTATTTTTGTATATAACCAAAACTAAATTATTACAAATCAATTAAAATGGAAAAAGCAATTGCAATTTTAACAGGTGGTGGTCCCGCTCCGGGAATGAATACAGTAGTAGGTTCTGTAGCCAAAGTTTTTTTAAGAAACGGGTATAAAGTAATCGGCTTGCACTCGGGCTATACCGGTTTATTTTCAAATAATCCTAAAGTAGAAATTATTACTTGGGAAAAGGCTGACGAAATTTTCAATAGGGGAGGTTCTTTCCTAAAAATGAGTCGTTTCAAACCTTCTCAAGAAGACTTTGCAAATAATTTTAACCTTAGTTTTTTTACGGATAATCATATTAAATTATTGGTTACCGTAGGTGGAGACGATACGGCATCTACTGCCAATAGAATTGCTAACTTTTTACAGGAAAAAAATTATCCGATTGCCAATATCCATGTTCCTAAAACGATAGATAACGACTTGCCTCTGCCTCCGGGTTCACCCACTTTCGGCTACCAATCGGCAAAAGCTATGGGAACTGTAATTGGTACAACCATCTATGAAGATGCCCGTACCAGCGAAAACTGGTTTATTGCTTGTGCTATGGGGCGTTCGGCAGGGCATTTAGCTTTTGGTATCGGAGCAGCCTGCCACTATCCGATGATAATTATACCTGAAATGTTTAACAAAACACAGATTACGGTTGAGAAAATTGTAAGTTTGGTTATTTCCTCTGTAATAAAACGTAAGATTTTAGATATTCCTTATGGTGCGGCTATGATTTCGGAAGGCGTTTTCCATGAATTGGATGATGCGGAAATAGCAAAATCGGGAGTACATTTTACCTACGACGATCATGGGCATCCGGAATTAGGAAAAGTTTCCAAAGCACATATTTTTAGCGAAATGCTCGATCATCGAATCAGCGAGTTGAAATTAAAAGTAAAATGCCGTCCGGTTGAACTAGGTTATGAAATGAGATGCCATACTCCGATAGCTTTTGACTTAATGTATTGTACTTTATTAGGAACGGGCGTATATAATTTGTTTGCTGAAGGCAAAACCGGCTGTATGGTATATGTAAATCCAGAAGGAGAGGTTTCTCCTTTGTATTTGAAAGATTTACAAAATAAAGAAACCGGTAAAATTCCTCCTCGTGAGGTTGATGTAAAGAGTAATAAAGTTCAGTCTGTTATTAATAATATATTACATTTTATTACTCCAGAGGATTATACCGAAGCTAAAAAATATGTTGCAAATCCGGAAGAGTATGACTTCAAGAAAATTTTGAATTGGTAATCTTTCGATGCCTGCGAAAAAAAATAAGGCTGTTCATTGAACAGCCTTATTTTTTTGTATTTGTTGAAATCAATTAATCTCTTGATTTTATTTTGCGTTCTATCTCTTCAACTTCTTGCTTAAAGCGTTTGTCGGTATCTATTAAATTATTAATTGTTCTGCAAGCATGTAAAACTGTAGAGTGGTCTTTTTTCCCGCATTGGGTTCCAATAACTGCAAGAGAATTTTTAGTTAACCGTTTTGCAAAATACATCGATAATTGGCGTGCTTGTACAATTTCCCTTGTGCGGGTCGGATGATTGATTTTATCATAAGGAACATGATAATAATCGCATACCATTTTTTGAATGTATTCTATAGATATTTCTTTGTCGTTAGTTTTGACAAATTTATCTATCATTTGTTTTGCCAATTCAATCGTAATATTCTTTTTATTTAATACGGATTGAGCCAGCAGTGTATTCATAATTCCTTCCAGCTCGCGAATATTGGTTGTAATATTATAGGCTATGTATTCTATAACATCGTTGGGCATTTCTACACCATTTGTATATAGCTTTTGATGTAAAATAGCAATGCGTGTTTCAATAGAAGGAACTTGTAAATCTACGGTTAAACCCCATTTAAAACGAGATAATAAACGTGGTTCGATACCGGAAAGTTCTGCAGGAGCTTTGTCTGAAGTTATAATCAACTGCTTGCCGCTTTGGTGCAAATCGTTGAATATTTGAAAGAACACATCTTGAGTTTTATCTTTTCCTGATAGATTATGGATATCATCCACAATCAACATATCAATCATTTGATAAAAATGTATGAAATCATTTTGTGTATGATTGCGGACAGAGTTTACAAATTGTTGTAAAAACTGCTCGCAGGTAACATATAATATGGTTTGGTCTGGATAATTGATTTTGGTTTGAATGCCAATTGCATGTGCTAAATGCGTTTTTCCTAAGCCTGTATTTCCATAAATAAACAAAGGATTGAAAGACGTACTGACCGGTTTGTCGGCTATAGAAAATCAGGCAGAACGAGCTAAGCGGTTGCAATCTCCTTCGATAAAATTATCGAAAGAATAGGTATCAATAAGCTGTGAATTAATTTTGAGCTTTTTTAGTCCGGGGATTACAAAAGGATTTGGGATATCTTGATTTTGAGAAATGGGCATATCAATAGGTTTATTATGTATTGCCGGCTTATTAGCGCTCGGTAAATTCACAATGGAAGGTGTTGACCCATATTCTGATTTATCAACAATGACACTATATTCTATTCCTCCCTGTGTACCCAATTCTTTGGTAATGGCTTTTTTTAATAACTCACAATAATTTTCTTCTAACCATTCGTAAAAGAATACGCTAGGTACCTGTATAGTTAAGATGTTCCCTTCCAGTTTCAATGGTTTAATCGGTTCAAACCATGTTTTAAATCGGGATATATTATTTAGGTTGTCTTGTATAAACACTAAACATTTTTCCCAGATTGTTTTATAATTATTGCTCATAATCAATAGAATAAAATAATATACCTATTTGTATTTCTTTTGTGCAAATTTATGTTGAGAAATTATAGTTCTTATCTGAAAAAAAAATTGTTTATTGTATAAAAAAGTATTATATACACTCTATGCCTATATTTTGTAACTTGCATTTTTTCCCTCGTTTTAAATCATTATAGTATTCTGAAATTAACAATCTTATCGTCTCAATACAATGATTTTTTTATGTAGAAAGTCTGATATTACGAATATCTTTTTGAAAATAAAAATTTATTTTCAAAAAGATCTGTTGTCACATAAATGTTTTACAATGCTATTTCAGTCCTACAATTGCAAAGATAGTAATAATAGATATAGATATGGTAATTCCATATAAATTCTATAATTTTGCAATTCAATTATATAATAATATAGTTATGCATGTCTTTGCAAAATAGCTTTATTCTTCAGAACTCGATAAGTTTATTTTAAATCGGTTTTGCTTCGGATACACTTTCTCAACTTCTGTTGCTTATAAGTGTTTATTATCTTAGTCTTAAAATTTTATTTTAGAATTAGTGCCACATTTTGTCAATTGGGTATGTGGTGCTATGAAATTATTACACTATGGAAAATTGGAAAAAAGTTTTTAGTATAATATGGACAGGCCAGTTCTTGTCTATACTCAGTAGTATTATCGTTAATTTTGCTATTATTTTATGGATAAGTATTGAAACAGGTTCGGCTGAAATGCTGGCTTATGCCGCTATTGCCGGAATGATGCCTCAAGCTCTTATTGGACCTATAAGCGGTGTATTTATTGACCGTTGGAATCGTAAACGGGTTATGATGCTGGCTGACGGATTTATAGCTTTGTGTACTTTTCTACTTGCCTTATTATTTTGGTTTCATATTGCAGAAATGTGGCATATTTTTATATTATTGGCTTTACGTTCGGTAGGTTCTGCTTTTCACATGCCGGCTATGCAAGCCTCTGTGCCTTTATTAGCTCCGGAATCGCAGATGGCTCGTATTGCAGGTATTGACCAGATGATACAATCAATCGGAAATATTGCAGGACCTGCATTAGGAGCTTTATTTATTACTATTTGGAAAATGGAATATGTGTTGCTGCTCGATGTAGCCGGAGCTCTTGTTGCATGTGTCTCTCTGTTGTTTGTACATATCCCTAATCCGAAAAAGGATATTGAAAAGGTAAAAAATATATTACTTGAAATGAAAGAGGGGATAATGGTAGTTTTAAAAAACAGAGGATTGAGTTGGATATTTTTATTTTCTATTATTGCTGTTTTCTTTATCATGCCTATTGCTGTACTTTTTCCGCTGATGACTCTTAAATATTTTTCTGGCAATGCCTTTCAAGTCAGCCTTGTCGAAGTATTGTGGGGTGCAGGGGCATTGGCAGGCGGAGCTATTATGGGAGCTAAAGTATATAATATTAATAAAGTCAAATTAGTCAATTGGATGTATATCATTTTAGGAATCACTTTTTTGCTTTCGGGTGTATTATCTCCCAACGGATTTGTTTTATTTGCTATCTTGACAACGATAGGGGGGATTTCGGGAGCTGTATATAATTCTGCATTTACTGCTATTGTACAGGTAAATATTGATCCTAATGTTTTGGGACGTGTTTTTTCAATGTTTTATAGCTTAAGTTTAATACCTTGTCTTGTAGGATTGATCGGCATTGGTTTTTTTGCTGACCATTTGGGCTTGACAACGTCTTTTATTGTATGCGGAGCTATTATTACCATTATTGGTATAGTTGCGTTTATGCCATCTTCTGCATTACAAATAGATAAGCCTAAAATTAAAAATGAGGTCTAATATATTTAAAGATAGATGCTATACTAAACCCTACTTGAATAATCAAAAAAGTCCCTGCAAGTTTAAAAAAAACTTGCAGGGACTTTTTACTTACCTATTTTCTTTATTTTATATCTTAACTCCAAACCTAAATAAGCCTACCCATGCATTGGGAAGTGATACACCTGTACTTGCAGGATTTAGTACTAATTGAAAATCGGGTTGAATATAGAAATGAGAATTGAAATCTATTTTACAATTCAACTCAAATACAATTTCATTTTTCATATTACGTAAACAAGCTTGAGAAAAACCAATTCCGATTACATTATCAAATTTAAAAGGTAAGAATCTGCAAAAATTTAAACCTCCTCCTATATATGCATAATTTAAATTGGTTTTAAGCGGACTGCCCGAAAGTTCAACAAATGCCTGAATATTCCGATTTTTAGCTTCATTAATTAACAAATCATGGCAGGCAATCATATAAAACCCATATTTTCTTTCATTTTCCGAAATAGCTTCTTCATTATGAGAATGGTAAAATCCGCCCATTTTATAAATTCCGGTTCCATATTTTTTATAATCTACTGTATATTGAAATTCGCTTATGCTAAGCATGCCTTCTTGTTTTGATAATTTCCAATTTAAGTTATGTGGATTTTTTTCGAAATCAGTAGGATCTCCATCAAAAGCAGATGCTTTCCATACCCAGCTATCCGAAATATCCCATTTTAAAGTCAATCCCAAAGCGGTAATAGGAAAAATTGGAGCAGGAATATTACTTGAAATTGTGGGAGGTACACCAAAAGAACTATTTAGATAATATCCCGCATGGTCGCACACCACATATTCTACATTCAAATCTTGTATACCTGCTGTAACTTCAAAGTTATCAAATTTTTGTCTGAACCAAAATTCTTGTAAATAGGTATGATTTCCTGCTTCAATGTTTGATAAGCCTTGAAAATCTCCTATCAAATCTTGAGTTGCCATGCCTCCATGGGTATTCGAAGCATTAATAAATAGGCTTCCTCCTTTCCATAGTTTTTTAAAGCCATCTGTATTTAGTTCTGCAGTTAAATGTAGTAATCCTAAATAAGTTGTTCTGGTTTTAATACCGCCTTTAAAATTTGATACGACATCCCCTGTATAAGATGCCCCTAGTGTAACGGGGTGAAGCGTGTCTCCTTCTGCATGCACAGAAACAAAACTTATGGTTAGTATAATGCCTAATATAATTTGGATAATATGATGTTTCATATTTATAGTTTATCTGAATCAAAAATGTTGGTGCAAAATTCAAATAAATTGATAGTATGAGCAATCACATTATGTAGTGATATTCTAAACTAAGTTTTTAAGGAAAAAAAATAGAGGAAAGTTAAAAATCTAATTTCAACTGTTCGGTCATATTGAATGTGAGCCTGTGGTAAGAAGAAGTTCCATGTTCGGCTACTGCTCTTTTATGGACAAGTGTCGGATAACCTTTATTTTCATTCCATTTATAGTGAGGGTATTCGGAATGTATTTGTGCCATAAAATCATCGCGGTAGGTTTTGGCTAATATAGATGCCGCTGCAATTGATAAATACTTTCCATCGCCTTTTACAATACATTGATGGGGTATTTGTGTTTGATTCTTAAAGCGGTTTCCGTCTATCAAAAGTAATTCCGGCTTTAATTTAAGCTGTTCTATGGCTTTGTGCATCGATAAATAGGATGCGTTTAAAATGTTTATTTTATCTATCTCGTAATTATCAACCGAGGCTACGGCATAATCCAGCGCATCTTTTAAAATAATCTCCCTTAAAGCCATTCGCTGTTTATGCGATAGCTTTTTTGAATCGTTCAGTAATTCGTTTTGGTAATTTTTAGGCAAGATAACAGCGGCGGCAAAAACCGGACCGGCAATACACCCCCGTCCGGCTTCGTCGCAGCCTGCTTCTGTTAAATCTGTAGTAAACTGAGATAATAACATTTTTGTGAACTATGAACGATAGATGATAAACTATGGATTCTAAGTTACCATGATATTCGAATCACTCAAAAAAGTTCATCGTTTATAATTCGTCATTAAATATATTTCAGTTCTTTCAAGCAATCATGAATGATATTGAAAGTACGTTCGATGTCGTTATCTAAACCAACAGAGAAACGGATTAAACCTTCGGACATACCCATTTCTTTTTGTATATCTTCGGGAACTTCTGATGAAGTGCTTTTACCTGAATTGCTAAATAAAGTTTTGAAATATCCTAAACTTACAGCTAAATATCCTACGCCGCGTTTTTCCATCAATTCCATTAATGTATTGGCTTTATCAGCAGTTTTTAAATCAATGGCAATCATACCGCCAAATCCGAATTCCGCATTCATCAAAGTCTTTAATAATTGATGGTCTCTATGGTTAGGCATACCGGGGTAGTTGCAAGTCAAGCCTATTTCTTGAAAGCGTTTAGCTAAATACAATGCATTATGGCTATGTTGTTTCATACGGATATGCAAGGTATGCATATTTTTCAGGATGCTTGATGAACGCAATGGGTCTAACACAGGACCTAAAAGCATAGCTGTACCTGTATTTACATCGATTAAGCTGTTGATGTATTCTGCCGAACCGCAGATAGCTCCGGCTACACAATCGTTTTTTCCATTGATAAATTTAGTCATAGAATATACTACAACATCAGCACCATGAGCCATAGGGCTTACAATCATAGGGGTAAAAGTATTATCTACAATTAATTTAGCTCCTACGGAATGTGCTATTTGAGATAATGCGGGCAAATCGGAAATCAAAAGCAAAGGGTTGCTCATGGTTTCTGTGTAAACTACCTTGGTGTTGGGTTTTACAGCTTTACGAACAGCTTCGGTATTGGTGGTATCTACAAAGGTAACTTCTATACCGAATTTACCTATATAATTGCTCAAGAATGCAAAAGTACCACCGTAGATAGTCATACTGGCAACAATATGATCACCCGTTTTTACTTCATGCAGCAATGCGCATGTGATGGCTCCCATACCTGATGCTGTTACCCATGCAGATTCAGTTCCTTCCATAGCTGCCAAAGCATCTGCTAAGTATTTATTGCTGGGATTCCAATGGCGGGAATATAAAAAACAGCCCTCTGTGTTACCTTGAAAAGTATCAGTCATGGTTTGGGCTTGCATAAAGGTAAATGTTGCCGAATCGGTAATGGATGGATTTACATCTCCAAATTCTCCAAATTGAAGCAAATCTTGAATATTGCTTGCCGGATCAAATTTTTTCATTGAATATTTTTTAATGATTTATATATGTATTATTTAATAATGTATGCCCATATTTATATGGCAAAGATACAAAAAGAATAAGAAAGCAGCGGTAACAAAATAATAAGATATTGGAAAACAAAAACGATGTATTCTAAGAAGTCATCAATTTTTGTCAGGATTGTTACAGGTACACATCATGACGTAAAGAAAAAGCCGCCTCATCATGAGGCGGCTTTTTCTTTACGTGCTTAGAAATTCTTAATTTTTTCCGGCTTCTACTGATACTTTTCTAAAATCTTTCATCAACTTGCTCAATTCCAAAGCTGATTTACGAGCGCGAGTTCCGGCTGCTTTGTTTCCTTTTTCTACTTGTTGTGCTGCTTCTTTTGAAAATGCTTCAAATTCTGCATGAATTTTTTCTACTAATTCTTTCATGAGTGTTTTACTTTTTAAATTAAACCACAAAAGTAGCTATAATTCTTGAAAAGAGAAATATTTTACTGCAAATTTTCCAGATAAATTTTTTATAATTGATAACTACTTCACCACCCAGTCTAGTTGCCTGTTCCAGACTGGTTTTATTCGGTATTTACTTTTTGACTTCCCATTTCCATTTTCCCTCAGGCACTATAAATTGAGGCATGCCTGTATGGGTATCGGCATATAATGCTATCTGCTTTTGAGCAATAAAATTTCCATTTTGAAAAACAAGCTTTCCATTAACCTTAATCGATTTACAAGATTTCAAATCAGGCAAAGCAATGATGGTAGTTGCCGGAACCGTACATTCCAAAATAAAAGTTTTTTGCGTATTTAGAAACGAAGATTTTATCAAACCCTTTACAGAAGGAACCGCCACAGAAGCTTTTACTAAATTTCCCGGTTGCGGAGCTATCAAAATGGTATCATATGCCTTAGCCCAAGGAGCAATCCCGCAGACATAATGCGAAAGCAAAGGCAGGCATCCCGCACTATACCCATGATTTACCGTGCCACCCCCAAAACCTGCTTTGCCGATACCCCAGCCCTCAAACAAGGTCGTATAATCCCGATGATTCACCATATACGCAAAACGTTTGCGCATCCTTTCCAAAGCATATTCCCCTTCACCCATCTTAAACAAGGCTTCCAACACAAAACGCTCCATAAAAGGACTCGCATTTTCTTGATTTTTAAAAATCAGCATCAAAGCCTCGTATTTATTCGTATCCGCTAATCCGGATAATATTGCCAACGCCTGCACCCGTTCATCCGGCTGTCCCTTATAATCCAAACTTTGGTAATATTTGCCATTCCAAAACACCTGGTTAAACGCCTGCTTATAATTGGTCAATAAATTCCGATACACAGCCATATCCTCCGTTCGATTCAGCTCACAAGCCATATGATACACCCCCTGCAAAGCCAGATAGTACCAGGCATTATCCAATAATTTCACATCCTTATTATCACCCCAATCCCCCCACGACCAGCCGCCTTGGCGGTATTTTATAGTACCATTATAATCCAATGTCCACACATTCAAGTATCTTTTTACAGCCTCATACACATCAGAGATAGTCTGCTTATCTCCGGTATATTGATAATAAGACCAGAAACCATAATAGCCGACCCCTGCCAATATCTGTCCCGGCAGTTCCTGATCCCAGTTGCCTGGGATGGGAGAATACAAAACCTCATTCTTACGCTGCCAGTTTACCAGCTCATACATGCCTTTCCTGCATAAAGCATAGCAATTCGTGTCAAAAGCATAAAAAGCCGTCATCAGTTCATTTACCTCATCACCCCACCATTGCGCCCGTTCCCGGTCAGGACAATCCATATACGTATCCCGCATATTTACATAAACCGTCCGTCTTGATTTTTCCCAGAGCGTATTCAAAAAGGGATCGCTGCAATCAAACGAACCCGCAAATTCCGTGTTATAGCCTGTTTCCCGATACTGTACTTTAGGAGCTTTCATGCCTTTGGGAAAAATATAATACACCCTATGTCCATTGAGCCAGCCCAAGCTCTCATAGGTCTGCTTTCCTTTTTGGGTAATATATTCCGCCCGGAGATTGATTTCTCCCCCGCCAACCGTATTATCCGTATTTATGTAAATAAGTTTTCCCGAATCCGCCTCCATTGTAAATATAGGGGTAATCTGGCAGTTATAAGGAAGATAAGCTATCAAGGTATCATAGGCTTTTCCCTGCCTGAGTTCCGTTTTTACATAATTTTGGATTCCATAATTTTTCCACTGCGGAATAGGACGCTTAACCAAGTTATTCCAAGGAGAAGCCTGCTCCTTTCCCAAAGAAACCGAAGCAGAAAATCCGTTTTTTACAGCCTCATACTCTTTTTGGTACCAGCCTACTAAATCCTTATTGGCATTGAACCTTAGATTGGCTTCACAATGTCTGAAGTTCGGACGTGGAATCCCCGCCCGCTCATAAGCCGGATGGATGCGGGAGAGCCAGGTCGTATCACTTACAATACTAATATCATTTCCAACTGCTTCAAAAAACAGGGCGGCTCTGCCGCTGTTCTTATGCGAAAAACCATCCTTACCAAAATGCCACAGCAAAACCGCTATGGTATTTTTCCCCTTATTCAGATAGGGTGCAATATCAAGAAAATCACAATAGGAGTCGAGGGGCGTAGGCC
>JAVBQU010000039.1:0-5830 GCA_031548675.1 Bacteroidales bacterium
AATCTGCTCTATTCCCATTTCAGCTTCCTGATAATTGGTGTAGCTGAGTTCGATGGAAGGATTTCCGGTAATATTGTCTAAAACCAAACGGGCTTTAATTCTGGCAATTAACTTCGACAGTTTTTTTAAGTAATCGGTCGAATGTTTTTTTTCATCCAATAAAATAGCACTACTCAATACCCTTACAAAATCCTGTAATGAATTAGTTGCAAAAATATCCAAATATAATAAACGGTAATCAGTGTCTTTTAAGAGATGAAAAACATGTTTGATAAGTCCTGTTTTTCCTAAACGCCTGATGGATAATAAAGTTAAATTTCTTCTGTTTTGCAATGCAGAAATAATGCGATTGGTTTCTGCCTGCCTGTTACAAAAATAGGACGGGTTTATATATCCCGAAATTAGAAATGGATTTTCTATATTCATAGTTTTTGCACTTTTTGTATTGCACTTTTAGTGTTATACTTTTTGTGCAAAAATATAGAATAATCAGTAATAAACCAAATTTGTTTCAATGTAATTATTTTTCTTTTCCATGTTTCAACACCTTGGCATCCACATAGAAAACAATTTCTTCTACAATATTACTGCAATGGTCGCCGATGCGTTCGAGTTTACGAATCAGCAGTAAGAGCTTTAAGCCACAGCGAATTTGTGCCGGATTTTTTTCTAAATGCTCTGTTAAAACATAAATAGATTGATGATACAATTCATCAACTTCGTCGTCTTTTGCCAAAATTTTGCCTGATACTTTGGTACTTTCTGATTCGAGAGAGACAAAACTATCTGATAGCATTCCGATAAGGATATCAAATAATTTTTCCATTTGTAATTTGTCTAATAAATCGTTGCTGATTTTGTTACAATCATTATCTATTACATGGCGTGCAATTCCTTCAGAAAAATCTCCGATACGTTCCAGCGTACTGCTTATTTTGATTAATGATAGAACTAGTCTTAAATCGATGGCCACGGGGCTGAATAATGCGATATAGTTTTCGCAGTCGCTGTCTATTTTTAATTCAAAAGCATCAACACGTTTTTCGCGGCTGACTACTTCCCGAGCTAATTCAATATCTTTATTAAAGAATGCTTGTTTGGCTTTTTCTAATTGGGATAATACCAATTTCCACATCTGGCTGACCTCTTCTTTGAGGGCTTGTAATTCTTTTTCTGTATGCTTCATAATTTTAATTTCAAGATTTCAAATTTCAAGATTTTAAATTTCAGGTTCTAAGGTAATATTGAAACCTGAAACTTGAAATGGTTTTAACCGAATCTTCCTGTTATATAATTTTGAGTTTGCTCATTATCGGGATTAAGGAAGATTTTCTTTGTATCATTAAACTCGATGAGTTCGCCGAGCATAAAAAATCCTGTTTTATCGCTTATACGGGCAGCTTGCTGCATATTATGTGTAACGATAACAA
The DNA here is from genome assembly GCA_031548675.1 of Bacteroidales bacterium. Classification (GTDB taxonomy): domain Bacteria; phylum Bacteroidota; class Bacteroidia; order Bacteroidales; family P3; genus JAVBQU01. The sequence goes on from JAVBQU010000039.1 coordinate 1,431, forward strand.
TAGTATACGTTTTTTTCAACGTATAAATAAGTTCTTCTATTTTAGCTGTTGAAATAGGGTCGAGAGCTGATGCCGGTTCATCCATTAATAATATAGAGGGTGAAACAGCCAATGCCCGTGCTATGCAAAGCCGTTGTTGCTGTCCTCCGGAAAGTTCAAATGCCGATTTTTTTAGTTTGTCCTTTACTTCGTCCCACAATGCCGCTGCTTTTAATGATTCTTCAACTCTTTGGTGTATGAAAGCTTTATTCCCCATGCTGTTTACCCGCAACCCGTATGCCACATTTTCGAAAATGGATTTTGGAAAGGGATTGGGCTTTTGAAAAACCATGCCGACTTTCTTTCGTAATTCGTCTACCTGAAATGATTTATGATAAATATCCTTACCATCAATCAAACATGTTCCTGTGTGGGAAGTATCATCTATTAAATCGTTCATGCGGTTAAAGAGCCGGAGAAATGTTGATTTTCCACAACCGGAAGGTCCTATTAGAGCTGTAACGGTATGGGCATCCATATTCATGCTTATATTTTTTAAAGCATGAAAATTGCCATAATAAAAATCTATGTTTTGGGTCTCTATCATTCTATGTATTTTTACGATGCAAAATTAACCATAGTGCATTACAAACCGGAAACACAATTGTTACAAAATGGTTAAGATTAAAATAGTAAATAAAATTCACTAATATTGATATTAAACAAACAATTTACCTAATTGGCTTTTTGTTTAATAACTTATGGAACCTTATTTACATGTAATTATTATAAATAGACTGATACGGAGTGTATTATATACTTATGGGAAGGATTTTTCAGTAATATTTTGTAAAGAAGGATAGGGGGAAATTAATATGAGAAAACGTACTGGATAATATCAGCACCCATTCTTAAAGCTTTTTGTCTGGTTTCTTCTGAATCTTGATGTACTTCTGGGTCTTCCCAGCCGTCGCCTAAATCGCATTCGTAATCGTAGAAACAAATTAACCGCCCTTCCCAAATGAGACCAAAACCCTGAGGTCTTTTTCCGTCGTGTTCGTGGATTTTAGGTAATCCGTTCGAAAACGGATATTTTTGATGATAAATGGGGTGGGAAAAGGGGAGTTCTACAAAATCCAGTTCGGGAAATACCTTTTTCATTTGCTGGCGGATAAATTTATCTAAACCGTAATTATCGGAAACATGCAGAAATCCTCCGCCAATTAAATAATTCCGAAGATTTTTAATTTCTTGTTCTGAGAAAACAATATTTCCATGTCCTGTAGCGTGAACAAATGGATAATTAAATAAATCGGGACTGCCTACATCAACTGTAGCATAATCTTTTTGTAAAGTAGTTCCCAAATTTTTATTACAAAAAGCAATTAAATTTGTGAGCGAAGTAGGATTGGCGTACCAATCTCCTCCTCCGTTGTATTTTAACAAGGCAATAGAGGTAGTTTGGGACATTACTAAACTAATGGGTAATAAAAATAGAAAACACAACAATAATTTTTTCATTGGAAATAAATCTATTTTTTTATAATTCATTGATAAAATACACACTTTGACATGCGGTTAATGCAGCCGTTTCGGTTCGCAATCTGCTTTGTCCCATAGTTATTGGTGTGAATTTTTGCTCTAAAGCAAGTTCTACTTCTTTCGCACTAAAATCGCCTTCAGGTCCGATGACAACTAAAACATCATCGCCTTTTTGAAAAGCATTTTTTATAGAGATTCTTTCGGCTCCATCGCAATAAGCGATTAATTTTTTTGATGAAAAATTCTGTTTCAAAAAATCTTTCAACTTCACAGGCTCGTGTAGTACCGGATGATAAGCTTTTAGCGATTGTTTTACTGCTGATGAAATAATTTTTTCCAACCTATCTAAACGCAACTCGGCTCTTACTGAATGTTCGCATATAATCGGGGTTATTTCATCGATTCCGATTTCGGTAGCTTTTTCTAAAAACCATTCTAAACGAGCCATATTTTTGGTTGGAGCAATGGCTATATGTAATTTGTAATTTCGTTTTTCATACTCTTTAAAAACTTCTTGTACCTGAACTTCGCAATGCTTTGGGTCGGCAATTGTAATTTTACACTGATATAAATTTCCGATGCCATCGGTCAGGAAAATTTTATCGCCAAGCTGCAACCGTAATACTTTTATACAATGCTGCGATTCTTCTTTATTAAGAATGTAACAATCTGAAATTAAATCTGGTGTATAAAAAAGATGCATGAGTGTTGTAAAAATTATACAGCGTTTAACAATTTGGTCGTTTAATTGTTAATTTCGTACTAAATCGCAATGTCAATTGGGAAAACCCATTGCAAAGATAAGGAATATTTATGCTAACATCATAGTATAAATACACAGAAACCAATTTATAACATGATTATCATCAATGTAAATAAAGTGTTTTGATGATGATTAAAAAGGAAATCGAAATGAAAACCATAGATAAACAAAAACAGTTATTTTTAGATAGTCTTAATGCTAATCCGGCAACAGTTCATTGGAACCTATCGCCAACAGAACTTATTGAAAGGGCTGTTCAAACGGGTGAAGGCGTTTTAGTTGATAGCGGAGCTTTGGCAATTGATACAGGCGAATTTACAGGGCGTTCTCCTAAGGATAAATTTGTAGTTTGTGATGATATTACTGAAAATACGGTTTGGTGGGGAGAAATCAATCATAAAATTTCGCCTGAAAAATTTGATATACTGCATAATGATATGCTGCAATATTTGGATGGGGATGAAATTTATGTTAGAGATTCGTATGCGTGTGCAGACCCAAAATACCGTATTAATGTTCGTTTGGTAAGCGAATATGCTTATCAAAATTTGTTTGCATCTAATTTATTTTTAAGACCAACGGAAAAGGAATTATTGGATTTTGAACATGAGTGGCTGATTTTAGCTATTCCGAGTTTTAAAGCCAATCCGGCAAAACATGGCACAAGGCAGTATAATTTTACGATTATTAATTTTACAAAGAAACTAATTTTAATAGGGGGGAGTGCTTATACCGGTGAAATCAAAAAATCTATTTTCAGTGTGCTTAATTTTACTTTGCCTTTGCAAGAAAATGTTTTGAGCATGCACTGTTCCGCTAATATTGGCAAAGATGGCGATACTGCTGTATTTTTCGGACTTTCCGGCACTGGTAAAACCACATTATCGGCAGTTCCGGATCGTGCACTAATTGGCGATGATGAGCATGCTTGGTATGGAGATACTGTATTTAATCTTGAAGGTGGATGCTATGCTAAGTGTGTTGGATTAACTGCTGAACGCGAGCCTCAAATTTATAAGGCTATTAAATATGGTTCGTTGTTGGAAAATGTAAGATGTTTTCCGGGTACAAAGACCGTAGATTATAATAATACTGAAGTTACTGAAAATACAAGGGTTTCATATCCTATTGATTTTGTTGACGGGATTGCGAAAGGTTCGGTGGGGCACAATTGTAGAAATATATTTTTTCTTACAGCGGATGCCTTTGGGGTACTGCCTCCGATTTCAAAATTGACTAAGGGGCAGGCTATGTTCCATTTTATTTCGGGTTATACAGCTAAAGTAGCCGGAACGGAAGCGGGAGTTATTGAGCCTCAATCTACTTTTTCGGCTTGTTTTGGAAAGGCATTTTTACCTTTGCATCCCACAATTTATGCTCATTTGCTAGGCGAAAAGATTGAAGAAAATAATGTGAACATCTGGCTGGTAAATACCGGATGGACAGGTGGTCCTTACGGAATAGGCTCCCGCATGAAATTAGCCTATACACGGGCTATGATTGCTGCTGCTTTAGATGGTTCTTTAGCAAAAGTTGATTATGTAGCTGATGCTATTTTCGGCTTGGGAATACCACTTTCTTGCCCGAATGTGCCGTCTGAAATATTGAATCCTCGTAATACATGGGCAGATGCCTCGCAATATGATAAAAAGGCTCATGAATTAGCTCAAAAGTTTGTTACTAATTTTAATGAGTTTTTGGATGTAGCATCTGATGAAATGAAAGAAGCTATGCCGAAAGTCCAAGAAAAGAAAGTGATGTTTGCATAATTTTTTTGGATTTGATTTTGGAATTTTCTAATAGGATTGCTTAAAATAAGTTTTTTGAACAATCCTATTTTTTTATGTGATGTAGTTCTCTGATTGAAATTTGAATAAAAATGATATAAATTTCCTGATTAGTAGTTGCTTAAAACAATTTTGATTTATCTTAAAAGATAAAAATCTTTACATGTATTAGTTTTGTTATCATTTTTATTACGTTAACGTTAAACAACATTATTATATTCTTATTTTATGTCGTATATTTGCAGACAAATTTATTATAAGTTTTGCTAAAGCTTATTTGGTTAAAAATAAATATATTAAGCTTTTTTGCAATGAAAAAACGAGCATTT
>JAVBQU010000071.1:0-3620 GCA_031548675.1 Bacteroidales bacterium
ATCATTTCTTTAATAGAAAACATTTTCAATAAAAAATAAATATCTACAAAATCTTTTTTTGTTCCTCTACCTGTAACAGCAGACATTTTCATGGCTGCAATATCTTTAAATCCGGCTAATATAATATTGTCTTCAACTATCGGTTGTTCCAGCCATTTGTAATCATAATTTACAAAATCAACTTTTACATTATTGATCATCAATACTTTTATATTTCTAGATAGTTTTAGCGGTTGTACATGCAAATTATACGCTTTCAACTCATCAATCAATATATCGTTATCTGTATCAAAATTCCCGAAAAAATCCAAATCAACAGAAAGTCTGTGTCCCAATTGCAAAGCAAGAGCAGTTCCACCTACTAAGCGGACGTTCCTAAACATAGGAATTTGCTGTATTAGCTTTAAAAGTTCCAATGTCGAGTTTTCGACTGTAGCTGTTCGTAACATCTAAATTGATTTTCAGGTGTATTGGTTATATTTGCAATAAAGGCTAGTGATTCAGGAAACATACTTCTCAAACCAAGGGTAATATTTTTAATTTCCTCTAGTCCGTAATAATTCTTTATTAAATTCCAATCATTCATAAAGCCATAGTCAATAACCCTATTGATTATGGCGGCTTTATGCTTATCCATATCCAAGTCATTGATATTTGTATCCCAAAATAAATTTTGGGTAAATTGCAATATTATATTTTCTTTATCAACACTCATTTTAATTGCGGTATCTTATCTCATCAAAAATTTCAACATATTGCTCTATCCAACAATAAGATTCTTTACTTTCTCAGTTTATTTACTACAAAAAATACCATATTGCGGGCAATGCACATAACCCATGCCATTACACGCCCCATAGCTATATCAAAAAAAGACAAAGGTATTAATTTTTCTTCTTTAATTTTGGTAATAAAACGGTTTATCACTTTTGCCGATTTCCAAAGCGAATTTGCTGTAAAAGAGAATGTACTTACCCTGAATAAAAATAAGGGTTCTTTAATCACATACAAATTTCCATGCAGCAATGTATTGCATGTTAAGCTAAGGTCGAATACATACGTAAGGTCATTTCTTATGGCAATTGCTCCGGCTTGGTCGAGTGCTTCTTTTGAATATAGAATACAACCGGGTTCTCCAAAAATATTGCCTCCATATCTTAAGGTTTTTCTTACCGCCTTAATGCCATTTTTTAATCCTGCTTTACCCGGAAATCTTTTCACAAATAATTTTTGGTCTTTTTCATCAATAATCCATTTTTCCGAAGTTACGGCAGCTATATTCGAATTTGGATTTTGCATAAAAATCCGCAATTCTTTTTCTATGCAATCGGGTGTCATTAAATCGTCGGCACATAACAGCTTTACATATTTACCGGATGCTTTGGAAACCGCAATCTCAAAGTTTTTCGACATCCCTACATTGGTGTCGTTAACATATACATGAATCCGCGAATCTTGAATGGCTCTAACAAGCTCAACCGTATGGTCTATCGATTGATTATCCGTAATTATAATTTCTAATTCAGTATAGGTTTGATTCAATACTGATGAAATTGTATTTTCTATGGTTTTCGACGCATTAAAGCATGCGATACAAACACTTACAACAGGGTTCTGATTCATATTTCCCTTACTTCTCCTCTACTTAGCTGATAAATCTTTGTAAACCTTCTTCAATAGTTATTGTAGAACTCCATCCGGGTATGGCGATGCCTTTTTCCCAAGGAATCATCACTTCTCTTTCACGATAGGGTCTTTTGCCCCATTCGATATGCAAGGTCGAACCAGTAACTTGCTTGAAAATATGGGCAAGTTCCTTTAATGTATATCGGGCTTGTGCTTTGGCAGCAAAACTATTTCCGTTTTTCAATCCGGCTGAATTTGTTTGCAGTAATTCTATTAACTGCCCGAATGCTGAAATAACATCATCAATATACAAAATATCTATCTTTTGTTCGCCTCCCGACATTTGTAATACTTCTCCGCTCGCAGCTATTTTCTGCCATAAATTAAAAATTTTATTACGTGTATCATTTTTGCCGAAAGTATCGCACAATTTAAGCGTAATAAAAAATATGCTATTTGTTTCTATATAATATTTTGCAATATCTTCAAATGCCTGTTTGGTTGCCGCATATAAATTCGCAGGACAATAATCCATACTATCGGCTATATAATGCTGCCAAAATGTACCTGTATTCAAAAACCATTTTACGCCTGCCTGTACAGAGGCTTCTAATAGCATTGCCCCGAATTTAATATTGTTATCTATCAATCCGGCTACCTCCGAAGCTTGGTGGTTCGCTTTATAATCTGTTGCCAGATGAATAATTCCTTCTATTTTATTTTGTTGTAAAAATTCTATATCCGATTGTATGGATTCGCCAAAGATATGCGAACCTTTTATTTCTCCAACTATATTTGATGCAGAATTTTTACGTTGAGATACATAAACATTAAATCCCTTATGAATAAGGGACGGAACAAGATGCTTGCCAATAAATCCGGTAGAACCTGTTACAAGAATATTCATTAAAACGGACTTTTAAAGTGTTTAAATTCTACAAAACTTTGATCTCTCTCCGAGATTACGGCATTATGTATTTCCCAGTCAAATCCGAAAGAATTCCATAAAATTCCACTATCGGCATCTTTGTTGTATTCCGAAGTTTGACGGTATTCTACAATCGTACCGTCCACAAGCGATTTAAATCCATGAGCACATCCTTTGGGAATATAAAGCATTAAGCCATCATGGTCATTTAGTTCAAGTGACAAATGCTGTCCGAAAGTGGGTGATTCTTTTCGTATATCTAATACCACATCTGTAATTTTTCCATGCAGCACATTTACCATTTTTACATGATCATGAGGCGGAATCTGAAAATGCATTCCTCTGATTACGTCTTTATGCGATGTGGAATAATAGTGTTCGACAAAATTGGTTTCTAATCCCAATTTTTCAAACGTGGTTTTATGAAATGTCTTCAAAAACATTCCTCTTACATCTGTAAATAGATTGGATTTAATAATAAATACGCCTTGTAAATTTGTGGATATTAATTCCATAAAATTAAAGTTTGAAAAAATCTTCAATCTGTTTTTGGGTATAGGTTTCTATATTATCTCTATGAGTATAATATTGTCTATACCAATCTAAAGTAAATTCGAGAGCCTTGCGGGCATTCATTCGTGGTTTCCAACCTAATTCGGCATTTGCCTGACATATATCGAGCTTTAAAAGTCCTGCTTCATGAGGCTGTGCCTTATCCTGCTGAACTTCATAGCTTCCTTCTTTCCAAATACCAATGGCTAAGTTCACCATTTCTTCAACCGGTAAAGCATCATTCAGTTGAGGTCCAAAATTATAGGCTTTGGCATATTTTACAGAATCCTGCACTAAATAACTTCCTAATAATAGATACCCTGCTAAGGGTTCGAGCACATGTTGCCAAGGTCTTACTGCCTGCGGATTGCGGATAATTATTTTTTCTTTCTTTTGTAAAGCTCTTACAATATCGGGGATCAATCTGTCTTTTGCCCAATCGCCTCCCCCAATAACATTTCCGGCTCTTACAGATGCTATGGTTTTTTGATGCTGTGTATATTTTTGAGCATTA
>JAVBQU010000124.1:0-8925 GCA_031548675.1 Bacteroidales bacterium
ATTAAAGTTTTTTGAAGTACATCAATTTGCTCCTGAGATAGAGAGATTTCGTTTATTAAAGACAATACAGTACAAAATCCATCTTGAGAAGTGTCATACAGGTCTGACTGGGTCGCCATGATGAGCAGTCGGGTTAAATGGTATTTCAAGTTAATGAGGCTTTCAATGGATAGGATTGGGTCAAGAACAATTGCCCAACATCGACCATCATCGGTTAAAATTTGCTGTATCATAATTGTTTTTTGTTTAAAATTATGCTTGCAAATTTAGCGGAACGGAAATTTATCGTTTTCAAAATATTTTCATTACACTTTCATTTTTTCAATTTTCCAAAACTTGCTCTTATTTTTATCTATCCAGAAATTACTTCAGAAAAATTAAATGCACCCTCTCTCCATAAAGATTGAAGTAGTGATTTTGAAATTCCATGCGTTTACTCTAATTATTTTGTTTTTCCCGATGCTGGTTAATAAACTTCTTTACAAACTTTGTTTTATTGGCATCAACAAGAGGTATTTCATCTTCTTCAAACATCTCATCCAATATTAATTTTGTCTGCCAAATACCCGAATCAATAAGAGCCTGCTTTAATGTAGGAATTTGCTCAAAATCAACCTTATAAAAGAAACTGATTTTATCCATTCCAAGATAAATAATTTCGCTCTTGCCCAGCGACAGAAGTTCATAAAACTTTTTCCCTTCAGGTGCAGTTTCACTGACTAAAGGAATGAAGGTACTTATCACAATGTCATTACCTTGTATAAAATAAGTGAAATAGCCCACAGGATACTCATCTCTTACTGTGCATGCAAACAGTTGTTGTTTTCCATTTGATACTAATTGCAATCCGTGTGTAAAGGCATACTGAATATAAATATTCTGCTCATCAGGAGGAAATAAGTCCATACGCTCTTTGAAACGGTGTAGCACATGCGACTGTATGTATATATTTAGTTTTTCGTCTTCTTTTGCATCGGGAAAAATCATGTTTCGTGGAACAGTCGATTCAGCCGGCTTATAGTTTCCATTGGCAGTAATAAGCATTCGATAGGCTTTACGCTCTATATTATTATGAATAAACTTCTTTACTTCACATCCCTTTGCTGTAAGCAGTATGGTCATTCTCATGGTTATACTGCCGTCGGCTAATGTAACATTTTCGCAGATATGCTTAAAACCATAAAAACGATAGTTTATTTTTGAATAACATCTTGTTCTGTACCAAATGTTATGCAATACATCGTCAAAAGCATTATAAAAGATGTCATCTTTGTCGAATTTCTCACAAATCTGCCTTGCGATTTCTTCTTGTGGGGTTCCTGACAAACGCTGATCTCTATGATACATATTGGAAATATTCATCAGAAAGCTGAACCCATAGGTGGCAAGTTCCATATAGGTAAGTTGATTTTCAGGATTGCCCCAAAAATTGGTTTTCATAAGCTGATACATCTCTGCATGAATATTCCTAATATATTGGCGTGGAACAGTATGTTCTTTTTCCGGTTTTACAATTGGCGGATTGCACCAGTTGGCAAGCAGATATTGTTTCTGTTTTTTTGTGAAGCGGTCAATTAATTCAGGTTCTAACCCGAAACAACGGAGTACTTTCTTTGCAATCGGATAACAATGCTCTTGTTCGGTACGTGATTTGTTCTTTTTCGATGTGGGGACAGGGGCATATTGTTTTCTTTTCTTTGCCATGTCTGAGTTATTTGTATCGCACGCTATTTTAATGCAAAAATAATATTTTTAATCAACAACGTCCTAAATAAATCATTAGGGTAAATGAAGAAAATTTTACTCATAACAAAACAATTTAATTGATTGATTTTATTGTTTATGTAATTGCACCAAGAGGTATGGCACAATTTACTTATTTCTACTTATTGTGACATTTTTATGTTGCATGAGCCTCTAAACGATACCTCTGTTTTAAATTTCCATCATGCTTTAAAACTCCTCTCCAATTTCATCCATCAGTTCCAAAATGGCTTCACGGTCATTTGGAGTGTAATCTACTTCAAAAAGAATTCTCAAATCATCGTTGTCTTCCTCATCTAAGCCTATGATACGGTTAGATAAATCGTTATCTTCCAAAATGCCTGTAAAACTGTGCAATTGAGTGGCTGCTACCGAAAAGGTTCTTGTTTTCATAAGGTTTTAAATTTAAGGGTTAATACTATTATTAGATGTATTAAGTTTTTCGATTTTCTGATTTGTTAAAAAACTTCCTATTCCGCTAACCAAAGCCGGAAGTAAAGGCAAAATGGTATCTTTGAACATGTCGGGAGTCGTTTGCCGAAGAATCGTATTCAGTTTTTCGATTATCTTTTCTTGATTAAGGATATACTTTTTTTCCAGTTTTTCAATGGTTTGCTTTTGACTTGAAATTTGCAACTGATAATCTTTGACTTCCGATTCAAATACAGTTTTTATTCGCTTAAAATTGCTTTCTTGAGCCAGTTTTTCCAATTCTTCCCGCTCTTCGAGCAAAAGTATCCGTTCATGGTTTAGCTCTCGGCTTTGAACCATTATTTCCCTCTCCCAATGCATTAGCTGACGTTCCTTTTGCTGTAATTCATTCATTTTTTGAGATTCCAAAACTGAACCATAAGCCTGCCCGATATTTTCAGGATTGTCAGAAAGCAAACAGTTTCCTTGATTATCATACAAGGGTAAAGCCTTCTCACATAGTTCGATGACAATATCCGCTAACGGTATTTTTCGGTTACATCCCTTGCGTTTGGCTTGTTGAATATGATACAAGCGGTTGTATAATGGTTGAGGGACTTCCAACCTGATTCCTTTAAAGTACATAATTCCGTATATTTTATTTCAATAGATTTGATTCGTGTTTCTGCAAAAATTCAACGTTGCAAAAATAGATCGAAATATTCGAATTATAAAACGCAAAACGCTGTTTATAAATGAAATATGATGAAGTGAAAAAAGGAAATATTTCTTCTGTTTTCTGTTCGTTGAACTTGAATAGTAATAAAATCATGTCTAAAACCTAATCCCTGTCAATGATTCCTTAAGATTCACAATGGAAATTCTACCAATAGCATTAAAAAGGATAAAAAGAAATTTTAATTCGAAATTCGGATAAGAAAATAAATGGTCAAGAGAAGATAAATAGCAAAAAGTCCTTTTTGTACTGGATTTTGTGTCAATACCGAAAAAAATGTACAATTCATCTGCTATTTTGTGCAAACGACCTGTTTTTTTGGCACAAAGCATTAATTTAGCTATAAAAAACGATAGATTAGCGTTAGTCAGCTATTCATTTAGCGATAAAATAGTGAAAAACGAAAAGTGAATAGTAAAAAATTGTTCACTGTTAATTATTCATTATTCACTAAATTACTGTTTGGCTACAAAATCATCAAAAAAGGCTTTCATCTCCGAGAAAAAAACCGCATAATTTTTTTTACGGATGTAAATGCTACTTTCCAATTTACTGTAATTGCTAAAATCGACATTGAAAAGTTCGCCCATTATCAGGCAGAAAGCACGGAAACTAAGATATTTGTACTTGCCTACCACCCTGCCTGCATGGTAAAGCCCCAAAAGTAATTCTAACAAGTGGACTTTATCGCCTTTCCATTCTAAAATAATAGATTGGGGGGATTTCCTGAGCGGATTTTTAGAGGTGGACGGATGAAAGGGTTCATGTTCTAATTGGTCTTTTAAGAAAATGCGTAGTAATTGCAAAAAGTGTTTCTGCACCAACAGGAATTCGGAGATTTTACATAAAATTTGTTTCTTTTGAAAATCTGAAATCTTGGGGTCGAAAGGCAGGTAGGAATGATAATGCTGCCAGATTCTGCGGTTCTCTAACATTAAACAATAGTAGGAAAGTTCACACTCTTTGATGTTGAGCAACATCCGGTGCAGTTCGGCATGGGAATAAGCGGAATGTTCTACTTGATAGAAAGTTTCTTTGAAACTTACAAATTGCTCCCAAAGGTATTCCTTGTACTTGTGCAGCAAATTAAAACCGTTAAAAATCAGGTTGATTTCGGCAAATTCTTCGAACAGGCTCATTTGTTCTTCCCCAATAGGGGCTTCGCTTAGCTGCAACACTATACGGCTGCACTCTGCGATAAAAATCTGAAATAGTGTTTCCATACGCATAAAATTTAAGTTATGTCATTGAAAACAATTAAATTAACTGCAATGCTTAATGATGTGAAAAAAATATATTTAAATGGACTGAACTTTTTCTTGAAGCATTTTTATGTTTAAATACTAAAACAAAAATATTACATTTGACAAAAATATGCAAAACTCAATACTGTATTAAGTTTCATTGAGTCAAATAACAAATATTTTTATTATTTCCCAAAAATAATTTTGTAATTCCAAAAAAGGGTTGTACTTTAGCACTATGAATTGAGGCTATTTTAATCTAAAATCCTGAAATATAATAAATACTATGGATTGCAAAAGATACATAAGGTTCTCGTTTCCCCAAAGTTTGGGATTAGACATCCCGAAGACGGCTATTTCTTGCCGGACTACTTTCAACTATTTTTACTTTTCCGCTACCTTTCCAGTTTTCAAAAACTTTCGACAAACTATATACTCAAGTGATTACTTGGCTATACTGGGTAAGAATGACTTTGATAATTCCGGTTTCTGTTTGGCTTAGGCTGAATGGAAAAGAGATAAGAAATTATTGGGATTGGAAGCCCCGCCCGCTTTACAAATTACCAAAAAAGCCTTCCTTGCAGGCTATAAATGCAAGGTATAGCGACTAACTATAAGCAACGAGATTTATTAACCAAAATACAAGAAAGGCGTAGCAAAAGTAAGCAAATTTTCCGAAACACCGTGCAATAAGCAGGTTTGGAAACGCGGTTATTGCATAAGTATATGCAGTTTTAGCTGCCCGTGTAACTCAAAAGCTATATCTTTTCATATTTAATATAGGAGATTTTATTATGAAAAAGCTCAATAAAAAACTGCAACTAAACAAAGTAACCATTGCACGTTTAACCAGTGACCAACAAAGGTCTATGTATGGGGGTGACTTACCAACAACTGTTACAAAGTACGATTGTGGCGGCGGGGGAATAACTGTTTTTACAAATCCTACTTGTAATGGAGCAACGTGTGGGTGTCAAGGGATTCAAACAGAGGGTACTTGTGATAGTGCTGCGTGTCCTCCGACCTCACCGGAAAGATGTGCTTCAGCTCTAGGCTGTACCCAAAATGGGCAATGTAATGACGGATCTAGTCGTTGTTCAATTGATATATGTATGTTTTGATTTTAAATTACTGAAAATAAAGAATTACATGTTATTCTAATATTTAGTTTTTTGAAATTTGTTGAACTGGATGTTTAGCTAGTAATTCATTCTACATAAAGGGAGTGGTTATTGCAGTGTATGCGGCATTAAGCCTCCCTTTATTGTAGAGAATGAAATCAGATTTGAAAATAATTAACATGAAAAAATTATTTTTTACTTTGGAGATTCTCCTTTTATGCTTCTATTTTTGCCAAGCACAATATGTGCTCAAAGGCAGAATTATGGATGAAATTTCGTTCAAGCCTATCGAAAATGTATATTTAACTATTGATAAAGCTAAAACTGGTACACTTTCGAGTAGTACCGGCTATTTTGAAATTTACATTGAAAAATTACCTGCAACAATTACTTTCAGCCATGTAACTTACGAGAAAAAACTTGTAAAACTATCTGAAGAAGATTTTTCAGCCAACAATGAAAAAATAATCAATATAGAATTATCCGCTAAAGCTATTGAAACTAAAATGGTTGACATTGTCGAACACCGCTTTGGAAAAATGTTAGACACGACTCCCAAAGTAGACTATATAGGTTTTACAATTACAAAGCAAGGGTTTATTTATGCTTTAGTAAAACGCCAAGATAATACTTATTTACGAATTTACAATTTAGAGGATTCGGTTTTGTCCGAAAAAAAAGTAGAAAAGAAACTTTCCCAAATATGGAGTTTTAAAGGTGATATTTATATTGGGTCAGATCTGAATCTAAATAAGAACTATGATGATATTACAAAAACCTATCAGATCTGAAAATTTCTGAATGATAGCATTATCCTTCTTCCCAAAATGGATTTGCCCAATGGTTCTGTTTGGCTTTTCGATATGCTTAAACTCAACGATTTATACTACCAAATAAATCATCTTTATCATCCTTATAAGACTTTATATATTCTTTATCGCTCAAAGAAACTCAAACTGGAGCCAGATAATGGTGAAAAATTTTATGTTGCTGCCTATGGGGGAGCTTCTGTACTCTATCGAAATCCAGTCGATTATGCTAAGATAGAACAGGATTTCGAAAATGGGAAATACAAAAAAGCTTTCAACAGATATTTGAGAAAAACGCAACTTATAACAGAAGATATAGGAGCAATCAAGAAAAAATATATTGATTCTTTATATGATATATATTTCCGTAAAACTATTGAAATAGTGGAAAATGAAGGATACTATAATTATTTTGAATTTTTTAGGGCGGCTCCACCTCCTGAAATTCAATCACCAATTGTACTTTATTTAAAAGACACTCTTTGTATCATGAACTTTTTTAATCTTGACCTTATAAAGTTAGACACAATGGGTAGGTACATTAATAAAATGAAGCTCAATAATGAGGATTTTGGATTATATATACCTCAATTCAATAGATTAGTCCCCGATGTGATTTCTCAAAAAATGTATTCTGTTTCAAATAGAAACGGTCTGGTATCTATGTCTGTTATTGATTTCAAAAAAGGTAGTTGTTTAGAAGAACGTTACTATTTAAAACGTACTCCTAAATCGATTTATAATATCCTAATTTATGGAGATTACGTATATTACCTTGCCCACTACGATACTTGGCGGGTCGGGCTTTTTAAAGAAAAAATAGAATATAAAAACACAGAAGAATAAGATGCACAAACAAATACAAACCAAATTAGAAGAAATCCTCCAAAGTTTATCTTGTCATGATGAACAAGGAATTGGATTATTGGCGGGCAAAAGCGGTATTGCCTTATTGCAATGGCATTATGCCAAGCTTTTTAAACAACCTTTGTATGAAGAGCAAGCTTTGCAAAACATTGAAAAGGCTTTTGAAGAAATAGAGAGCAACCCCGACATTATCAATACCTTTTGTGCCGGAACTGCCGGAGTAGGGTGGTTTTTGGAATATGCTGCAAAACAACAATGGTTGGAGGAAGATACTAATGAATTGTTAGCGGATTTGGATAACCTGCTTCATTTTAAATTGAATCAGTTTTTACAACAACATAATTGGGATTTTTTGCACGGAGCGGTAGGTTTGGGCTTTTATTTCCTCTCCCGCCAAACAAATACCACAAGTGTTACGGATAGCTTGGATACTCTTTTGCTATATTTGGAACATACAGCCGAACAAACACCTGATAAAGGTTATAAATGGAAATCCGTACTGAATCATGAAACTAACCAGATAGGTTACAATATATCCATATCGCACGGCATGTCGAGTATTGTTGTTTTGTTAAGTAAAATGTATCAGTTGGAACAATACAAAGACCGGAGTAAAATATTATTGGAAGGCGTTGTCAACTATATTTTAGCCCAAGAAATAGACAAAGAAAAATACGGCTCTTACTTTCCCTCTTATGCTATAGAAAGCGAGGAAGAATTACGGGCTAGCCGTTTGGCATGGTGTTATGGTGATTTGGGTATTGCTATGGCACTTTGGCAGGCAGGGATAGCCATGCAAAACGAAAATTGGAAAAATAAAGCTATAGAAGTGTTACTGTTTGCAGCCGAAAATAGGCATGATTTACAACAGGAATTTGTAATGGATGCAGGACTATGTCACGGCTCGGCAGGAATTGCACATATTTTTTACCGTGCGTGGTGGAATACCCGAATGCCGGAATTTAAACAAGCTGCCGATTATTGGTTTGAAACAACTCTTAAAATGGCATATCATACAGATGGACTGGCAGGGTTTAAAACATGGAGAACACCTGAGTACGGAGGATGGCAGAATAGTTACAGCGTTTTGGAAGGCATTGCCGGTATTGGCTTAGCCATGTTATCCTACATTACAGAAACCGAACCCACTTGGGATGAATGTTTATTACTAAGTTAAGTTCAATAATGAAGATAAATAAAGCCTCGCAAGCTTTAAAAAAAGCCTTCCTTGCAAGGCTTTAAAATGCAAGGTAAAAGTTTAGCGACTAATTAACAGGATTTATTAACCAAAAAACAAGAAAGGCATAGCAAAAGTAAGCAAATTTTCCGAAACACCGTACAGGAAGCGGGTTTGGAAACGCGGTTATTGCATAAGTATATGCAATTTTAGCTGCCCGCGTAACTCAAAGGCTGTATTTTATATTTAATATAGGAGATTTTAAAATGAAAAAGCTCAATAAAAAACTGCAATTAAATAAAGTAACCATTGCACGTTTAACTGATGATCAACAAAGTTCTTTTTATGGTGGAGCAGATGTTTCTACAGCAGTAATTTGTGCAACATATACTGGGTGTCCTATACCTGCATCAACACCAGGAGTGGCATATTGTGGTACTGCACTGTCAAATACTTGCCCCCCGGCAGGACCTGTGACTGGCCCTGTAGATACACTTGGTGGTATTTGTTTTACTCTGAAGGCTCCTCTTAGTTTATGTTGATAGGTGACAGTATGTAGAAATAACCATTGCAAATCAACTTCATCTTACAAATTAAATGAAGTTAATTTGCAGCATTTGTAATAAATTATAAATCATTCAAAATCCGCAAAACAATCTTTTGTGGGTTTTGAATGATTTTGAAAGTACATTATGAAGTATCATCAGTTCATCAGTTTACTAAACAAAATGATTGAAATCTGGAAATCAACAAAACATAAATTTTAAACACCAAAATATTCATGATATAAATGTAT
>JAVBQU010000208.1:0-4517 GCA_031548675.1 Bacteroidales bacterium
CGAGTGATAGATGAGATGATTCGAAAATATGGTTTCCCCAATGAAAGGATAGGATGTCCTAATAATTATAATTTTTTCGTTGGTGGCGGCGGTGTAGTATTAGTTCATTATGATGACTCCAATTTTTTTCGTAATGTAGAATACAAAGCCTTATTAGAGGGGAAATTATCGCCGGATTGTTATGCATGGAAGGCTCAACGAAAAGTAAATCTTTACCATTGGGATAAAGAACAATATACCTACTACTATTCTAAAAGAAAAGGAAAAAGAATGAGTCCGCAAGAAAAAGCGCAAGTAGATAAAAACAGGTATGAAATAGGGATGTTATCTGTAGCAGACGAGGAAATGATAAAACAAATTAATCGTCAAGAAATTAAGAAAAGTAAAAAAGCTGCGAAACAGAAAAAATAATTGAATAATGAAGCACTTATTGTTATGCATCGGTTTGGGCTTTCTGTTTGGTAATGCCGAGAGCCAAGAGGTAAATTACATTCCTTATTATCGCTTGATTAATAAGGCAACGATAGCCCGATACCAACATAATTGCGATTCTGCTCTTATCTACTATCAAGAGGCTTTCGAAATGGTGGATTATATTCTGTTCGATGATTTATATAATTTTACCCAATGTGCTGTTGCTGCAAATAAAGATAGCTTGGTATATTTTGCCATGGAGCAATGTAAGAAGCAAACCATTTTCGTAGGGTCTATACTTCCGGAGGATTCATCTTGCAAAAAATATAAACAAACAAACCTATGGAATACTTGCATAGCCTATGAACAACAAAATTATGATAGATATATAGAAAAATTTATTACTACCCCTGCAAGTATAAAAAAGATATTAGATTCCTTAGAAATAAGTGACCAGATAGTAAGAAACAATTGGACTTGGTATTGTCGTACATTTCCTAATTCTAAATTAGCTAAAAAACGGCATAGGGAATGGGCAATAACTGATAGCTGCAACCAACGAGTGGTAGATGAGATGATTAAAAAATATGGCTTTCCCAACGAAAGAACAGGACTTCCCAATGACTATACTTTTATACGAGGTGGTAGTGGTATAGTATTAGTACATTATGATGACTCCAATTTTTTTCGAAATGTAGAATACAAAGCCTTGATAGATGGGAAATTATCACCTGACTGTTACGCAAGTAGAGCTATGAGAATGGCTTCATTTTTTAAGGACAAATGGCGATATACCTATTACTATTCTAAAAGAAAAGGGAAAAGAATGACCCCGCAAGAAAAAGCACAGGTAGATAAAAACAGGTATGAAATAGGGATGTTATCTGTAGCGGACGAGGAAATGATAAAACAAATTAATCGTCAAGAAATTAAGAAAAGTAAAAAGGCTGCGAAACAGAAAAAATAATTGAATAATGAAGCACTTATTGTTATACATCGGTTTGGGCTTTCTGTTTGGTAATGCCGAGAGCCAAGAGGTAAATTACATTCCTTACTATCGTTTGATTAATAAGGCAAAAATAGCCCGATGCCAACAAAATTGCGATTCTGCACTTATCTACTATCAAGAAGCTTTCAAAATGGTGGATTATATTTTACTTGATGACTTGCGAGGTTTTACGAAATGTGCCGTTACTGCAAATAACGATAGCTTAGTTTATTTTGCTATGAAGCAATGTAAGAAGCAAACCATTCCTGTCTCATTTATAATTCCAACCAATTCAGCTTACAAAAAATATAAAAATACAAAACAATGGAATACTTGTTTGGCTTATGAAAAAGAAAATCAGGACATATATACCGAAAAATATTTCAATCCATCTAAAAAGATATTAGATTCTTTATTCATTAGTAGCTCAGATGTTATAAGAAAAAAAGGGACTTGGTATTGTCGAACATTTTATAAATCTAAACTATCTCAAAAACGGCTTCAAGAATTAATTATAGTATTTAAGAGTAATCAATGTGTGGTGGACGAGGTAATTCAAAAATATGGATTTCCGAATGAAAGAACAGGATGTCCTAATAATTATTTAAGTTATTATGGTGGTTATATATTACAGCATTATGACGATACCAATTTTTTTCGAAATGTCGAATATAAAGCCTTATTGGAGGGGAAATTATCACCGAATAGTTATGCAGATAAAGCCGAGAGAATGGCATCAATTTATAAATGGGATAAACAACAACACACTTACTCATATTCTAAAAGAAAAGGGAAAAAAATGAGCCCCCTAGAAAAAGAGCAGGTGGATAAAAACAGGTATGAAATAGGGATGCTATCTGTAGCGGACGAGGAAATGATAAAACAAATTAATCGTCAAGAAATTAAGAAAAGTAAAAAGGCTGCGAAACAGAAAAAATAATTGAAAGATGAAGCACTTATTGTTATGCATCGGTTTGGGCTTTCTGTTTGGTAATGCCGAGAGCCAAGAGGTAAATTACATTCCTTATTATCGTTTGATTAATAAGGCAAAAATAGCCATGTGCCAGCAAAATTATGATTCTGCACTTACCTATTATGATAGAGCTTTTGCAATGGTGGATTATATTTTAATTGATGATTTGAGAGATTTTACGGAATGTGCTATTACCCTAAATGATGATAATTTGGTGTATTTTGCTATGAGACAGTGCAACCTGCAAACTATTCCTGTAACATTTATAATTCCATCTTTTTCAGTTTACAAAAAATATAATAATACAAAACAATGGAATGATTGTATGGTGTATGAGAAACAGAATCAAGATATATATATGGCAAAATATAATAATAACCCTGTTAAGAAAATATTAGATTCTTTAGAAGTCAGTGATCAAGCAGTAAGAAATAATTGGACTCGATATTGCAGAACATTTCCTAAATCTAAATTATCCAAAAAACGGAAGAGAGAATGGACAATAGTTGATAGTTGTAATCGACTTGTGCTGGACGAAATGATTCAAAAATATGGCTTCCCAAATGAAAGAACAGGATTTCCTAACGATTATCATTTTATTCATGGTGGCAGTGGAATTGTATTAGTGCATTATGACGATACTAATTTTTTTCGCAACATTGAATATAAAGCCTTATTAGAGGGAAAATTATCACCAAGCTGTTACGCAAGTAGGGTAGAGAGAATAGCATCAATTTATAAATGGGATAAACTGCAACATACCTACTCATATTCTAAAAGAAAAGGGAAAAAAATGAGCCCCCAAGAAAAAGAGCAGGTGGATAAAAACAGGTATGAAATAGGGATGCTATCAGTGGCAGAGGAAAAAATGATAATACAATGGAATAATCAGGAATTTCAAAAGAGGAAAGCAAAAGAAAAACAGAACAAATAACGAGTCTCTGCTCGCCGGACGACTATTACATTATTATTGAACAGCTAAACTTCTACAACTATAACAAACCATGTCTTCTAATCCAAAAATAGAACTCCTCTCTCCTGCCAAAAATCTGGAATACGGCAAAATAGCCGTTTCTCATGGTGCGGATGCGGTATATATCGGAGCTCCTGCATTTGGGGCAAGGGCTGCCGTAGGCAATTCTATCGAAGACATTGAACAATTGATACGTTATGCCCATACCTATGGTGCTAAAGTTTTTACAGCCCTCAACACACTTTTGTTCGATAACGAGCTGGAACAGGCAAGGCGTATTGTGCAACAGCTTTACAATGCCGGAGCAGATGCTTTGATAATTCAGGATATGGGATTGCTCGAAATGGATTTACCTCCCATAGCCTTGCATGCCAGCACTCAAACCCATAATTACAGCTTAGAAAAGATACTTTTCTTAGAGAAAATAGGATTGCAACGGGTGGTTTTAGCCCGCGAACTATCCCTTGCCCAAATTCAGGAAATACGCCAAAATACGCAAGTAGAGCTAGAATGCTTTGTTCATGGGGCTTTGTGTGTTTGTTTCAGCGGACAATGCTATATGAGCCAATTCATTACACAGCGAAGCGGAAACCGCGGCATGTGTTCCCAGCCCTGCCGTTCATCTTACGATTTGTATAACGAAGACGGGGTTTTGCTGAAAAAAGAATCGCATCTGCTTTCGCTCAAAGATTTTAATGCGTCGGAACATTTACAAGCTTTAGTGGAAAGCGGCATCAATTCATTTAAAATAGAGGGCAGGCTGAAAGATGCCGGCTATCTCAAAAACGTTACCGCACATTATCGTTTGCTGTTAGACCAGATTTTGGATGGCAGAAAAGACATCGGCAGGGCTTCTTCGGGTAAAACTGTTTTTTTCTTCAAACCTGATGTAGAACGGAGCTTCAACCGGGGATTTACCGATTATTTTTTAGATAAACGAAATGGGAGTATGGCATCGCCGGCTACGCAGAAATCGTTGGGGAAGGCAATAGGAACTGTAAAAAGTAATAACGGCTCTTGTTTAACTATAGATGGAAATTTACCTATAGCTAATGGCGATGGTTTATGTTTTTTCGATACTCAGGGAAAACTAGACGGTTTTTTGGTAAACCAAGTTTTGAATGAAAAAATTTATCCCAACCGCGAAATAGAAATTGAGGAAGGGACTT
>JAVBQU010000064.1:0-17251 GCA_031548675.1 Bacteroidales bacterium
ATCATATGTTATGCTTATTTGGTTAAACGAATATTGTTTACCCGGACTACTTTCATTAGCCTGCCATAAGTCTCCTCCTCCTAATAAAATTTTGCTGGAATCATTCGGAAAAACAGCAATTGTATTATTGTATAATCCCATACGTGCATTGGGAGAAGTTGTAAATAGAGAGAAAGTAGTTGAAGGTTTAATAATGGTTGTCCATGTTGCACCTCTATCTACAGAACGGTAAACACTATCTAATTGTCCATTGGGTTTTGCAACAAGAGCATACATAAAGCTGGTATATGAGGGTGCTATAGCTACTTCAATACGTCCAACTTTACCACTTGCTGGAGTGGGTAATCCTGATGTAGCAGCTTTAAAAGTTCCATTTTCACCTGTTGCTGATGCATATACTTGTTTATCAAACACTAAACAAACGGTACCATCTTCTGTTGCTTTTATGTCCCAGCCTATTTTTCCTGATAAGGCAACACTGCTTTCTGCATTTAAAACTTGCCAAGTATTACCATGGTCTGCACTATATCTAAAACCTTTATCAGTTGCAACATATATATATCCTTTTTGAGGATTACTGGCTAATCGGTTAATAAAAGCGAAAAAGTCGTTAATATTTCCTCTTACAGGTACAGTAGAAGGTAAAACCGCAAAATTATCTGCATCTTTATCTTTATTTCTGTAAATTCCGCCTCCCATAAAACCGGCATAGCTGCCATTTGTTCCATGTCCTCCAATGGTAAAATCTTCTCCGGTTCCTACATAAATATAGCCATCTTTATCTTGGGTAAGTGATGTTACCGCTAGATTGCTATCTACAGAAGATACTAATTGCCACACATAACCCCCGTCTGTAGATTTAAATAAGCCTCCTGATGCGGCTCCTAAATATACAGTATTACCGCTAAGATCCCTATTATCAAATAACAAAGCGCGACATCTTCCCGATACATTATTAGGACCGATTGCTACGGGTTTTATACTCGCTATATCCACAGGAGCACTTTGCATTGAAAAATAAATTTTATTTGCTATTGCGGAAGTTGATGCAAAAGCTGTAATAAAGATGCTAATAATCAAAAAATTGTACGATTTTAGTCTTCTCATTTTATTGTATTTTATTATTATAATTGAAATGAAGTTTTCTAGTATAAAACAACTTACTTAGGTCGATGCCTCTTTAACCTAAAATAAATAGTGTACAAAAATACATCGTTTTTTTGTAAGAAACAAAGTTTTTGAAATGATTTTATTGATATGTTTAAATACCTTTCTTTTCGTTTGAAAAGAAATAATACATCACCTCAAATTATCAAATAATAATTCTTACAAATCACCTTGTTTAAATAAAGTATTGGTTTCTTCTATATAGTTTAAAATGTTTTCTTTCCCTAATTTTGAAATAGAAGAGGTTAAAATTATTTGAGGCAGTTCTTCCCATTCTTTTTTAAGGATTTTCTTATATTTTGCAATGTTACTATGTGTTTGATTGAGCGTATTTTTATCTGTTTTTGTAAAAAGCAATACTATAGGTATCTGCTTTATTCCGGCATCATGTATAAAATCCAAGTCTATAGTCTGAGCCTCAATGCGAGAATCTATTAAAACAAATACGGTCATTAGATTCTCTCTTTTAGACAGATATTTGGCTATCATTTCTCCCCACTTTTCCCTATTGGTTTGAGATGTTTTTGCATAGCCGTAACCGGGTAAATCTACCAAATACCATGATTCATTAATTAAAAAATGGTTAATCAATTGTGTTTTACCGGGTTTAGAACTTGTTTTAGCTAAATTCCCATGGTTTGTAAGCATATTAATAAGAGAAGATTTCCCTACATTTGAACGTCCTATAAAAGCATATTCAGGTTTATCGGGAACGGGACATTTATTTACGTTAGTATTGCTTACTATAAATTCTGCTGATTTTATAATCATTCTATTACTATTGGTCTTGTTGGTATTTAGCTTTTTTACTGCCTTCGTATATCTCAAATTTCAGCAATTTACATGCCAATGCACCATTAAACATATTTATTTTTTTGGAAGGACGTAATCCTATGTGTTTTATAGCATCGTTATCTGCACAAATAACCCAAGCTGTATAGCCTGCATAATTATGCTTCAATGCATTTCCAATACCTTGATACAACGCAAAAATATCATCGGGACAAATACGTTCGCCGTAGGGAGGATTACAAATCATAATCCCTTTTCCTTTGGGAGGAATTTGTTTTTCAACATCCTGCACATGCAATTCAATATCTTTATGAAATTTAGCTGAAAGAATATTTTGATAAGCCATATCTATGCATACCGGAGAAATATCCGAGCCTACAATCTGTCCTTCAAATTCTGTTTGTTCAAGCAAGGCTTCTTTTTTAATATTTTCCCATAAATCGGCATCGTAATTTTTCCATCGCTGAAAGCCAAAACTTTTTCTATAATAGCCTGCCGGAATATTATTGGCAATCATAGCGGCCTCTATCAAAAAAGTTCCTGAGCCGCACATCGGGTCAATAAAATGCGAATTTTTATCCCATCCGCTGAGTAAAATTATACCGGCTGCCAATACCTCATTGATAGGAGCTACGTCAGTTTGCTTACGGTAGCCGCGTTTATGTAATGATTTTCCTGAACTATTTAATGAAATTGTGCAGGTTTCTTCATAAAGATGCACGCTTATAAAAATATCGGGATTTTCTGTATCTACATTCGGGCGTTTATTATACAACCTGCGAAACCGGTCGGCTACAGCATCTTTAATCTTTAGCGAAACATAATGAGAATGGGTAAAAACGGTATTACTTACTACTGCTTCTACACAAAATGTACCATCAACATCTAAAATAGATTCCCAAGAAATTTTAGAGATCTCTTTATACAAGTCTTCTTGGGTGGTAATTTTACAAACGGTCAAAACTCGAAGAATTGCAATGGCAGAACGGCACAAATAGTTAGCTTTGTATAAAACAGCTAGGTCGCCTGTAAAGGTAACTGCCCGTTTTACAATTTTGATATTTTCTGCGCCTATATTTTCTAATTCTCCGGCAAGAACTTCTTCAAGTCCTTGCAAAGTTTTGGCAATCATATTAAAATTTGGGGTCATCAATTGAAAGTTTATATAATAAAAAATCCGCTTTGATTCTGAAAACAAAGCGGATGCAAAGATAAGAAAAGCCTTTCTTATCTTTAAAATTATTTTTTAGTAGCCGGAGCTGTTTTTGCATCTTGTTTGCAACATTTTTTATCTGAAGATGCACATTGTTTTTTCTCACCTTGTTTTGCAGTACTGCAATCAGATTTTTTGTCACCTGATGTTGATTTAGCACATGCTTTTGAATCTTCGGATTTTGAGCAACAAGATTTTTGTTCTTGTTTTGCTGCTGGTTTTTTAGCAGAAGTTGTTTTTTGAGGTTGTTGTGCAAATAAAGCACAAGAAATTAATAAACTGCCGATAAATGCGATGATTGTTTTTTTCATTTTGGTGGTTGGTTTTAGTTTATGCATGCAAAGATATAGCATTTTCAAGTTCTGTCTTATTTTTCTAGACTTAAAATAATCTAAAAGATATAGGGGAATTTATAATTTACTCATAAACTTTTCTCTGTCTATAATGTAACGGGTATGAGAGCCTAAACCGATCTGTCCATCTTCATCCCATGCTTGTACATCAAATACTAATTTTTTACCTTCTACCGACACTAATTTACTTTCACACCGAACTTCCATACCTACAGGGGTTGCTTTTATGTGTTTGATATTTACCTCTGTTCCAACTGTAGTGTATTCTTGCGGCAGCAAAGAACCTACACTTGATTGGGCTGTATTTTCCATCAAGGCAATCATTGCCGGAGTGGCAAAAACTTCTACCAAGCCTGAGCCATATTTGCAAGCTGTATCATTAAGGCTTACTGTCATCTTCATATTTCCCTCAATACCGGGAGTTAAATTAAATTCCATAGCATAACTTATTAGTTAATAAATAAAAAAACATCCGCTTTGAAAATTTTCAAAGCGGATGCGAAATTAAGCAAAAAATTGCTTGAAATAGTGCTTCTCTACAAAATTATTTTGCAGGAGTAGCTTTAGTGTCTTGCTTAGCTGTTTTTTTAGCAGGAGTGGCTTTGTTTGCATCTCCCTGAGACTTAGCAGGACTTGCTTTTTGAGCAGGTTTTTGTTCGCCCGATTTGGGTTCAGCTTTCTTAGGTTCTGCTTTAGTTTCAGCTTTTTTAGGCTCAGCTTTTTTAGGTTCCGCCTTTTTAGGCTCAGCTTTAGCTTCTTTTTTAGCAGGTTCTTTAGTAGCTGTGGTTGATTTTTGAGGTTGTTGTGCAAATAAAGCACAAGAAATCAACAAACCGGCAACGAATGTTACAACTGTCTTTTTCATTTGTAAATTAATTTTAAATTATGGGTGCAAAGGTATGTGTGTTTTGAATAATCAAAATAATTTTGCATCTTAAAAATATAAAATTATTCAGGCTCTTAACTTTAAAAAAATACAACAAAATCATTTGCTATCTTTGCCTTTAGAATATTAACTTACAGTAATATTGTTCTTTAATATTTTTGAGTATGAAAAAGTGTGAAATTCCAGCCTTTTTAATGCCCAAATAATGTACTTTGAAACCAAAGAAAAACGGAGTACAATCGAAAGATTATACTCCGTTATAAAAGTATGAAAATATGGAATTCTATTTTTCGTCAGAAACAGTTAGTTTCTTTCTTCCTTGAGCTCTTCTTGCTGATAGCACTCTTCTACCATTAGCAGTTGCCATTCTGGCTCTGAATCCATGTTTATTTCTTCTTTTACGTTGCGATGGTTGAAATGTTCTTTTCATCGTAGTAATTTTTTATATGATTAATCTAATATTATTTATAAACAATGTCCTTTGAATTTTGGGATTGCAAAGTTACACTTTTTTTATTTTATAACAAGCACTTTCTAAAAAGTATTTCTTCAAAATCATACAAAGCGCTTATTATCAATCAATTTAAATCTACTATATCTTATACATTTATAAAAACAATTAAATCTATTTATTAGGCATAATAATACTTAGATTTTCTATATAGTATCATATCCATTTATTTTACAGCATTTTATTTATTTCTGAATTTCATATTGATACATAGCTCTACTTTATAATTAAAGATTTTATTATCTTTGTATTTAATTCAGATACAACATGTAATATAGTTGCTAAAATATTTAGTTCGATAATTGATATGACAATAATTAGGCACAGTCTTTTCGAAATTTCCCCAATATGTGGGATTGTCCATTTGTAATAAAAGTAGGAACTTTGCAACCTCAAAAGGAGAAAAATGAAATACCAATTGCGATATATATTGTTTGTACTTGCCATATTACTATTTGGGTCAGCATCTTTTGCCCAAACTTCTAAAGCCATTGTATCTGGAACTGTGAAAACAGTGGATGGAAAGCCCGCTGAATTTGTTACAGTAGGTTTAAAAAATACATACTATGGAACTATCACTGATGCCGACGGTAATTTCAAATTCGAAGCTGTTGCAGGAAATTACATTATGGTTGTTTATTCCATTATGGCTCATAAACAAGAATTCCCCATAACTATTAAGCCTGATACCATCAACCGGTTTCCAAATATTACTATTATGGAAGCTGCTTTGGAATTGAAAGAAATTGTTGTTACCGGACAATTTTTCCCTCAATCTTTGAACAATTCCGTATATAAAGTAAAGGTTATTAATGCTGAACAAATAGAGCAAAAAGCGTCTAACAACCTAGAATCGTTACTAAACACGGAGATAGGCGTCCGTATTTCGAATGATTTGGCATTGGGCGAATCGGATTTTGAAATTATGGGAATGAGCGGAAACAACGTTAAGGTGTTGATAGATGGCATTCCTATTGTGGATAGATTAAGTAAAAAGCAAAGTCTCAGCCAGATTGATGTCAATACTATTCAACGGATTGAAATTGTAGAAGGTCCTATGTCTGTAACCTATGGAACGGATGCATTGGCGGGTGTTATCAATGTTATTACCAAAAAAGGAAAATCGGACGATACTTGTCATCTCTCGGTAGGAGCTCGTATGCAGGAAGAAACCTTAGGCGATGAATACGAGCCTTTTTCGGGCAAAGGAAATCATATTGAAAGTGTGAATGCTCAATATAGTTTTAAAAACGGAGTATATCTTGGGGGTAGTTTTACCCGCAACGAATTTGGCGGTTGGCAGGGCGACCTTACCGGACGCAAAAAAGAGTGGCCTTCTAAAACGCAGTATATGGGAAGCGGACAGGTAGGAATCACTAAAAGGAAATATGATTTAATCTATAAATTGGATTACCTCAACGAAGACATATTGGTAAAGGGAGACGTGCCTGAAAACCGCAAAGCTACTGATATTAATTTCTTAGCCAATAGGTATACGCATCAATTGCAGGGAAATTGGAATACAAACAATCGTTTAAGATTTTCTCTTTCGGCATCTTATCAGGATTATGAACGGGATAAGGAAAGTACAGTAATTAATTTTTCTACAGGCGAAAAATCTCCTTCTACCGGCGAAGGTTCTCAGGATCAAACAAATTATTCGGTTTGGTTTGCGCGTACTACAGCCGTATGGAAAGCTTTGAAAAACTTAAATTTACAAGCTGGTTTGGAGTATCAGCATAATAGCGGTGCCGGCGACAAGATAGACCAAGCCCATACCACGATTGACAATGCTGCTGTTTTTGTTTCTGCAGAATATTCTCCCTTTAAATGGTTAGATATCCGTCCGGGAGTACGTTCTTCTTACAATTCTGTTTACGATGCTCCTGCTGCAATTCCATCATTAAACACCAAATTCAAATTGAATGATAAGATGGATCTGCGTTTATCATACGGGCGGGGATTCAGAGCTCCTAATTTACAGGAATTATATTATACATTTTATCATATCAATGGCGGCGGCTTTTGGATAAAAGGAAACCCCGACCTGAAAGC
The DNA here is from genome assembly GCA_031548675.1 of Bacteroidales bacterium. Classification (GTDB taxonomy): domain Bacteria; phylum Bacteroidota; class Bacteroidia; order Bacteroidales; family P3; genus JAVBQU01. Next base: position 6,978 of record JAVBQU010000064.1, read on the forward strand.
TGAATCTTCTGACAGCTATATGGCTTCGTGGGCATGGAGACCTATGCACAACAGCAACATAAGACTTACAACCAATTTCTCGGGGTTCTTCAACGATTTTAAAGACAGGATTCAAATGGTTTCGTCTCTTAATGAACCCAATACACAAACCTATTATAATACAGGAAAATACCAAACACTGGGTTTAATGCTTGAAAATACAGTTGTTTGGAAAAAATTGAGAGCAGGTCTCAGTATTTCCTATATCGGCAGATATAATACTTTTACGGATGATGAAAAATATGCTGCTGAAGCACAGGATAAATTCCGTTACTCGCCCGAAATTTCTTTGAGTCTTACCTACGAATGGCCAAAAGTGGCAACATTTAATCTTTTCTACAAATTTACAGGTGCTCGGCAAGAATACCGCGAATACAACGGAGATCTTGTTTTGGCAGGCTTAGAAAATTATCAATGGGCAGATTTAACTATTACACGCCCTATTACTAAATACTTTGACATTGCCGTAGGCGTGAAAAATATTTTTGATATTACATGGGTAGAAAATAATATTTCTAACGGAGGCAGCGGACATGGAACATCAGGACTTTCATCCAGCTTGCTCGGTTGCGGAAGGTCTTTCTTCTTGGGAATCACTTTTAAATTTGATAAATAATAACTTAACAATAAAACAAAATGAAAAAAATCATGTATCTCGGATTGGCAGTTTCATTACTGCTAACTGCTTGTAACGGTAAAGACGAAGACGAAAAATATTATAAAGATCCTGCTAACGGAGGAGGAACTATGACTCTGCAAGGCGGCGAAGGCGGCGCTTCTGCTAAAAATTCGGTATATGTTGATCTTAGTACTGCAAAACAAACTTCTATAGAGCGTGTTACATGGAATATAGCTTTGTATTGCGGTTCGGAATTTGGTGTAAAACTGAACAATACTATCGGAAGCCGTGCTAAAGAAGCCAACGTTGGAACAACGGTAGGAACGGTAATAGACGCAGCCGGTTTCAGTGCTTACAAAGCTGCATTAAGCTTAGGAATGGGAGCCGGAAGTTTTGGTATTGTGGACGCTATTGGCGAAGATCTTTCGAAATTTGTTATCAAAAGTGATAGGGTTTATATTTACGATATGGGAGATGCAGATACTGTTCTTTACAAAGTAAAAGTAAGCCCCAAAAACAACACGACCTACACGGTAAGTTATTCGCTTTGGAACTCATCGGAAGTAAAAACCTTAGATATTACTAAAGATGATAAATACAGTTATGTTGGTGTTTCTTTTACTGCTAATAAACAAGTAAGTATGCAGCCGGCTAAAAGTGACTGGGATATTGTTTGGGGGCGTAATACTTATATCTCCGCTATGTCGCCCGGCGTACCTTTTGTAATGGCGGATATTGTATTTTTAAATACTTTAGCCGGCGTACAAGCTAAAGAAATTTTGGTAAGCGAAGGCGGAAGCTATGCCGATTTTACCGCCGAAAAAGCAAAAGCAGTACAATTCTCATCTAATATTGATGTAATCGGCAGTGCATGGAGAAACGGAGGAGGTCCAACTTCAGGACCTTCCGTAAAAACCGACCGTTTTTATGTAATTAAAGATGCACAAGGAAATATTTACAAACTCGGGTTTGTATCGATGAATGATGATACAGACGGCGGACATAGAGGTTACCCCGAAATTAAATACGCATTGTTAGTAGAAGCTAATTAGCACTAATTACAAGATACTAGTAAACGACACACTAGAATTATGACAAATATACTTGTCAACTTGTATCTCATTTACTAGTATCTCATTTCCCATACAAATTTTATTATAAAACCAAACCAAGGTAGGCTGGCAAGTAAAAAATAACATGCCGGCTAGCCCTTGTAGTATATATATGAAAAAGAAAACAATATTTATCATACTCATTTCCATTGTTATTTTGAGTGGAATATGGATCGCATGGAACAAATTTGCTTCACCCACTAAAGTCGCTTTGGTTAACTTCCAGCCTTTTCAAACAGCAAGCATTGTAAAAGCCAATTCCGATAAGTTTATCAAGTACGAAGAAGTATCTATAGAAGATTTAGACAAACTAAAAAACTACGATTTGGTATTGGGCTTCGGCATGGGTATGCGCATTACTGCGGAACAACGGGCAAAAATTCAAAAAGCGGCAGATAAAGGAACTCCGGTTTATATCTTTGCTGCCACCAATCCAGAAAACAAAATCTGCAATTTAGATAGTACACAGCTCAAAAATGTAAACGATTATTTAGGAAACGGAAACAAAAAGAATTACCAAAGCTTGGCACGGTATATTCGTAAATATATCGATAAAAAAACATTTTTTGTAACGACACCCGATGCTGTTGCCGAAACTGCTTCGGATGTACTGTATCACTTGGATGAAAATGTTTGGTTTGATAAAGTAGATAAATATGAAGAATACCTGAAAAAACATAACTATTACGTTAACGGCGGAGCTAAGATAGCCATTGTTGGAGGGTTAAACGACCCTTTTAGCGGAAACCGCGAAAATATCGACAGCATGATTGTAAGCCTATTTCATACGGGTATGAATGTTTATCCTGTAGCTTCTGCTGTTAAACGTTTAGAATTTTTACAAGCCATTAATCCCGATGCGGTAATCTACTTACCACACGGACGTTTGGCGATGGGCAAAGGCGATGTTGCCGTTGATTGGTTGAAAGAGCGCAACATTCCTATCTTTGCCCCGCTGAGCATCCTTAAGAGCAAGAAAGAGTGGGAAGCTGACGCTATGGGTATGTTTGGCGGATTTATGTCGCAAAGCGTAGTGATGCCTGAATTGGACGGGGCTATTTACCCATATGTGGTTAATGCACAAGAAATGGACAAAGACGGAATTTACATGTTCAAAGCAATTCCCGACCGCTTGAAAAAATTCACCCAGATAGTCAGTAATTTTGTCTCATTGAAAAAGAAATCCAATGCTGAGAAAAAAGTCGCCATTTACTTCTTTAAAGGAGCCGGACAGGAAACCCTTACGGCTCAAGGCTTGGAAACGGTTCCATCGCTTTACAATTTATTGAAAAGATTGAAAACCGAAGGCTATAAAGTAGATAATCTGCCTGCCACCGAAGCCGAATTTGCTAAACTCTTAATGTCGCAGGGAGCTGTTTTAAGTACCTATGCCGAAGGTGCTTTTGATCAATACCTGAAAACAGGAAATCCTGCCTTAATTGAAAAAACCGAATATGAATTGTGGACAAAACAAGCCATGCCCAAAAGCAGCTATGCCGATGTTGTAAAAATCTACGGCGAAGCTCCGGGTTCATATATGGGTGTCGAAAAAAACGGCAAACAGTATCTTGCTGTTGCCCGTATTCAATTAGGCAATATTGCTTTGCTTCCACAGCCTATGGCAGCTTTGGGCAGCGATGCTTTTGCTATTATACATGGAGCTAAAACCGGTCCTCCACATTCATATATCAGTGCTTATTTGTGGTCGCAGTATGCTTTCAAAGCAGATGCAATGCTGCATTTCGGCACACATGGCAGTTTGGAATTCACTCCTTCTAAACAAGTAGCACTTTCTGATAATGATTGGTCGGATATTTTGGTGGGAACCATTCCTCATTTCTATTACTACACCATCGGGAATGTGGGCGAAAGCATGATGGCAAAACGCCGTTCGTATGCTACAACGATTTCTTACCTCACCCCTCCTTTTATGGAAAGCAATACCCGTTCGCAGTTCAAGACATTGCAAGATAAGATTCAGGATTTTTACAAAGCGGATGAGAAATCAAAATCTTCCATTTCATTACAAGTAAAGAAAATAGCTGTAAACATGGGATTGCACCGCGAATTGCGATTGGATAGTATCTTATCTAAACCGTATTCGGCAGAAGATATTGAACGTATCGAGAACTTCTCCGAGGAAATTTCCAACGAAAAAATGACAGGAAGGCTTTATACAACAGGCGTTCCATACGAAAGTGAAAAAATCCGGTCATCGGTAATGGCAATGTCTGCCGACCCGATTGCATATAGTTTGGCAGCCCTCGATAAGCAGCAAAAACGAATTAGCGATGCTCAACTAAAAAATAAAGCCTTCTTTACTCAGAAATATTTGAATCCTGCCAAAGTTTTGGTAGAACAAATCCTGAAAGGGAAAAAAGTTGACACTACTTTTATCTGTCAATTGGCAAACATCAGTACCAAAGATTTGGCGGAAGCTAAAACCATTCTCTCTCCTCCTCGCATGGGGATGATGCCTGCCGGAGATAATGCAAAAGGGAGTCCGGCAAATGCTCCTAAATCGGGTGGCGGACATCCTTCGTGGATTCCCAAAGTAGGCTCACGCCCGGAATCTACAAAACCCACCCCCGCTAACTCCCCCCAAGGGGGAGAACCGCAACAGGTAAAATCTTCAATGAAAAATGGGACTAACAAAAAGTCTCCCCTTCGGGGAAATTTAGAGGGGTCATACACCAAAGAGCAAAAAGAAAAAGCCCGTGCCATTGCAGAAATAGAACGCACGGTAAATAATGTATCGGCATATAAAACGGCTTTGGAACAAAGTCCCGAAATGGAAATCCGTTCCATACTCAATGCCTTGAACGGAGGCTATATTGCTCCTTCATCGGGCGGCGATGCAGTAGCGAATCCGCAAGCAGTTCCTACCGGACGCAATTTGTATGCCATCAATGCCGAAGCCACACCATCGGAACGTGCTTGGGACAGAGGGGTAGAATTGGTTAAAAATACCTTAGAACAATACAAAAAACAACACGGCAAATATCCCCGTAAAATAAACTATACTTTTTGGAGCAGCGAATTTATTGAAAGTGAAGGAACCACTATTGCCCAAGTTCTTTATATGTTAGGTGTTGAGCCGGTACGCGACCCATTCGGACGTGTAAACGATTTACGCTTGATTCCTTCGGCAGAACTGGGTCGCCCGCGTGTGGATGTCGTGGTTCAAACTTCGGGACAGTTCCGCGATTTGGCAGCTTCGCGTTTAGCTTTAATAAGCCGTGCTGTGGAGATGGCAGCAGCTGCTAAAGATGATAAATTTACCAATCAGGTAGCTGCAAGCACTGTTGAAACGGAACGTAAATTAGTTGAGCAAGGTATTTCGCCCAAAGAAGCCCGCGAACTTTCTACCAGCCGTATATTTGGAGGTGCAAACGGCATGTATGGAACCGGAATTCAAGGCATGGTTACCAGCGGAGATAAATGGGAAAATGAAAAGGAAATTGCAGAAACTTATTTACAAAATATGGGTGCTTTGTATGGCGATGAAAAAAATTGGGGAGCATTTCAGGCAGGATTGCTCCGTGCGGTACTTCATAACACGGATGTAGTGGTGCAGCCTCGCCAAAGCAATACTTGGGGAGCTTTGAGCCTCGACCATGTGTATGAATTTATGGGCGGAATGAACTTAGCTATCCGCAATGTTACAGGCAAAGACCCCGATGCATATTTTGCCGATTACCGCAACCGCAATAATGTTAAAATGCAGGAACTGAAAGAAGCTATCGGCGTAGAATCACGTGCCACTATCTTCAATCCGGCATATATTAAAGAAGTGATGAAAGGCGGAGCTTCCAGTGCATCGCAAATTACCGAAGTAGTTACCAATACTTATGGTTGGAATGTGATGAAACCGGATGTCATTGACAACGAAATGTGGAATCAAGTGTATGATGTATATGTGAAAGATGTACATCATTTGGGAACACAGGAATTTTTCAAAAAACAAAATCCGGCTGCCTTGCAGGAAATTACTGCTGTAATGATGGAAACTGCCCGCAAAGGTATGTGGAAAGCATCGGAGCAGCAATTGAAAGATATTGCAGACCTGCATACCAATCTGGTAAAAGAATTTGGAGCAAGCGGTTCGGGTTTTGCAGGTTCTAATGCCAAATTACAGGATTATATCGCCCAAAAAACCAATCCCGAAAATGCAGCACAGTACAAGCAGCAGGTGCAAAATATGAAAGAAGCGAGTTCTTCGTCGGATGTCAATAAATCGGGTATGGTTATGAAAAAAGAAGAAACCACTACAGGAAATATTCAAACCGAGAAAAATTCGCTGAACGGCATTGCTATTGTAGCCGGTGTACTTATAGTATTTGTAGTGCTGTTACTTGTATTACGTAAGAAAAGAAAGAAATAAAAACTATGAACTACAAACGATAAGCTATGTACTCGGCCATTTACAGTTAAGTACATCACAAAAAATAGAAATTAATTCTATAAGATGTCTCGACTTTGCTCGACATGACGTGACTGTATTTTTTTAGGAAAAGGATTTTTGAAATTCGAAATCAAATAAATTGCTCATAATCATTCATAGTTCATAATTTATAGTTAATAGTTCATCACTCATCGTTAAAAACATGGAATTAGTTATTCAAATATTAATGCTGTTTATCTTTATCAACGCTGTTGTAAAGCTCAGCTTTTGGAAATGGTGGCAAACCACTTTATTTGGCTTGGTTTGTGCCGGATTTGTGGTTTTTGCCCACCAATATGCTATATTACAATCCAAAACCCAATTGGCAGATTACCTGAACAACAAATCTGCCATGCAGGATATTGCCGTATTAATTACAATGGAATCGGTACTATGCTTTGCCTTTGGATTTACAGCTCTATTAGGAACAGAAAATAAAAGATGGAAGTGGGTGGGCAGGATTCTATATTGGTACCCGAGCCTTTTACTTTTTCCCGTTTTATTTTACCTGCTTACCCAATTCATTTACGCTTTACCCGGAACAGATTTTACAACTATTTCTTACTTAATGGCAGCAGGTGTATTGATAGGTATTCCGTTGGCAAGCGAAGGAATTAAATATTTATGTCCCGAAAAAGAATTTCGTTTGGAAATCTTTTTTTTAGTGAGTCTTTTTGTATGCATCATCGGGTTGATAACTACTGTGAATGGTAATGTAACCTATGCGGTAGCTAAAGAGCCTCTGAATTTTAAAGCCATTTTAGTTTCTGGAGGATTGTTCTTGATTATGTTTCTGATAGGCTTAGTTTGGAATAAAATAAAATGGAAAATATTTTTTAGAACCAAGTAAGTAAAAGTAAAAACAAACCAGATTATTAGATATCTAAGTTCGACATAAGAAATAGACCGTAGGTCTTAAATATCAATAGAATCATAAATTTATCCAATTTATATTGTCCTTTAGGACATTAATATTAATGCCCTAAAGGGCAATCTGAGGCAGGTATGACGGATTTTTCTATTGATATTGTTTCCCTATGGGAAATAGTTTTAATAATCAAAGCAATACATTAAATTCTTATATCGAATTCAGATTAGATAGTCCAAAATGAAGAAAGCCTAATAAGCAAACGTATGCCATAATCCGAGAATCCGTAAAAAGACAATTAGCTCTTTTTGGATGTTTCAGAAAACTCGGAAAGGCACAATTATGTCTCTTTGTGGTTTCCCGAAAGTTCGGAAAAGTACAATTATGTCTTTTTGTAGGTTCCCGAAAGCTCTGGAAGATACAATTATATATTTTTGTAGGTTTCCGAAAGCTCGGGAATGTATAATTAGGTCTCTTTATGGATTCCCGAAGAGTCGGAATAGTATCCGCATTGTCTCTTGGGATATTTACTAAAGATTTAAAACAAAAAAATAACGAACTCATTAATTTCTATATCAATCACGCTTCAATTTAATCAAATTCAATTATAACTTATCAATAAAAAAACATGGAAATCATTTCAAAATCCCTATTCTGGGTTGCCAACAGCTTACTAATTCCCGACATCATTATTTTGCTTATTCTGTTCGGACGGGCATTGCTGCTCATCGGAAGTTTCTACAACCAGATGATGGTAAAACGCCGCAACGACAAAATATTCAATGAAAAAATAAAAAATATGACCATTAACGATATGGATGAAATAAGGTCATTATTACCTGAAAAAGACAATTCGTTATTTACAAAATATCTGCGGGATATGTTGTCAGGGAAACCTACCGATGCGTATGCAGATTATCTGTTATCCAATCTCGAAAACGAAGCCGACAAAGACCTCTCGCTATCCAAAATGCTGGCTAAAATGGGACCCGTACTAGGATTAATCGGAACATTAATTGCGATGAGTCCGGCATTGGTTGGCTTATCTACCGGCGATATTTCGGGTATGGCGTACAATATGCAGGTGGTTTTTTCCACCACTGTAGTAGGGCTTGTGGTAAGTGCCATCGGTTTGGCTACCTTGCAATTCAAACAACGCTGGTATGCCAAAGATGTTTACAATTTAGAATATGTGTCACGCGTAATAACCCATCAAAATGAGAAGTAGAAGACGCTCAAGCAGAGCATTCAAAGAAGAAGATACCGATCCGCTAAGCGTGGTAGTCAATCTGTTCGATGTAGCTATGGTTTTTGCAGTAGCCCTGATGGTGGCTATGGTAATGAATATGAACATGGGGGAATTTTTCTCGAAAGAAGATTTTACCATCGTAAAAAATCCGGGCAAAGACAACATGGAAATCATTACCAAAGAAGGTAATAAAATTAATAAATACACCCCTTCCAACGAACAGAGTTCGGGCAAGAAGGGTAAGAAAGTAGGTATTGCCTACGAATTGGAAAACGGCGAAATTATCTATGTGCCGGAATAAATGATATTGAGGGGTAAAGCTTTTTCGGAGACTTTACCCCTCTTCACATTATTTAGCCATTACATCCCCGAAAATCCCATCTTTTAGGGATTGCATACAAGATTGAATATTCCTTCCTTTGCAAAAGGAATGTATTTAATAGTTTACATGAATGACTATGCGTAACCACAGATTAGCATTATCTTTACACCAAAGATCAAAAAAAGAAAATGTTATGAGCCAGAGTTTATTCTCGGAAAATATGAAATTAGCCGATTTAGTACTTACCAATTACCGGCTGCTTTATGTATTTCCATGCTTCGGTATAGGAATCGGCTTGGGAGAAACCACTGTCAAGCAGATATGCGAAAAAAAAGGAATTTCTACTGCTTTATTTCTACTTGTATGTAATATTTATACTTTTGATAAATACAACCCCAGCATCAATACCTTGTTGCAGATTCCACTCAAAGATTTGATGACCTATTTGAGAAATTCGCATAAAGACTACCTCGAAAACAGGATGCCCAAGATTATTAGCCAAATTCTAAAATTAGTCGAATGCTGTCATGTAAAGCATGGCGAAGCGCTTACTGCATTTTGTGAGGCATATAAACAGGAAGTTATTACGCATTTTAACTATGAAGAGCAAATAGCATTTCCCTATATTACTGCCCTTGTAAACGGCAATAAAATCGAAAATTACAAGATACAGGAGTATGAAGGGAACCATAGTAATATTGATGCTGCATTGAATGATCTTAAAAATATTATTATCAAATACCTGCCCAACGAATGTACACTAGAAAAATGTCGCGAAGTATTGATTGATTTATTCCTGTTTGAGTCGGATTTAAGCAAGCATACTTTGCTGGAAGACCATATACTTATATCCTTGGTAGAACGAATTGAAAATAGCCCCGAATGAATACAAGGAAAACATTGAGAGTTGTTATTATAGAACCATCTCCTGTGATTCAGCAGGGAATGAAAAGATTGCTCGAAGAAAATTCTGAGTTTGAGGTAATACAGCTTTATTGCGATTTACAAACATTTCAAGGGGAAAAACAAAATTCTTCATTTGATATCATTTTAATCAATCCCGTTATCATTAATTTTTATAAGCAATTTGCAATCAGGAACCTGTTTGCAGACTACCCTAATGTTACTATTGCCGCAATTCTATACGGGTATGTAGATACCGAAACCCTCAATAGTTTTGACGGTACGCTGGATATTTATGATGATGGTTCCAAATTAGTTAAAAAGCTATGGGAGATAACCAAAGCCAGCAAAAAGCATCCGCATACAAATAAAGAAAACGATGTTGATTTATCCGACCGAGAAAAAGAAATATTGACCTCTGTAGCCAAAGGGCTAACCAATAAAGAAATTGCAGAAAAACATTTTATATCTATTCATACTGTGGTTTCGCACCGTAAAAATATTACCCGGAAAACAGGGATTAAAACCGTTTCGGGTTTAACCATTTATGCCATTTTCAACAATCTGATTTCTCAAGACGATTTACAGTAGGCTTCTTTGGAGAATATATAACACGTCATTGCTGTAGAAGTTAATTAATTCGTTACATAAAACGTTATATAATAAAGACGTATTTATGGATGAATATATGACTAATAAAAGATTAATATCCCAAACG
>JAVBQU010000171.1:0-16861 GCA_031548675.1 Bacteroidales bacterium
TGGAATAATGAAAAAAATAATTGGTCATCATGGTTTGAAGAATGGAAAGCATGGTTTGAAGAATGGAAAATACAAAGTAATGAGCCTACCCCGATAAAATGGAATACATGGAAATTGCAATGGGATACATGGAAAGCTAAATGGAACGAGTGGGAAGAGAAATCTCAACTAGCTTTTAAATGGGGAGGTTGGGAAAAAGAATGGACAGATAAACAATGGATAGAGTGGAATACCCGCAAATCAGAATGGAACGATTGTTTGAAAGAATGGGATAGTTTTAAAAGAAGCTGGGAGACAAATTCTAGTACTATCAATTGGATTTCAATTTGGGAACCAAAGAAAATCCAAATGAATCAATATTTATTAAAATGGAAGGAATGGACAACAGGAATCAATAGTGATTTTGCAAATGAAGCATGGAACTCAATTATGTCGGAGCGAATCGGATGGATGGAACTTAAGGATGAACGTAATTGCTGGTGGGATGAGTTTGAAGCATGGATAGAAGAATGTAGGTGGCTAGCAAATATATGGGATGGTACCATATATTATGATGACGCAAGGGCGTGGTATGAGAAATATTCCAATTTATGGGACAAATGGAATAAGCAATGGGATGAATGGAATAGCCAATGGGAAAGATGGCAAGCATGGTTTCAGATTGCTAAAATGTGGATGAATAATGTAGATGAAGCTTGGATTAATAAGCAATTAACAGGATGGGAATATTGCAAGGATATTATGAATTCTTGGCGTACTGAATGGGAATTATTCAAAGATGAATGGTGGGCAGGAAAATGCCCTTATCCTACAGGAAATTTTTCAGAAGTATGGAATAAGTATTATTATTATGGATATTCTAGTGCTTGGCAGTATTATTTTGAAACATTGTCCTTTTGGAATACCAATAAAAACGATGAAGAACATCAAAGAAGTGAGTGGAGAGCATGGAATATAGAATGGGACGAGCAATGGAAAATAAAATTTTCGCCCTATGAAAATTGGATGAAGCTAAGGGATTTACGAAATCAATGGTGGATGGGATTTAATTCATGGATAGCGGAATGTAACTGGCTTAAAGATACTTGGAATGATATGGATGCGTCTCATTATGCCAAGTGGTATTTCAAATTCAGCAGACAATGGGAGCAGTGGGATATTCAATGGAATCAATGGAATGAAGAATGGACCCGATGGAACGAATTTTTTACCCAGGCACAACAACTTACCAATCGAGATTTCAATTGGTGGGAAGATCGCAGAAGAGAATGGGAAGAATGTAGGTCAATTATGGAAGTTTGGAGTCAGGAGTGGCAAACATTTCAATCTTTATGGGAGCAAGGTGGAAGCAATATGCCATATAATAACTTCAACTATTTGTGGGAGCAATATTTGTACAATTATGATTGGAATGGAAAGATTCTCATTTTAAATTCATATAATGACACAAACAGCGAATGGGCTATGTGGACAGCCGAAGGAGATAATACTTTTATTATAGATTTTGATGAATATAACGGTTGGTCTGCGCTTAAAACAAATCGAAATCGTTGGTACAATGAATTTGCAGCTTGGTGGAATGAGTGTTTACAACTTATTGAAGAGATAAATAATGGCAGGCAGGTAACTCAAGAGGAATGGGAAGAGTATTATATTCGGTTCAATAAAGGATGGGATAATTGGAATAATCGATGGGATAATTGGATTTTACATTGGAATAAATGGGCAAAATGGGTACGGACAGCTGCCGGATGGACGGATAAGGATCAGAGTTGGATAGATGATCAATTAGCCGTTTTAGAGAATAATAGAGAAATATGGGGCAAATGGCGGCTGCAATGGGAAGCTTTTAAATATGCTTGGGCAGAAGGAACTCAATGCGGAGCATATACAAATTTTTATAATTTATGGTGTGATTATTATTATAATGACCATGATGGCAGCGGTTATGGAACATGGCAGAACTATGCAGCATCTTTATTCAGTCAAAATAATGAAAGTAGCGAATGGGGATTTTGGAACGAAAGATGGGATAACTGGTGCAATATGCAATATCGAAATTGGGATACTTTAAGCAAAATAAAACCGGAATGGCTTAATTGGTATAAAAATTGGAAATTATTTTGGGATAGTTGGAGTACATATAATTCCTTACCAACCCAAGTAGTTGTAGATTCATGGAAATCGCAATGGTCTCAATTTAATATTTTATGGAATACACTTAAAGATTATGTGATAGAAAGCAGTTATTTTGAACATTGGAATGGTGGATGGTCATGGGAAAGTTGGCATAATTGTGTAAATGATTGGATGAATGCCAAAAATGTATGGGATGCCTTTATACAAGCATGGGACAATGCAAAAAAGCTAAATACATGGCCAACAATATGGAACATCGATAAGTGGAAATCGCGAAATTCCTCGTGGGTATCATGGAATTCTGGATGGTTTAGCTCTGCGAAAAAACCATGGTTATATGATGTTAAAAATGCACCGACTGAGGATTATTGGCTTAGATATAAAAATAGTTTAGTAGATGATATATTTGGCAGCATAGTGTTGCTAGATGAAGTTACCCATATCCGTATATTAGAATCAGCTGTAAAGCTGAATTATATTGCAGCTGATTCTAATATAGCAGGCCTTGCAAAGAATATTTTAGGACTGAGGTCAAAATATGCTTATAATAATCCCATATTACAAGGAAGGGTAAGTCTGTCCAGCCTTTTACAATCGTGCACATGGGAAGGAAATACATTTACGGAGGTAAAACGACAGGATTTGTCCGATTTATTTGTAACTCGTTATAATGATTTTAACAGATTTATTTCTGATCTTAAATCTGATGAAAAACGGACATTATATGGTGAAAAAAATGCAGCCCAACTTATCAATGTATTTGAGATTAGCAGAGTGGTAAGAAATCATATCCCAGTTATTTCCATATTCTTAAACAATTCAAATATAAAAAGCCCCAGTGCAATTGCAGCTTTGAGTTACGGGGAATTAAATACCACTATTGGCGATAATAAACCTTCGGATATAGAAAATTATGTAGATTTAGTATATAATAATGCTAAACAAATTTATCCTTTTGTTTCAATGAGTGCAAAAATAGCTAAGGCTTTGGAACATGATGATACAGAATATGCAAATCTAAATGTTATTAAGAATTTTCTGATAAATACACCTCAATTTGATTTATTAAAAGATGATCCTTTTAAAGCGCCCTTAACAAGTGAACAGAAAAACACTCTATTTTCTATGCAAAGGGTTACTCGAATGGCTGTATCGCCTGATATTGGAGCTGCTATGTATGCTAATAAAATCAGAAGTGCCAGACAAGTTTATTTTATGGGTAAGTCTACATTTGAAACCAAAGTGCGGGAAAATAACGAATCCGACTTAACTCAAACAGAAATAGATGCCTCTTATAACTTGGCTACATCTTATTATGCTAATATGATGGTTGCTTACGCTACAGTGAACAGAGCATTCCGTCAAGCAGACCCATCTGTTGTATCTGCAGGTTCTGATACAGAGGTTATCAATGCTTTGAAACAAGATTTTCCAGATATAGAAACACTGTTTGGAAATACCGATTATTGTGAATGTGATTATGAGAATTCTGTTTACAGTGCCCCTGCGTATCTGGCAGATTTATTAACATTTTTGGATGCTCGTAAAGTTTTAGAACTATTGGTTGCCAGAAGGTCTGATTTAAGTCAAATATACTTGAATAAGCAAAATACAGATACCATACTTCCATACATTGATTTGGTGTGTGAAGTACTGGAAGAAGCAACTCTAAAAACTCGCCATCCTGAATTTATACGAAGCGTTAGCACATGTCAAAGCACTTTGACTTCCCAAGAATTATATGCTGCACCAGAACATATACTCAAAAAGGAAATTAAAAATGGGGAATCTATATCTATTAAGACTGCCTATAATGAAATTATTCCGAATAGTATATATCCTATGCATATATCTTTAGAATTACCTCGTCTTGAGATGAGAGCATATTTGGAAAAAATGGGAATTCAGCGGCATATATTGATGCAAACATTTTTAACCAAAAGCAGTGATAAAATAAAAACTGCATGCGAATACTTTGAATTAACGGATGTGGATAAAAGTGTAATTGTAGCTGAAGCTCCTTTTAATAATGTAGCTGACCGCAATGAAGCATGGACGAAGAATTTTGGAGGCACAGGGTCAAAAAGTATGAAAGTTCCCGATTTTTTAAAAAGCAGCGGACTTTCTTTATTGGAATTGATAGACTTAACTAAAACCTCTTGGCTAAGTATAATATGTTCTGATATTCAAACCCAATGCAATTATGCAGACAAAGATGTTATAGGAAGTGCAGAGCAATTTGATAAAGCACATCGTTTTATTCGTTTATGGCGTAAATCTAGTTGGAAAATATGGGAATTAGACCGCTTGTTATGTAATGCGCAAATAACCCCTAACGGTAACAGAAACCTTGACAATGATGCATTAATTAACCTGATGGAGTTTAAAAAAGTTCAGAATGAATTGCATCTATCATGTGAAGATCTATTAACATTTTATGAAGACATCTGTATTACTGATGTTTATGAGAATGGTAAAAAGAAAGCCTGTTTATATGACCGGATATTTTTGAGGACAGTGCTATCTAACCCTCTAAATGACCGTTTAGTTTCCATAAAAGACATAAAAGGACATCCTAACGCAAAATTATTGGAAGAAGACCATAAGCTGGTAATGGCTTGTTTATCTGTAAATGAAAATGACTATGCAATATTAAAAGGGCAGCATTCTCTTTATGACAGAAATTACCTTAGCTATTTATACCGCCATGTTTTATTGGCTCAATCAACAGAAATTTCAATTGGAGAGTTATTCACGCTGTTTAAATTACATCCGAACCTTCCTTTGTTCTCTAGTGGATTACCTGCTGCTTTGGCATGGATAGAATTGATAAAATCCATCAAAGCAACTAAATATAAATTATCGGAATATGAATATCTGTTGAATTATAGTTATAAATATAATGAAGGAATATCCGACAAAGCTTTATCAATAGCTTTGTCTCAAAATCAAATAGAGCATTATGCAAAAGAAATTTTGAATTCCGCTTTCTCTGAAGAAAATCCATTGAGTGATAACGACAGAAAAATTGCTATTACAAACAAACTTTCTTTACTTTTCGGATTATCCGGTTCATTGATAAAACTATATTTGGATGACAGCATGCTAAATATTTTGATGGACAAACAGAATTATACGTCAGAGCCTGCCGACAATCTTTGTAAAACATTTGTACTATTGCATAAATTTGTATTTGTTGTTACAAAGAATAATATAGCTGTAGAAGATGTAGAATTCCTGCTTCAGAATCAAGCCAAAATAAAATTCAACTGGAGAGAATTCCGTAAAGATAGCGATACAGGAACAGTCACATTAGAAAGCTTATTAGAGTTATCCAATTTGCTGGACTTACAGGAAGCTTACAATAAAACACCGGAAGGAGAAACATTATTTACCTTGATAGGAACCCTGAGTACTCAAACCTATGAATCATTCAAGCAAAAACTTTGCCTGTTAAGTACCGGTTGGAACCTACCTGACCTGCAAACAATAGCCAGCAGTGGTTATTTGAACCTATCCGATATTACAAATTTTTATGAATCAAAAACTTACAAACAAATAAATCAATATTTTAGCCTTTCAACAATTAGCGGAATAAGCATTGCTGCTCTGAATAACTGGAAATCCCGCGAAATATCAAATGGAATGGATGAAAATATCCGAAGCGTAGAAGCAAAAGAAGCTTTGAAATCGCGATATGACATAGATACTTGGCTGAAAGTGCTTGCAGAAATACAAAAACCTGTCAGGGAAGTCAAAAGCCATGCTTTGGCATCTTTCTTAATCGAGACCTCCCGTAGAGAACCTGCAAAAACCCAAGGTTTCACTTGGAATGACAAAACTGCTTTGTATGGACACTTCCTCTTAGATACAGAAATGAGTGCTTGTATGAAAACTTCACGTATTGTTCAAGCTACATCTTCAATTCAGTTGTTTGTGCAACGGTGCTTGCTGAATCTTGAGAATGTTGTTGTAGACGAAACAGCAGACAAAGAATGGAAACAATGGGATTGGATGCAAAAATACCGTTTATGGGAAGCCAATCGTAAAATATTCCTTTATCCGGAGAATTGGATAGAACCTGAATTACGTGATAATAAAACGCCTTTCTTTAAAGAATTAGAAGATGAATTGAATCAAAGTGAAGTTACTTCCGAAAATGTAGAAACAGTATTTGAAAACTACCTGCAAAAATTGGATGAAGTTTCCAATTTGGCTGTATGTGGAATCTACCGCGAATGGATTGGCAAAAATGACGGCACAGGAAGTTTGAAAGATTGCATGCATGTGATCGGAAGAAGCCATTCAACGCCTTTCCAATTTTACTATAGAAACTATGATGCTCTTGCCCTGCGCTGGTCTCACTGGGAAAAAATAGACTTGGATTTACGAGGAGATATGGTAATTCCCGTAGTTTATAACCGTAAGCTCCATCTCTTCTGGTTATCTACAGTTGAAAAAACTAAAAATAACAATACAGAAGAAAATATAAATCAGGCACAAGCTGCTAGCGATTATACCGAAGTACAATTAGGATGGAGTGTATATAAAAAAGGGAAATGGAGCAAAATAAAATATTCCGGTAAAAAGCACATACAAGAAGGCCATTATACTGCCGATAAATTTACATTTACTTCTCAATATAATAGTACAGAAAATGAATTGACATTTAATATATATAGTCTAATGCCAAATTCAGATTCAGCATCCAATCGTTATGGAACTTTTTATTTTAACGGCAATGTATATTATGCAGCTTCTTACATACAAAATGTATCTAACAGCAATATGGTTTTGCCTGAATTAGTAAAATCCATGAACAGTAGTGACAGCCCTAATATAGAAAAGGTAGGCAATCTCGAAAAATATGAAAGTGAGTTCTCTAATCTTTTTGCAGGGCGTTTATACACACAGCGGAGTGCATTTGATTTTTCGTTACTAAGAACTTATCCCGGCAATAATGTAAATTATGATGTAAATAAAGGCATGTCGTTTGAACAGACAGATGCTGTATATAAACCATTTGGCCTTGAAGTATTTGTGCCTAATCTATATTACACAAATGCTATGGGATATTCAACAAGGCAATTATTGGTTAGTAAGAAGAGAAATCCTAATCTGGTTATGATGTTGCACGATTTCGGAGCATTAAATACGGGTATGTTTGAATCGCATTTGAAAGTACCGTTCTTTTATCAGGATTCCGATCGTTCATTTTTTGTTGTACCACGCAATTGGAATTCCATCAAAAACTTATCAGAGTACGATTTTCAACCATTTTACCACCCTTATACCAAATTGTTTATCAAAGAATTAAATCATAAAGGAATTAATGGCTTGTTGAATCGCAATATACAAATAAGTCCTCAAGAATATGATACTCAAAATAAATATGATTTTAATAAAGAATATCACCCTATGGATTGGGTACATATTGCTAATAACTATAAAACTGACATTGTTGATTTTAACCTCTCGGGAGCTTATGCTGATTACAATTGGGAATTGTTTTTCCATACACCCTTGTATATTGCCTGCAAACTGAGCCAGAACCAAAAATTTGAAGAAGCCATGCAATGGTTTCATTATATTTTCAATCCAGCTAATAAGGCACAAGGGATCATACCTCAAAAGTTTTGGATTACCAAACCATTTTTTGAAATTTCTACTTCAGAAAACCGAGCAGAACAAATACGTAATGTTCTGAAGAATATGGCAGAACATACAGCTGCTATAAATGAGTGGTTGAATAATCCATATAAACCCCATTTAGTAGCCCGTAATCGTCCTACTGCTTATCAAAAAGCAGTGGTGATGAGATATATTGATAATTTGATTGCATGGGCAGATCAATTATTCCGTCAAGATAGCATGGAGTCGACTAACCAAGCTATGCTTCTGTATATATTAGCCTATCAGATACTAGGCCAACGTCCTGTAGAAATTCCACGAGAACAAAAGGAAATAGAACATCATAAGAATTTTGAAACGATTAAAGAACAACTCGAAAAGAATTTCAAAAAAGGAATCGGTTTAGAAGAAACTTTTGAAAAAACATTGTATTATGCTTTTTCAAAATTAGAAAAAGAAAGCAACATAACTATACCGGAATTATCAAAAGGAAGAGAATCTGACAATAAATCTTCTTCTCAAACCTTACCCAATTTTATACTAGAAGATAATCCGGTAAAGTTGGTGGATAAACCGCTCCAATGGAATGTAATTGATTTTGCAACTTTGAGCTCCGGAAATATATTTTATGAAAAGAAAAACTTCCTGCCTGCAAGTTTAACTGAAGTTTCTACACAAAGTGGAATTGTAACGGAATTTAAAGAATTACAACCCGCAGTAAATAGAAAAACTATGGTGGGAGATCATGAAGTGTACCTCCCTACAATAAAACAAGCAGAAGCTGAACCGTTACCTCGTTTTATAGTTGATCCATTCTGTATACCTGCCAATGACAAACTTTTGAGTTATTGGAATATAGTAGAAGACCGTTTGTTTAAACTCCGCCATTGTATGAATATAGAAGGTGTAGTACGGGAACTTCCTTTATTTGAACCGCCCATTGATCCGGCTCTATTGGTAAAAGCTTCTGCTGCTGGGATTTCTATAGGAGATGCTGTTTCTGGATTGAATCAGGAAATGTCTCATTACCGTTTCAGGGTGATATTACAAAAAGCATTGGAATTTACCGGGGAGGTAAAACAACTAGGAGAAAAATTGCTTTCAGCTATCGAAAAA
Source organism: Bacteroidales bacterium (assembly GCA_031548675.1). Taxonomy (GTDB): domain Bacteria; phylum Bacteroidota; class Bacteroidia; order Bacteroidales; family P3; genus JAVBQU01. Next base: position 8,887 of record JAVBQU010000171.1, read on the forward strand.
CGGGATGTCGAATCTTTAAATATGCTTCGGAACACACAAGAAATTAATCTGCAGCAGGCTGTAAAACAAATTCGTAAACTGCAAATAAATGAGGCTCAACAAAATATACAAAATCTTGAATCTACCATTCACACTACCGAAGAACGAAAAGCCTATTACGAAAGCAGAGAGTATATGAATGCATTGGAAATAACTTCAATGGGCTTATCTATTGGGGCAGGTGTGATTGAAGCAACGGTTAGTATTATGCGTTCCATGTCAGGAGTTCTTGAATTAACTCCTGATTATACAGTCGGAGGTTCTGGCTTTGGAGGTTCGCCTGTTGCAACTGCTTCTCATGGAGGACAAAAAATTTCAGGTTCTATGGATAAAAATGCCGATGCTATCGCTATTATAGGGCATGCTTTGGATAGGACCTCTTCATTACTTTCGGTACAAGCCGGATATAAACGCCGTAAGGAAGATTGGGATTTTCAAGCCAAAATGGCAGATATGGAATTACAGCAATTAAACAAGCAAATAACGGCTGCGGAAATACGTAAGATGATGGCAGAAAAGGAACTGGAAAATTTCGAAATGCAGATGGAACAAAGCCAATCGGTGTTGGAATACTACAAATATAAATATACCAATGAAGAACTCTACAATTGGATGATTACCCAAATTTCCGGTATGTATTTCAAAACTTACGAACTGGCTTTGAATTTAGCAAAACAAGCCGAGAAATGTTTCCAAAACGAATTGAATCTGACCAATACATATATTGAAACAACTTATTGGGACAGTTTGCGGAAAGGTCTGTTGAGCGGAGATCGTCTTACATTGGATTTACGCCGCATGGAAGCCGAATATTATAGAAAAAACGAACGAACGCTGGAGCTAACCAAGCATATTTCATTGGCTCAGATGTATCCTGCTAATCTGATACAGTTAATTACAGAAAAGAAAACCGAATTACCTCTCGAAGAACTCATTTTCGATATGGATTATCCCGGACATTATATGCGGCGAATTAAATCGGTATCAGTAACCATTCCTAATGTCTCAGGACCCTATACTACAATTAGCTTTACATTAAGATTGAGTAACTCTAAAATTAGAAAAAATACTGATTCAAATTTAAGCATCGTACCTTTTAAAGGGACTAATGTTATTTGTACCAGTAGTGCACAGAATGACTCGGGTATGTTCGAATTGAATTTCGGAGATGAACGTTATTTACCATTTGAAAATGCAGGAGTGATCAGTAATTGGGAATTATCTTTCCCCTCAGCTTGCAACCAATTTGATTTGTCAACCGTTTCAGATGTGATTCTTCATATTAATTATATCGCTTTAGATGGAGGAATTACATTTGCCAATCAGGTTAAAACAGAAATCAAAGATAAACTGCCTAAGGCAGGAGCTATATTATTTAGTCCTAAATTAGATTTTCCCGATGCATGGAACAAAATGTCTGTAGATAATAATACTGTCAGTTTTATACTAAAACCTGAGCACTTCCCATTTTTCCTCAGAGAAAATAACAGTATGATATTGAAACATATTTCAGTTGTATTATCAAGTTCAAGTAACGATAAAAACATATCTATTAATACAAAAAAGGGTAGTGATCCAATAAACTCAGTTTCTTTAACCAAACAATTAGAAGAAAACGGAAATATGGCATTATACCATACTCCCAAAGAGAACTTGGCAATTATAAACAAAGTCATAAAGGTTAATGAGGAATGGAGTATTCAAATTACCGGCATAGCCCCCAGTGAAGTTAATGATATACTAATTGGATTTATTTTAGGACAATAATAAAATTAAAAGCATAGGCATTTTGATTATTAGAATGCCTATGCTTACAAACACAGAGCTATTCTAAAAATTAAAACAATCATGAAAACAAAAATCGTAAAAATCACATTAATTTTAGGTTTAATCATTTTTTTTACAACTGCTTATGCACAGAAATGCAAATACGATTACGAAAAAAATGATGAATTTACAGGAGCGAAGTCTAAAGGGAATACTACCAAACTCAGTAATGCATGGCTGATAGGTCTTAACAAAGTGGATGATACATATAATCTTGGGGTGTTTATTCGCTTGGATGGGGAGAAAAATCTGTATTTGGAACAAGGTGATTCTATTATGTTCAAATTTTCTAATGGAAATTTTGTAACTTTTTATGCCAAAGTACGTTCTGCGCCAGAATCACAAGTTATTACTTCTCTAACAGCTGCTGCAATTATAACAACATATAGAGCTGTTTATGATATTCCTGTTGATAAAATGAATTTATTAAAAAACAATGCTGTTACCCATATCAGGATGAATATTGGAAATTTGGTTTATCAAGAAGAATTAAAAGAAAAAACAACAAAAATTTTTCAGCAAAATGCAGATTGTATTATGAAATAGCAGCAGTTGGCATTTCATATTTTATGACCAATCCCACAATAAACAAAACTACAATTATGAAAAAGAAAATTAACATTCTCAGTATCGACGGAGGCGGAATCCGCGGTATTATCCCTGCTGTAATTCTGGATTACATAGAACAAGGCTTGCAAAAGAAAACAGGCAATCCCAATGCCACCTTAGCCGATTATTTTGATATGATTGCCGGCACAAGCACAGGTGGTATTCTGGCTTGCTTTTACCTGATGCCCCCATCAGAAGGACAAGCCTTGCACAGCCGCTACCGGGCAAGTGAAGCCATAGATATTTATGCTAATCGAGGCAAAGAAATCTTTAAGAAAAAATTCAGTTTCTTCGGCATCACTTCAGAACTCTACCCTGCCACCGGCTTGGAAAAAATATTAAAGGAAAAGATGGAAGACATTACCATTGCACAAGCCCGTAAACAATGTTTGGTTACCGCCTACGACATTACCGAACGCAAAGCGGTACTTTTCACCACACCCGCAGCTCAAAAAAGTACATTTAAAGACTATTATCTGCGGGATGTTGCCCGTGCTACTTCGGCAGCCCCGACCTATTTCGAGCTGGCAGCAGTACAATCAAGAGGCGGAGCCATGTCGTACCTGATAGACGGAGCCATGTTTGCCGGCAACCCTACCATGTGTGCATGGGTCGAAGCCCACAAATCAAATTTTGGCACAATCAACAAACCCGACATCAACGATTTATATGTAGTCTCGCTGGGAACCGGTAAAGAAAAGAAAAAATACGACTACAAAAAAGCCAAGGACTGGGGCTTGGTAGGCTGGGCACGTCCGGTAGTGGATATATTGCTGTCCTCTTCAGCAGAAGTGGTCGATTATCAAATGCAGAAACTTTTCGAGACAGCAGGTTGCCATGACTGCTATGTGCGGATTGATCCCGAATTGGGAAAAGCCAAACCCGATATGGATGATGTTTCGGACGAAAATATCAAGCAGCTCAAAGATGCAGGATACTGCTATATCAAAGACCATTCTGAAGAATTGGATGCAGTTATAGATAAATTGATTGAAAACAGTTGAGCGTTTGTAAATGAATCTGTTTTAAAGATAAAAAAGCAGTATAAATATCAAAAAAATTATATCATAACTCAAAAATAATTCGTAATATTGCCAAGCCATGAATCCGAACGAAAACAACAAATACCAACAGCCTACAGGGAAGAACCAGCCACAGGCAAACCAAGGTGTGGATAAGAATAGTGGTAACCAAAAAGGCAGTGGCAGCAATGCCCCCGACAACACTTCGGGCAGCGGCGACAGCCGTCAAGCTAAGATAAGCCTGCCTACCGGAGGCGGAGCCATACGAGGCATAGGCGAAAAGTTTCAAGCCAATCCTGTAACCGGAACCGCCTCGTTCAGCGTACCGCTGACCATCAGCGAAGGACGCGGCGGCTTTACCCCCCAGCTGGCATTGAGTTACGATTCTGGCAGCGGCAACTCTGCTTTCGGTTTAGGTTGGAATGTAGGTTTGCCTTCCATCACTCGAAAGACCGACAAGGGTTTACCCCAATACAATGATAATTTCGATTCAGAAAGCGATGTGTTCATTTTATCCGGCGCCGAAGACTTGGTTCCTGTACTGGACGAATTTGGCAGGGTATACATCCAGCAGTACGGCAATTATGATATTTGTACCTACCACCCCCGCACCGAAGGTTTGTTTGCCCGGATAGAACGCTGGATGGACAAAACCACCCGCATCAGCCACTGGAAAACCATAAGTAAGGAAAACATTACCAGCATATTCGGTTTTACTGCCCAAGCCCGCATTGCCGACCCTGCCGATGCCCGTAAAGTATTTTCGTGGCTGTTGGAAGAAAGCCACGATGCCAAAGGCAGCCTGATGCGTTTTACCTACAAACAGGAAAATGCAGAAAACATACCTGATTCCTGCTACGAAAAACACCACCTTCCCCCTTCACCCACTCCTGTGGAGGGGGAAGGGGGAGGTTTTGCCAACCGCTATTTAAAAGAAGTAGCTTACGGGAACACAACCATGTTTTCTCCATCCAGTATTCCCCCCTTTGGGGGGATTGAGGGGGGTAATTTTCATTTTCGACTAGTATTTGATTATGGCGACCATAGTAATAATCAGATTAACCCAAATCAAACCTGGTTTGCCCGTTCCGATGCTTTTTCGAACTATAAGGCAGGTTTTGAAATCAGAACCTACCGCTTGTGCAGGCGGGTGCTGATGTTCCACAGTTTTGAAGAATTAGGAACCAATCCCGTTTTAGTCCGTTCCACCGATTTGGAATACGAAAACACTTCCGCTTTCAGCCTGTTGAAAAAAGTAATTCATAACGGTTATTTGGGAACAGACACCGATTCGCTACCTCCTTTAACTTTTGCTTATACCCAAGCCCAACCTGCGAGCAGTTTTAAAGAAGTGGGGCAAGAAATGCTTTCACAGCTACCTGCCGGTGTAGATGGACAAAACTACCAATGGGCAGACCTTTACAGCGAAGGTATCAGCGGTATATTGACTATGAACAACCAAGCATGGTACTTTAAACCCAACTATGGCGACAAGCAATTTACCACCGAGCAACTTCCCTCCGGTGGGGGGACAGAGAGGGGTATCCCCATATTCGCTTCCATGAAGAGCGAAGTACCCCGCCCTTCTGCCGCCAACAACCGGAAAACCTCTTTCCGATTGAATGATGTGGACAGCGACGGTTTTCCAGAATTAGTCATACAGGGCGAGGGTATCAACGGCTTTTATACCCGCGATGAGGAAGGCAAATGGCAGAATTTCCGTAATTTCGAACAATATCCTAATCTGAACTTTGCCGATGCCAACCTGCGTTTTATGGATTTGAGCGGCGACGGCTTGGCAGATATTGTAATCAGCAAAGGCGAAACATTTGATATTTATTTCAGCGAAGGCAAAAAAGGCTTTGGAAATTACCGCCGTGTACATTGCGGAGAAGAACAGGGCGCTGCCCCCAAAGTGGTGTTTTCCGACCCTGAAAGGAAAATATTTTTAGCCGACATGAGTGGCGACGGCTTGACCGACATTGTAAAAATCACCCACCAAAGTATTGTATATTACCCCAATATGGGTTACGGCAAATTCGGCGAAATGATTGTTATGAGCAATCCGCCCCTGTTAGACAGCCTCGACCAATTCGATGCCCGTTTTGTAAACCTTACCGATGTGGACGGAACCGGAACTACCGATTTGCTGTATATTTCCAAAGGCAAAATTCGATATTATAAAAACCTTTCGGGCAACACTTGGGAAGAACAAACCCTGCCCGATGCCTTGACAGTAAACGCCACCCGCCAGCATTTTATACAAACGGTTGACCTGTTGGGCAACGGAACCCAATGTGTGGTAGTAAGTTCGAATCTGCCTGCCGAAGCCCAGACCATGCGTTACTGGGAATTGACTTCGGGCATAAAACCCTTTTTACTGCAAGAAATCAACAACAATATGGGCGGGCTTACCCGTCTGCATTACGCTCCTTCTACTAAATTCTACATGCAGGATAAGTTCAAGGGAACGCCTTGGATAACTAAACTGCCTTTCCCTGTACAGGTGTTGGAAAAAGTAGAAACGATCGACCTCGCAGGCGATAAACATTTTACCAACCGCTACGCCTACCACCACGGCTATTACGACCCTACGGAACGCGAATTTCGAGGATTCGGCATGGTGGAACAATGGGATACGGAAGTGTTTACAAGTTCACAAGTTGACGAGTTGACGAGTTTACCGGTTTATACCAAGACTTGGTTTCACACCGGTTTTTATGCAAGGCGTGATAAAATAAGCAGGCAGTACGAAAGCGAATATTTTCAAGGTGATTCTTCGGCTTGGAAATTACCCGATACGGTATTGCCCGAAGGTTTAAGCGGCGAAGGAGCTCGCGAAGCCTGTCGTGCCCTGCGAGGCTCACCGCTCCGCGTAGAAATTTATTCTTTGGACACCCCCCTCAATCCCCCCACAGGGGGGATGACTAGCCCCCTTGTGCCTTATACCGTTGAAGAAAAAAACTACTATTTGCAATGTTTGCAATTACCCCACGCAAAAGGAAATGAGGGAGACACCTTCCCCACTGCGGGGGGATTGAGAGGAGTGTTCTTAAAAACGGAAAGCGAAAGTTTAATATACCATTATGAACGTAATCCCGCAGATCCGCGCATTTTGCATAAGCTGGTACTGCAAACAGATAAATACGGCAATCCGGTAATAGCAGCAGAAGCGGCTTATCCACGGCGAACAGCCGCTTTTAATGAACAGGAAAAGTTAACTGTATGCTATACGCTAACCGAATATATCAATAAAACAGATGAACTTTCTTTCCGATATATTGGCGTTCCATTCCATTGCATACAGTATGAACTCTTTAATATAAAATATACAGGGGAAAAACTCAAAGTGTCAGATCTTCTGGGATTGGTTGTGAACAGTACAGAAATAGATTCTGCTGCCATCCCATCGGGAATAGCTCCTCAAAAACGTATATTTTCTCAGGAACGAACGTTGTTTTGGAACGACTCTTTGTCGAATCACCTGGATTGGGGGCAGATAGCACACCACGGTCTTCCTTACCAACAACATGTTCTTGAATTTACGAAAGGACAACTCGACGCTTTTGGAATAAATTTCTATGACATGCATTATTGGGGATACCTTTTGGACGGGGTAAAAGCTTATAATCCAAAAGAAATTACCCGTTTTAATTCTTCCCGATTCTATCTTCCGGTATCGGTTACCGATCCTTATGGTAACGTAACCAATATGGAATATGATACTTACAGCCTGTTTACTAATAAAATAATTCAACCGTTAAACCATGTAACGGCTGCCCAGTACGATTACCGGATATTGCAGCCATGGAAGCTTATCGATCCTAACGGCAACAGTCAGAGTGTGCGTTTTGATACCTTAGGGAAGGTTACAAGGCTGGCTTTGGGAGGCAAAAACGGAGAGGGTGATACCTTAGATAATCCTACGGAACGATATGAATATGACCTGCATCGTTGGGCAACAGCACAAAAGCCGGTATATGCTCATGTGAGCAAACGGGAAAGCCATTTTTCGGCAAGCTCCGAAACTCGTTGGTTGGAAAGTTATACCTATACAGATGGTTCCGGTAATGAGATTATGACTAAAATAACAGCCCAAGATGGCTTGGCATGGATGCTTGCTGAAACTACTACCCCCAACCCCCTACAGGGGGCTTTAGTACAGGATATTTTAACAGGTACAGAAGCTAAGTCCCCTTTAGGGGATTTAGGGGTTTCGGAACGAACTTTAAACTTGAAACCTGAACCTTGATATTTATTTCGGATTCGCTTTATTCTTACGAATTTTCCATTCGGTGGTGCGGAATTTGACATTGGGATCGGCCGTATCGTTGCACTTGACAATCAGCGCGCCTTCTTTTTCCCAATACGATTTCACGGTGTGACCTTTCATCGGTCCGTCGTCGGCGCCGCGCACCGTTTCGTCGTCGGGGTTCACCACCATTTTCAGACCGTACGATTCGTTGATCATATCCATG
>JAVBQU010000053.1:0-40206 GCA_031548675.1 Bacteroidales bacterium
CCTAAAATAGCCACTTGAGGTTGATTAATAATCGGTGTTCCGAAAATATTTTTGAATGTACCAAAATTTGTAATTGTAAATGTGCCGCCTTGAATATCATCAGAGCTTAGTTTATTGGCACGTGCTTTAACAGCCAAAGAATCTATAGCCTTACCTAATCCATTCATATTTAAAGTATCTGCATTATGCACTACCGGAACTATCAAGTTTCCATCGTTAAGCGAAACGGCAACACCTATATTAATATGTTTTTTCAAAATCATATTATATCCATCAACAGAAGCATTTACTCTTGGAAATTCTGCTAAAGCTTTGGCAGTGGCTTCTACAATAGCAGGCATATAAGTCAATTTTACACCTTCGCGGTGATAGAATTCATCTTTATTGCGTTCTCGCCAGCGAACCAGATTGGTAACATCTACCTCAACAACCGAAGTAACATGAGGCGATACTTTTTTCGACATAACCATGTGGTCTGCAATTATCCGGCGGACATAATCCATTTCTTTTACTTCATCTTCGGCATTAAATGCTACAGCCGGAGCTTTGTGTTCAGGAGCATTCGCAGATTTATTTTCGCTCTTTTGAGCCGGTGCTGCACCTGTCGATTTTTGAGCTATATAATTTTCTATATCTTTTTTGCTTACCCGACCCAAATATCCTGTACCTGCAATAGCATCTAATTCTGCTTGCGGTATTTTTGCATCTTGGGCTATGCTTAACACCAAAGGCGAATACCAACGGCTGTTTTTGTCTTTATTTTTGCTTGGTGCAGCAGGTTTTTGTTCTTCTCTTGGGATTGAAAGTACTGTATTTGTTTTTTCCTTAGGCTGTTCTGTTTTTACATTTTCTACAACAGCATCGCTTCCTCCCATATTTACTTTAGCAACCACTGTTCCAATGGCTACCACATCGCCTTCTTTAAAAAGTAGTTCTGTAACTGTACCTGCAACCGGAGACGGGATTTCGGCACTTACTTTTTGGGTATTAACTTCAAATATAACATCATCTTCTTGAATGGTATCTCCCACTTTTACCGCCCACCGCATAATGGTTCCTTCGGTAATACTTTCGCCTAGTTTAGGCATTTTTATTTCAAATATTGACATATCGTTTCTGTGTTAATTTTGACAAAGGCATTCGTTGCCAAATTTTTTGAAATATAACAAAAAGAAATGGAGAATGTTTGAGAGAAAAAAGAATATTATCTCAAAACAAAATTAAAGACTCTTTTTCTTAAACATTATTTTTCATACAAAACCATTTTGAATATAGTTTTTATCAAAAAACCAGCTTAATATGCTATTAATTCACTAACTTTGCTTGTTTTCGCAAATACACTTGATATAGCAAACTCCACATAATTATAAAAAGATTTTATGCAAGAAAGTAAATTAGGGATAGATTTTAAAAAAGTTGATCATGCCAAACTGTTGGCAAAAAACATAGCGGATAATGTACAATCCTTTGCAAATAATTATACAACTGTAGCCGTAGAACGTACATTGTGCCGTTTATTAGGCATAGATGGTATCGATTCGAACGAAGTGCCTCTTCCTAATGTAGTGGTAGAAAGTATAAAAGATAAAAATTTGCTGGGGCAGGGTGTTGTGTTTCTATTAGGCAATGCCATCGTTGAAACCGGTTATACACCTCAAGAAATAGCCCAGAAAATATCGGAAAGAAATTTAGATATTACACAATTACCCATTCACGCCAAAGATGCCATAGACAAAGCTTTGCAACCTTACATACAGCAAAGTATCGAACGCATATTGGCAAACCGCAAACGTCGTGAAGATTTTATAGCCAATATAGGCGAAGGTGCTAAACCCTACCTTTATGTCATTGTAGCAACCGGAAATATTTATGAAGATGTAGTGCAAGCCCAAGCAGCAGCCCGCCAAGGGGCTGATATTATTGCGGTAATCCGTACCACAGGGCAAAGTTTATTGGATTATGTGCCCTATGGAGCTACAACAGAAGGTTTTGGTGGAACTATTGCCACACAAGAAAATTTCCGTATTATGCGGAAAGCCTTAGATGAAGTAAGTACAGAAGTTGGACGATATATCCGCTTATGCAACTATTGTTCAGGATTATGCATGCCCGAGATTGCTGCTATGGGAGCTTTGGAGGGCTTAGATGTAATGCTGAATGATGCATTGTACGGTATCTTATTCCGCGATATCAATATGCAGCGTACCTTAGTAGACCAATATTTTTCGAGAATTATTAATGGATTTGCAGGTGTAATTATCAATACCGGAGAGGATAATTATCTGACTACAGCAGATGCCTTTGAACAGGCTCATACAGTTTTAGCTTCTGATTTAATCAACGAACAATTGGCTTTGCTTGCCGGTTTGCCGGAAGAACAAATGGGATTGGGGCATGCTTTTGAAATGGATCCTGAATTGGAAAACGGATTTTTATTTGAACTGGCTCAAGCCCAAATGATACGGGAAATTTTTCCGAAAGCCCCTTTAAAATATATGCCTCCTACCAAGTTTATGACCGGAAATATTTTTAAAGGACATTTACAGGATGCTCTTTTTAACCAAATCGGTATTTGGACAGGGCAAGGGTTACAATTATTAGGCATGCCTACAGAAGCTATTCATACTCCGCTTATGAGCGACCGATATTTAGCCATCGAAAATGCTAAGTATATTTTCAATAATATGAAAGATATTGGAAATGAAGTAACTTTTAAAAAAGATGGCATTATTCAGCAACGCGCGCAAAAAGTTTTACAAGAAGCAACAGAACTGCTCGAAAGAATAAAACAAGAAGGTTTATTTTCAGCCCTCGAAAAAGGTATTTTTGCTGATATTAAACGTTCTAAAACAGGAGGTAAAGGATTAGACGGGGTAACCGAAAAAGGAAGCAATTACAGTAATCCTTTTATTCAGATTATGAAACCTTAAAGTATTTAGAAATAGTGCTGACTCTAGATAATACACAAAATATTTAACAAAGAAGTATTTCGTATTCTTGCTTAAAACCTAACAAAGCCGTATTAAATTTGTTTTACACATAAAATACAGACAACCATATTCCTGAAAATAGGTCTATTATTATAAAATCTGCGTAGTTTTACAATTCCAAAATTGCCACGATGAAGAAACTCATAACACTTGTATTAATGCTTATGCTTTCTACTGCGCATATTTGGGCAATAGAAGAAACACGGAATATCGGCGATTTACGTTTCATCGAAAATAAAGGGCAATGGGAATACCCTGTATTATATAAAGCAGAAGTTCAGCAAGGAGTTGTATTTCTCGAAAATAACACCTTTACTTTTGTCGTCTTTCAAAAAGCAAGCCATAAAAAACACTCCGCACCTGAAACTACAGATCCCCATGGGCATGGAACTTTAAATACCCAAAAAGCCCATGCTTATAAAATGAAGTTTTTGGGAGAACCTAAAAACAATATTATTCAAGGCGAAAATCCATATCCGGATTATTACAATTATTTTTTAGGCAACGATACCTCGCGATGGGCATCAAAAGTTTCAGCCTATAGTGCTGTGCAATATCAGGAAATATTTCCAGACATTGACATGAAAGTGTATAGCAAAGCCGATTTGATGAAGTATGATTTGATTGTAAAACCGAATGCGAGAACAGAATCTATTCAAATTCAATATGAAGGAACTGATGGTTTACGGTTAAATAATAATGAGTTGTATGTATATACCTCTGTAGGCGAAATTATCGAATTAAAACCTTATGCCTACCAAATTATAAATGGAGAAACCGTAGAGGTAGAATGCCGTTATACCTTGCGAAATAATATTGTAGGGTTTTCACTAGGAGCTTACGACAGGGAAAAAGAACTCATTATTGACCCTACTTTGGTATTTTCTACCTATACAGGTTCTACTGCTGATAACTGGGGTTTTACAGCTACCTACGATAGTAAAGAAAATGCTTTTGCAGGAGGTATTGCAGAAAATACACTCAATAGAGACTACCCTGTCAGTATGGGGGCTTTTCAACTAAAAAATGCCGGGAACTGGGATATGGCTATTATAAAATATAATCCTACCGGAACACAAAGAATTTATGCCACCTATTTAGGGGGGAGTAAAGGCGACATACCCAACAGCCTAATGGTAAATGAGTTTGATGAATTATTAATTTTAGGAACCACAGGTTCTGATGATTATCCGGTAACCCCCAACGCTTATAGTAAAGTTTTTCATGGGGGGGCAGGACTCACATATGATAATGTGGTTAATTTTTCCAATGGAACAGATATTGTTGTATCTAAACTAAGTGCGGATGGGTCTCAATTGCTGGCTTCTACTTTTATAGGAGGAACAGAAAATGATGGTTTAAATTTCCACAAAAACTATAATCTAATGCTGGGTAATGATTCTTTATATTACAATTATGGAGATGGAGCTCGAGGGGAATTAATTACAGATGATTTGAATAATGTGTATGTAGGTTCCTGCACTTTTTCTGTTGATTTTCCGGTTACCAGCAATGCTTTTCAACCCAAGAATAATGGTATGCAGGATGGTGTGGTTTTTAAATTGGATTATAATCTAACCACTTTACTATGGAGTTCCTATTTAGGAGGTAAAAATAATGATGCCATCTTCTCAATAGATGTAGATAGTAAATATGATTTATATGTTACGGGTGGAACCTCTTCTGTAAATTTCCCGACTACATTCAATGCTTATCGCACAAGTTACCAAGGGGGCAGTGCAGATGCATTTGTATCAAAAATATCAAAAAACGGAAGCAAATTACTGGCATCAACATTTTTTGGAAGTGATAAGTACGACCAAGGTTATTTTGTAAGATCGAATCAAAATGATGATATTTTTATTACAGGACAGACTAAAGCGTCAGGAACAACTCTAATTCAGAATGCACTTTACAATACACCCAACAGCGGACAATTTATTGCCAAATTTAAACCTAATTTACAAGGCATATACTGGTCAACCGTATATGGAACAGGTAATGGGAAGCCCAATATATCGCCTTCAGCATTTTCAGTAGATGTCTGTAATCGAATTTATATAACAGGTTGGGGCAGGCTATTCAATCCATGGTATTACCCCTCTGAAGGAACTCATAGTATGCAAACAACGCCAGATGCATATCAAAAAAATACGGATGGACAGGATTTTTATTTAATGATATTGCAACCTGAAGCAACAGGTTTGCTATATGCAACTTTTTTTGGAGAACTTCACGATAATATGAATCCCAGTAGTGGAGGAGGTGATCATGTAGATGGGGGAACCAGCCGTTTTGATAAAAAAGGAAGTATCTATCAATCTGTTTGTGCAAGCTGCGGAAAAACTCAAAAATTCCCCACCTATCCATCTGATGCTTATTCTTCTTATAATGGTTCCGATAATTGCAATAATGCTCTTTTTAAATTTAACTTTGCAACAGACTTTGCTTTAGCTGATTTTACCACTCCTCCTATAAATTGTGCTCCTGCTACGATAAATTTTGAAAATACAAGCTTGGGAACTACATTTCAGTGGGATTTTGGAGATGGTTCGCCTCTTTCTACAGATAAAAATCCTTCTCACACCTATACCCAAAGAGGGCGTTATAAAGTTACCCTTATTGCTAATGTGGTTGAAGGTTGTATTTTAACCGATACTTTAATAAAGTATGTTTTGGTATTAGGTAATAAAATTGATACTTTACCCAATGTTGCTGCATGTAAAGGAGAGCCAACTCAAATAGGAATCCCCCCCATTAATGACCCTAATGTTACTTATCAATGGATTCCTTCAACGGGCTTATCTGATGTTACTATTTCTAATCCATTTACATTACTTACTAATTCCATCTGGTATAGTCTAATTGTTTCAAATGGAAGTTGTACTGATACTTTAAAGCAATATGTAAATGTTTATGATCTATCCCAAATTAATATTCCTGATACGATTCTATGTCAAAATAAAATACGTTTGAATGATTTATTACCACCGGACAGCAATTTGACCTATATATGGTCGAACAATCCCAATTTTACATCTATTATAAACGGAAATCAGGCTTATTCAATTGAAAAAACAGAAATATTTTATGTTAAAATATCCTTAGATGATTGCGAAGCTATTGATAGCGTAAAAATAAGCCTGCTGTTTAAAGATTGTGATGTAGAAATTTCAAATATAAGCTGTTATGGCAAAACTGATGGTAGTATAAAACTGATTCCTCAAAGCATCCCTCCTTATACCTATTTGTGGAATGACGGCAACACCAGTTCCGAACGAACCGGTTTAGGAGAAGGAACTTATAAAGTAACCATTACTAATGGTGATGGATGTGTATATGTAAATACTTTTACCATAACCGAACCCGATTCGCTTTTGTATGCCAAGGAAGTTGAAAACTGCGTGTGTAATGAGGTCTGTTCGGGTAATATTAAATTATTTCCAGCAGGAGGAACTACCCCTTACAGTTATGCATGGTCGAATGGAGTTCAAACATTCGAAAATAAAGATTTATGCCCCGGTATTTACACAGCAGAGATTACTGACAAAAATGGCTGCAAGCTTTACGACACAACACAGATTATTGTTGATGATATATTTGATAATGTAAAAGTTTGGGCTGATAAGGATTCTATTTTACTAGGATTAACAACCACCCTGCACGCCACTCCTATTGCCGGTATGTCGTACGAATGGTGGGATGCCTCTACGCTTAGCACGCCTTATGCTAGTTCTACTGTGGCTAAACCTACAGAAACTACAACCTATTATGTAAGAATAAAACATCCTTCGGGATGTGAAAAAATATTGGAAATTACTATATATGTAGAGTTTATTTTATGTGGAGATCCGTTTGTATTTGTACCTAATGCTTTTACGCCCAACGGAGATAAAGAAAACGATGAAGTATACGTACGCAGTCTGTTTGTCGATTATTTAGAATTCTCTATCTACGACCGCTGGGGCGAAAAAGTTTTTGAAACCAAAGATATAAACCAAGGATGGGATGGAACTTACCGCAACCAGCAATGCCAATCGGGCGTTTACATGTACCAACTTAATGTCCGGTGTTTGGATGGCAAAACTTTCAAGAAAAAAGGCGATATTACTTTGATACGGTAATATTATTCAAATAATACTTTCTTACCTTACAAAACTGATATTGAAAATTTCCAATATCAGTTTTTTTTTATTTTATAAAATACTAATATACAGTATATATTAAAAATATTTCGCGACTAACTAAAATATTAGTTGTATAACTAAATATTTAGTTATACTTTTGCAGTAAATTATTTCAAATACAATATCTAAAAATAACGATTCAAAAATGAAAGAACTTACCAAAGCCGAAGCTCAAGTAATGCAAATACTTTGGAAAATTAAAAAAGGATTTGTGAATGATATTATGGAACATTTAGCTGAACCTAAACCTGCTTATAATACTGTTTCAACCATAGTCAGGATACTAGAGAAAAAAGGATTTGTAAGCCATAAATCTTATGGAAAATCGCATGAATATTATCCCATTGTAGAACAAGATAATTATACCAAAGGATTTTTGCAGCATTTTACCAAAAGCTATTTCAATAATTCTTTTTCACAACTAATTTCCTTTTTTGCTCAAGATAAAAATATATCTCTCAAAGAATTGGAAGAAGTAAAAAACATGATTGAAAACGAAATGCAGAAAAAAACTAATTCTAAGCAAAAGTCTTAAAAACATTAATACTAGAACAAACCCAATAATTTTATAATTATGAAAATATTATTTTTCTCTTACTTATTTCCTACAAGTATTGCTTTAATGATATTTTTAGGAAGTTATTATTTACTGTTGCGAAAGGGAAGCTTATTTCAATTGAATCGTTTCTTTTTGCTGTCTGCTCTTGTTTTTTCGTTTGTTTTGCCGTTTGTACATTTCGACAATCCGGCTCCGGTGCAGCAAATCAACTATAATACAGCCATCAAAAAGCAAATTACTTATAATAAGCCTATTGCAAAAATTAATGCACCAAAAGAAAGTTTTGATTGGAATGTATTTTGGAAAATTATTTATCTAAGCGGAGTAGTTTTAATGCTGGCAAAGATGATAATACAATTAGGAAAAATCTTATTTTTAGTAATTAAATTCGGTATCAAGAAAGAAGGAAGTTATTCTATTGTATGGATGCAAAATAATTTACCCCATTTTTCATTTTTCCGGCTTATTTTCATCAATAAAAATAAAATTGGAAAGGATGAAGAAATTTCGAGCATTATATTACATGAAGCAGCACATATCAAACAATGGCATTGCATAGATTTATTATTGCTCGAAATTGGTTCAGTTCTTCAATGGTTTAATCCGGCTATGTGGATGTACAGGCATTCAATGAAAGGTATTCATGAATATTTAGCCGACCAAGCTGTACTCAAAACAGGAACTGAAAAAATAGCTTATTGCCAATTATTATTCAAACAAACTACAGGTTTTCAACTTGAAAGCCTTACCAATTCATTTAATTATCCATCACTAAAAAACCGTATTATGATGATGACACAAAAACAAAACCACCGGAGAAACATTGTAAAGCTATGTTTTGCTTTACCCCTATTTGTTCTTTTAATTTCTGTTTTTGCTTATGCGAGCAATCCGGAATCAAAACCCAAATTCAATGCCGAAGATTATAAAACCTCACCAGACCAAACTGCTGTATATAAAAATGGTGAACAGGATTTAACTGCTTATTTTCTATCTGCATTAGGAAAGGATTGGAAACAGACAATGACTGAACAAACAACTATTAAACTAAAGCTTTATATTGATGAAACAGGAAAAGTAGCTAGTGTATCTACACTTTGGAATTATATGTCTCTTGATAAGGAAATTGATTTTTATACATGGTTTCGAAAAATGGATGCTTGGAAACCAGCAATGAAAGATGGAAAGCCCATTAAATCTACTTTTATTTATGATGGCTCAAGTGCTTTGATGACAGAAGCAAAACGAAGAGGTTTTACCATATATACAGTAGAAGAATTTGAAAAAAAGATAAAAAAAGATGAGGAAAAAGCTAAAAAAGAAAATCCATTCAATACCATTCCAGACCAACCAGCTATATGTACAGGAGGAGAACAAGCTCTTATAGAAGCTTTTTTTTCTGCCATTGATTTTGACAAATGGAAAAGTCAAGTTAGCGAAAAAACAAACATACAGTTTAGATTATCCATTGACGAAAAAGGAAAAGTAGCCGGAGTAGGTACTGAATATAATTCGATAGGTTTATTTGCTAATACAAAAGATGAATTTGAATTCTCAAAGCAATTTGAAAAAATGAAAAATTGGAAACCTGCCATTAAAGACGGAAAGGCTTTGAAATCTGTATATATTTTTGAAGCAGGAGATATTCTGCGAGCCGAATTGCAAAGAAGAGGATTGAAAATATATACTGAGCAAGAACTTAAAGAGGCTGCTGAAAAGTATAAATGGTAATGGTGCAAAAAGTAAAGATTACCTAATAAGAAAGCGTGCATTTCTAATTGAAAGCACGCTTTTTTCATTATAAATCATATATTTTAAACCTAGATATTGATATGCTTAAATTTGCTATGCATACAATTCCATAAAAGTGTCTCTTAAAACTTTACTTTCTCTCAAAAGCCCTAGTGTTAGTTCTGCATGTCCTTTGGTGTAGCCATTACCCACCATCATAGTAACATCGCTGCCTACGCCTTCGGCTCCCAAAGCCGCTTTTGAAAAACTGGTTGCCATAGAAAAGAAATATACCACACCTGTATCTTTGGTACATAAAATACTAGTCATTTCGGTATTGGGTACATTTACATTGTTAATGGTTACATCGCAACCTTCTGCTCCTGTAATAGCCGTTACTTTTTCATACACATCCATCACTTGGGTTGCATCTGCTACAATAACATGGGTAGCCAGTTTCATATCAATAATCCGCTGGGCATTGGCTTTAAAATATTCTACAACAATAACTTTACCGTCTGCTCCTGCATTTTTCATGGCTTGGTAGCAGCATAACATCCCCGATTTTCCACCCCCTCCGATAATGCAAACCGAATCGCCTTTTTTTACCAGTTTATTTACTTGGGCTGGTGCTCCTGCAACATCTAAAGCTGCCAATGATAGTTTTTCGGGAATATCATCAGGCAGAACCGCATATAAACCACTTTCAAATAAAATAGCTTGTGCTTCTACATCTACCTGATCGGAATTGGGATCAAGATGTTTTATTTTATTTATTTTCAAAGGAGTCAGCGATAAAGAAACCAAAGTGGCTATTTTATCTCCGACTTTTACATTTTTATGTGGAAAATTCGCTCCTATTTCTTTTATGGTTCCTATCAGCATCCCTCCCGAACCTGTAACCGGATTCTGCATTTTCCCTCTTTCTGATATGATTGATAAAATCATATCCTGCATCTTTTGGGCATCGGCATTACAAGCTCCTTTTATTTGGGTATAGCTTGCGGAATCGATATTTAGCGTGTTCACTTCAATAAGTATTTCATTATCGAAGATTTCCATTTTATTGTTGAGTTTTAAAGCTGGTTGAGGCAAAGCCCCTATGGGTTCTATCACCCTGTGCGTTCCGTATTTTGTTCCTTTTTTTTGCATGTTATTAGTGAATAGTCTATTGTGAATAGTGAATGTGTAAATAGTAAATATAAGTTGGGTCGGTAATTTTAGCGTACCAATTTATTTTTATATGATTTAATTAGTTTTCCGAACTTCCAAATTTTTATGAAGCATAGCTTAGAAAACAACTAATTAATAGTAAATGAGATAATAGTATATGCATAATAGAGAATAAAAAAATAGCAAATAGAACCATGTTAAAAAATACTCAAGAGAATGGAAACATCTATTTCCTTATTAACTTACTTCCTATTTCCCTTGCTGTTTAAAACCTATAGCCAAAGATAACCCCACCTTTGCCTACTACTTCATTATTGTAACTTTCTGATAATCCAAAAGTCCTACCTATACCAAGATTCAAATCTAAATAAAAGCCATATTTACTCAAAAATTTATAGCCTATACCGATACAAAAAGCCATATCTGTAGTAACTTTCTTGGTATAAGTGGGCTCATTCCAATACCAAGTCCCATATTCATCATAATGATAATTATAACTACATGTATAAGTGTTTATTCCGAATATTTTCATAGAAGCTTCGCCGTAAAAACCATATCCATTATAACTCTTTTCGTTGAAAAAATAATATCTTAAAAAAGGGGTAATGCTGTAAGCCTGTTCATTAGAATACATATCTTCCTTATCATTTGATCCCAGCAAAACCCTGCCTGTAATCCCATATCCCAAAGGATTACCGATTCGCTCATAGGAAAGTCCTATATTTCGAAAAATAGCCATATCGGACAGATTTATTCCAATTTCATTTTTTTTGAATAATTGAGGATTGGAAGATTCTTGAGAAAAACCCAAAGAAACAATCCCCAAAATGAATACGCATAGCATTAGCGTTTTTTTCATACTCTAATTTACTTATTTGATGATTAATATATATTCCAACTTAAATAACCCTATTTTAAAACCTGCAACCAAATACCATGCCGCCACACAGTACTATCTCTTGAGAATAATGGTTTGCAAGTCCGAATGGACGCCCCGCCCCTATGGTAAAATCTAAAAATATACCTTTTTGACTAACAACTTTTATTCCTAAACCTATTGTAAATGCCATATCAAAACCCTTTTTTGAGTATCTCATCAATTTAAACATTTTCAAAGCTCCATCAGCATAAAAACCGCATCCACTATAACCCTTGGGATTAAAAAAATAGTATCGGACAAAAGGGGTAAAGCAATAACCGATATCCCATAAATCATCAGAGTTAGGGTTTCCATGAAAAGTAATGCCATAGCCTAATGGATTGCCTACATGTTCATATGAAACATCAAAAGCTCTGAGAATCGCAAAATCTAATACATCAATACCAAACTCATTTTTCCCAAAAGGACTTACCACTTGATTTTGAGCATATATTTGTAGAGATAGAAATCCCAAAACAAGGAAACATAGTATTTTCTTCATGCAATATAAATCAGATTGCAAATATAGGATTTTTATACAATATATGGTAATTTATATAAAAATAATGGCGAATTTTATTTTTTCAGCCCTAAAATCCTTCTAGCTTCTTCGGGATTAGCAATTTCGCGACCTAATTCTTTTGCCATACGAACTACTTTTGCCACTAGTTCGCCATTCGATTTTGCCAAAACGCCTTTTGATAAATATACATTGTCTTCAAAACCTACACGTACATGTCCGCCATCGATGATAGCAGCCATCGCTAAGGGAAACTCGTAACGTCCGATTCCGGCAACGGTATAAGTAGCATCGGCAGGAATACTGCCACGCATAAAAACAAAATCGCGCAAATCGCCGCCGATTCCGCCATTAACACCCATTACAAAGTCGAAATGCATGGGAAGTTCTATAAACCCTTTCTTTTGTAAACGCAATGCCATTTCAATCATACTTTTATCGAAACATTCCAATTCAGGTTTTATACCCAATTCTATCATTCGTTTACCAAAATATTTAATGGTATTTTCGGTATTGGTAAAAACCTCGTCTCCTCCAAAGTTACAAGTTCCGCAATCTAAGGTTGCCATTTCGGGTTTTAATTCGGTAGGTTGCAGACGCTCATCATCTGTCATTCCTACTGCTCCTCCTGTAGAGGGCTGGATTATTACATCGGGTATTTCTTTTTTAATGGCATCCATCACTTCTTTAAAACGGGCTTTATCTTGGGTAGGTGTGCCGTCGTCATGACGTACATGTAAATGGATAATGCTTGCTCCGGCTTCGTAAGCCGATTTGGCTTCGCGAACACATTCTGCTACCGTATAAGGAGCAGCAGGATTTTGTTCTTTGGTTACTTCTGCTCCACAAATAGCGGCGGTAATAATTAGTTTTTCCATAATATTATTATTCTATACTTTTGATTTCTTTATGCTTTTCTTTGGCTGTTTTTAGGCACTACACAAGTACCGCTGGCTCTGCAAACCACAATGGGCTCTGCCAACACATCTGCTGCTGAAGCCGAAATATCGGTACGGGGAACTATGACTTTGCGGGCTTCGAAAACCATTTTACGGGATGAATTGCCGATATGTGTAATTTCTCCTACGGCTTCGATATAATCGCCTGCAAAAACAGGTGCTAAAAATTCTACACTATCATAGGCACAAAAAAGTCCCTCGTCTCCATCATTGATAATGAGAAGTTCAGTGGCTACATCGCCGAAAAGTTGAAGCATTTTTGCTCCGTCAACCAAATTACCGCCATAATGGGCATCATGCGAACTCATACGTACGCGAATCATTGATTTTTTCATATAAAAGTGAGGTGTAAGTAGTGAATAGTGAGAAGCTAAAGCCTTTCAATCTCATATTCACCGTTTTGTTTTTAAATATTTTACTAAACCTAAAGTTAATTGTTTTACTGTATTTATTTGTGGTATAATCTCTGTCAGATTACAATATTTAAGCCTATTGGCAATAATAAATTGTGTTTCTAATTCTGATAAAGAGGCAATAGAAATATATAGAAATTGTATCGTTTCTTTATCGCTTTTTCGTGAACAACCTTCTCTATATTTGACGGAACAGATATAGCACATCTACGCATTTGCTGTGTAAGGCAATATATTTCTTTCTTTCGGAAAAAGTTTAGTTTGCATATAAACCTGCTCTACTAAATCTATTCCCTTTTTCCACGCTTCTAAATCTTTATGATTCATTTGTTTTCATTTTTGTGAGAAGTGAAATGTGAATAGAAAAACTTGAAAATTAATTTTATGAAAAATGTGGTATATAGAAAGAACCTTCTCACTTCTCACTTCTCACTTCTCACTTCTCACCTATTCACTTACCATATAATCCACAAAAATACCCGGAGTATGAACAGCTTCGGGAGCAAGTTCGCCTGCTTCTACCAAAGTTTCTACGCCTGCAATTACCAAATCGGCAGCCATTGCCATAAGCGGATTAAAGTTTTGTGTTGTCCCTTTAAAAATCAGGTTTCCGCTTTTATCTGCCACATTCGCTCCTATCAAAGCAACATCTGCCCGTAAAGGTTTTTCGAGCAAATAATCTTTTCCATCTACGTTGATAATTTGTTTTCCGTTGGCAACTATAGTTCCTAAACCCGTTGGGGTTAATACACCACCTAAGCCTGCTCCGCCTGCACGTACACGCTCTGCCAATGTTCCTTGAGGGCAAAATTCTACTTCCAGTTCTTTGGCATTCATCATGTCGATGGTTACCGGATTGGTACCTATATGTGATGTGATGATTTTCTTTACCTGTTTATTTGCCACTAATTTACCTAAACCTTTATCAGGGAAAGCTGTATCGTTACAAATAATGGTCAAATTCTTTATGCCTCTAGCCACCATAGCGTCTATGAGATTTTCCGGAGTTCCTACGCCTAAAAATCCCCCTATCATCAAAACTGCATTATCTGAGATTTTTTCAACGGCTTGGTTTATGCTGATAATTTTATTCATTGATTTATTGTTACTTAATGGGCAATCAAATTGTATCTTATATTGTTTATAAACATGAAAATTATAAGAATTACAAATTTAAGCATTTATTTTTACAGGGAATCAAAAATATTATTCGACATTAATTTATTTAATGTACTTTTATGGCTTTAATTTTGTACTTTTGCACGATTAATTATTTGGAATGTGCCGCATAAAAATACGCACATAAATATATAAAAATCAAAAGAATAACATTTACTTATGGAATATATATTAAACACCATCGAGGAAACCATCGAGGATTTCAAGCAAGGAAAAATTATTATCGTTGTTGATGACGAGGATCGTGAAAACGAAGGGGATTTTATCGCGGCGGCTGAACTCATTACGCCTGAAAAGGTGAATTTCATGATTACACACGGTCGAGGTATGGTTTGTGCTCCCATTACTGAAGAGCGTTGCAAAGAACTACGTTTGGAAATGATGGTAAGCAATAATACTTCTATCCACGAAACTCCTTTTACTGTTTCTGTTGACTTGGTAGGATATGGCTGTACAACTGGTATTTCGGCAAGCGACCGGGCTAAAACTATTTTAGCTTTAGCTGACCCTAAAACCAATCCTGACGATTTGGGCAGACCGGGACATATTTCTCCTTTGCGTGCGCGTGACGGCGGGGTTTTGCGTCGTTCGGGACATACTGAAGCTACAGTTGACATGGCTCGTTTGGCTGGCTTAAATCCTGCGGGTGTTTTGATTGAGATTTTAAATGAAGATGGTACTATGGCTCGTCTTCCTCAATTGATGGAAATCGCAGCTAAATTCAATCTTAAAATTATCTCTATCAAAGATTTAATTACTTATCGTTTACAACAAGAAACCTTAATACACCAAGAGGAAACTGTAAACCTGCCTACTGACTGGGGTAATTTCAAATTAACTTCTTTCTGCCAAATACATGATAATGTGGTACATTTAGCCCTTACTAAAGGGGAATGGAAACCGGACGAGCCGGTTCTGGTACGTGTGCATTCTTCTTGTGCTACGGGCGATATATTCGGTTCTTGCCGTTGCGATTGCGGTCATCAACTGCACGAATCGATGAAAATGATAGAGGAAGCCGGAAAGGGTGTTGTGCTGTATATGAATCAGGAAGGACGCGGCATAGGCTTGGTAAATAAATTGCGGGCTTACCATCTGCAGGAGCAGGGCATGGATACTGTTGAAGCAAATATTGCTTTAGGTTTTAAAGCGGATGAACGCAGCTATGGAATCGGAGCTCAGATTTTGAGAGCATTGGGTCTTTCTAAAATCAAATTGATAACCAATAATCCTGTAAAACGTATCGGACTGGAAGGGTATGGATTGGAAGTAGTGGAAACTATTCCCCTGCTTATCGAACCTAATCAGCATAATATTGAATACATGAAAACCAAGCAGGATAAAATGGGTCATAAGCTTAAGTTGTAACAAGTGACGGGTTACGCGTGACAAGATTTAGATACAAACAAACTAGATACGAGTTGACAAGTAAACAAGGTACAAGGATAATAATGAATACTTTATAACTTTATAAACCTTACACCTTTAACCATAAACAATTCAACGATTCAACAATCTTAAAATAAATTATAAGCAACTGAAAAAGGAAAAAATTATAGCCGCCGGAATTTTAGGCATCTGTTTTATTATTGCTATTGCTTTTTTAGGATGTTATTTTTACAAAGCTAAGGGTCCCAGCAAAACCGTTTCGGTTGTGGGTTTGGCTGAAAAAGATTTTGTCTCGGATTTGATTGTTTGGCAGCTCAGTTTTTCTTCCAAGAACATGGATATGAAACAGGCTTTTGCCGAAATAAAAGCCAAAAATGCTGAAGTTAAAGCATATTTATTAGCGAATGGCGTTCCTGAAAAGGAAATTATTTTTGATGCGGTTGATAACAGGGAAAGTCAAAAATATTCGTGGAACGGGGATAAGCAGATTTCTGTTTTTGACGGCTATATATTGACGCAAAACATCCGCATAGAATCGAAAGAGGTTGAGAAGATTGAAAGTTTATCCCGAAAAATTACCGAATTGATTGATAAAGGCATTGATTTGAATTCTGACCGACCTGAATATTACTACACCAAGCTGGCTGATTTAAAAATTTCGATGCTCGGCGAAGCGTCTAAGGATGCTTACAACCGTGCTGAAACTATTGCTAAAAATGCAGGTTCTAAGTTAGGCTCATTAAAAACGGCTAATATGGGTGTTTTTCAAATAACTGCACCCAACTCGGCAGAGGATAATTATACTTGGGGTGGTGCGTTTAATACGTCTTCTAAGAATAAACGGGCAAGCATCAATATGCGGGCTACTTTTTATGTAAAGTAATCGTTCGATTACAATATCGGGGCAAATATTTTTGCTGCTCCTTCGGCAAGGTGTCTCCAGCGGGGGCGTGCATCCCAAGAAGATTGGGTAACCCGTACGCTATCCAATAGGTCTTGTTCAAAAATATCTTCTAATTGACAAGTAGTGTCTTCGTCGTAAATCAATGCATTTACTTCATAATTCTGGTCAAAGCTGCGGATATCCATATTGGCTGTTCCTACTGAACAGTAAGCACTGTCTATCAGCAAAAACTTAGAATGAATAAATCCTTTGGTGTAGAAATAAATTTTTACGCCGGCATTAAGCAGTTCATCAATATATGCCATAGAGGCAAAATGGGTTAGTTTGGAATCTGATTTTCGGGAGAGAAGCAGATAAATTTCTACTCCCCGCAAAGCGGCAGCCCGTATGGCGGTAAGTATACTCGAATTGGGAATAAAATAAGGGGTAGCAATGCATATTGATTTTTGGGCTCCATTGATAGCTGCAAAATAAGCATACATTACGGTTGACCATTCGGCATCGGGACCACTGCTGATAATCTGTACCGGAAGATTGCCTTGTACAGGATTGTTATTGGTAAAATATTTTTCATCCGTCAGTAGTTTCTTAGCTGCCAGATACCAATCGTTTAAAAATATCAATTGCAGCCAGCTTACGGACTCTCCTTCTAATTTCAAGTGTGTGTCTCGCCAAATACCCAATTCGGGCATGCCGTGCAGGTATCGGTCTGCTACATTCATTCCGCCTGTAAAAGCACATTTACCGTCAATAACCACTATCTTGCGGTGGTTACGGAAATTAATCTTGTTTTTGTATAATGAAAATTTAATGGGCGAAAACACTTTAATTTCTACGCCGTTTGAACTAAGCCTTTTAACATAGTCTCTATCGAGTCCCCAACTGCCTACATTATCGTATAAAACACGTACTTCAACGCCTTCTTTTGCTTTTTCGATAAGCAAATCGGCTAATTGATTGCCTATCGTATCGCTGTTTAAAATATAGTATTCGACATGAATATACATTCGGGCTTCTTTGATGGCTTGAAAGAGTGCTTCAAACTTTTGGGTTCCGTTTGTATATATTTTTAAGGTATTATGCAGCGTAGGGAATGAATAACTGGTATTTATCAGCATATTGGCAACATCTACCATAGCATGATTTCCTGTTTTGAGCATGGCAGAAGCATCTCCGTACTCCTGTATATATTTCATACAGTGTTCGCGCCAAACTTCGAAGTAAGCGGTATCTTTACTTCTCCGGTAAAAGGTGTTTTTTCTTCTGTAATTTATGCCGAACAGTAAATATAATATCACTCCGCCTATAGGGAACAAAGCTATAACCAACAACCAGCCGATTGTATTGCTGGGGTCTCCT
Source organism: Bacteroidales bacterium (assembly GCA_031548675.1). Lineage (GTDB taxonomy): Bacteria > Bacteroidota > Bacteroidia > Bacteroidales > P3 > JAVBQU01. The sequence continues at coordinate 18,283 of JAVBQU010000053.1, forward strand.
TTACGTCTCAACACAGCAAAAATAGCTACAATCGCAGTAACAATATAGAGTGCATTGTAGCCATAATCGAATAAGTCTTTAAGGTATTGGGGCATAAAAATTAGTTATAAAGCTATAAGGTTCATAAAGTTTATAAAGTTCAAAGGTTTGCGAGGTTTCATCGAGCTTTGCTTCACTACAGCTGCTTCGTTGTTTCTCCTCTCAAAGACACTCTGATTTTTACTATTTCCTGATGAGGTATATTCTTATTACTCATCGTCCATTTCAATTCTCGTAATCAGCACCTTATCTATACGGGCTTTATCCATATCCAAAATCTCTATTTCGAAATTGAGCCAGCTGAGTTTATCTCCTACCTGCGGAATGCGTTTAAGTTCCTCTAAAATTAACCCGCTTAAGGTATTATAGGGGTAGTCATTGTATTTATCTTCTATTTCAAAGAAATTCAATAATTCATAAAAGGGATATTGCCCGTCTACAAACCACGAATTGGGAGTCCGTTCTTTTATTTCATATTCATCGGCACTTTCTGTTCCTATATCGCCGATAAGTGCTTCGAGTATATCTGTAATAGTAACTATGCCTTGCACATAGCCGAATTCATCCATTACAAATGCATAACTTTTTTTCTCTTCTTTGAATTTTTCTAAAGCTGAAAGTATACTCAGGTTTTCGGGAATAAAGTAAGCGGGTTTGATATATTTCGAAAGCTGAAATTCAGTCTGTCCTATGGTTTCAAACAGGTCTTTGATATTTAAAATTCCTATAATATTATCAATGTCGTTATTGATAACGGGATATACGGCATGAACTTCTTCTTTTATTTTTTCGAATACTTCGTATTGCGAATCGGAAATATCGAGCCACACCACATCGCTGCGCTGGGTTACCAATGAACTGATTTTGCGGTCGGCAAGGCTGAAAACCCGCTGTATCATATCTTGCTCCATCTCCATTACTTCACCACCTTCGAATCCTTCCTGCAAGGCTACTTTTATTTCTTCTTCGGTTACTTTATTGGCATCGCTTTTAATATTGAATAATCTTATAATTAAATTTGTTGACACTGATAATAACCATACGAAAGGGGAAGTAATTTTGGATATAAAATTAATGGGATAAACCAATTGCTTGGATAGGGATTCGGGATAGCTCATTCCTATACGTTTGGGAACCAATTCGCCCAAGACTAATGAAATATAGGTAATCAGCAAAACTACGACAAGTGAACTTACAAAATTAGCATAAGGGGCTATCCACGGAATGGTTACTAATAATGTCTCGAGCGAGGCTGCAATTTTTCCACCGCTGTAAAATCCTAAAAATATGCCGATAAAGGTAATTCCTATTTGGATGGTGGATAAGAATTTGTTGGGATGTTCAATAAGTGCTAATACTTTCTTTGCCCGCTTACTGCCGTTTTTTGCCATAGTTTCGAGCTTTGTTTTGCGCGACGAAACAATGGCAATTTCCGTCATGGCAAATAAGCCGTTTAATAGTATTAGAAAAAGTATGATAATAAATTCCATTTCTTTTTAGTTTACAGTCTGTATGTATAATATGTCTGCTAAATTAATGATAAATGTATTATAAAACAAAACAGAATTGATTCTTTAATAAATGACAAACACGATGAGATGCCTTATTTATCGTACTTCCGAAATTTCTATCACATGGCTTGTTGTACGACCTGATGTAAATACAGAAATGCCTGCCTTCATCAGGTAATCGCCGGAATATATTTTATTATTACAATTGAGATGTGATTGTGTATTGGGCATCAGATTGATTTCTTCTAATTTGTATTGTTTATCGGGATTTAATCCTTGTAACTTAACCGGATAAAGCACTTCATCGAAACGGGGGTAAATATCGTAAGCATACAGCAGGGCTTTTGTTTGGGTATCATCTACCTTGAGTATGGCTGTATGGTTGGTTTCGTAAGGAGAAACCAACCGGTAATGATTGCCTTCCAATATCAATTTTTCCAAACGGTTAAACGTTTGTACTGCTTGTTTGCAAAATACTTGTTCATCGGAAGTCATGCCTTTGAGGCTGATATCAAATCCCAGCTTGCACATCATGGCTACATCCATGCGGAATTTGATGCTGGTTTTGGGGTTCCATCCGGTTACATGGGCACACAACGCTTTGGCAGGGAAAAATTGCAGAAATCCCCATTGAATAAAAATCCGTTCTACAGGATCGGTATTGTCGCTGCACCAAAATTCGGTAAAATATTTCAAGGCTTCGTAATCGCAGCGTCCGCCACCGCCGGAACAAAGCATCATCGGCAGATTGGGATATTTGCTTTTTACTTTATTAAACACATTATATAGTCCTCTTACATAATCTATGTAAAGCTGCTGCTGCTTGTCTTTGAGATAAGGCGAATATACATTGGTAAACATGCTGTTGCAATCCCATTTAAAGAATGCTATTTGGGGATTTTCGGTCATCAGTTTATCTACAATGTCAAACACAAAGTCTTGTACTTTGGGATTACTCAAATCCAATACTAATTGATGCCGGTAATAATAGGTTTCTCTATTGGGCAGTTTTATAATCCAATCGGGATGTTTTTCGGCTAATTCACTTTGAGGGTTTACCATTTCGGGTTCTATCCAAATGCCAAATTTAACGCCTGCATCTTGGGCTTGTTTTATCAGAAAGGGTATTCCATCAGGCAATTTACTTTTATTTACTTCCCAGTCGCCCAAGCCGGCATAATCGTTGTTGCGGGGATATTTATTGCCAAACCATCCGTCGTCTAACAAAAACAAATCGACACCTAAGTCTTTTCCTTCTTTCATCAACTCGCTCAACTTAGTTTGATCGAAATTAAAGTAAGTATTTTCCCAATTATTCAATAGGGTCATGCGGTCGCCCCTGCCGTCTTTAAGTGCATAGTTTAACGCCCATGAATGAAAGTTACGGCTTGCTTTTCCAGTGCCTGAACTACTTAGGGTAAAAATAAACTCCGGAGTCGTAAAAACCTCATTGGGTTTTAATTCGTAATTGGATTGGTAAGGATTGATGCCTGAGATTACGCGAAGGTTATTATAGGTATCTATTTCGAATGTGAAATTAAAATTACCCGTCCATCCTAAGGTACCTAACAGTACTTCGCCGGAATTTTCACAAGGGGTTTCGGACAAGCCCAGCTCAAAAAAGGGAGAGGTAAACATGGCTGCTCGGGAGCCTAATTTGGTTTCTAAAACTTTTTTCCCAAATGTCAATTCTTGGGTACTCATTTGTACTTCTTTTGCCCAGTTTCCGCTAAATTCGGTAAGATAGTAGCGGGGGTTTGAAAAATACAGCATGGAGGATGCATAACGGCTGATAGTTACAGCTTTCTTTTCGTTATGTTTGATTTCCGACCATGTTTTTATAATGTTTTCCTGAGCATAACTAATGTAGTGTAATTCGACTTCTACCGGATATACCTCGTCTTTCATTTTAATTACAGTTTCGGTAACATTATTATCAAGTTTTCGTACTTGGTGCGATACATATTTAAGTACGGAGCTTAAGTTTCCATCATTATGCTGTATGGCAAAGGCGGGTTCGAAAAGGTCTTCTGTTCCTGCACAGGAATAAGCTTCCCCATAATGGGATGATACTGCAAGGTTGTCTATATCTTTCTCGAACTTTAATTTATTCCCCAGATAAACCTGATATAAACGTCCTTTGGCTGATACTTGATATATTAAATCGGTCTCGCCGGTAGATATACGAATACGCTGCTCTGCGGCATAGGAAAGTGAAACTAAAAATAAATATAGAAGTATAAGGATTTTTTTCATATCTGCTGCGGCTTAATTCACTTCTTGTTCTACAGTTATGGATGAGACAGGGGATTTTGTTACAACTTTTTTACGCCAATTCCCCTGTTTGTAATAAATATATGATAGACACATACCTATAAACCATGCAATGGGAATAGCCCACCAAATACCATCAACGCCGATGTATTTCGAGAGTATCCATGCCAGCGGAATACGTACCAGCCACAAAGAAAACAGGGTAATAAACATGGGAACTAATGTATCGCCTGCTCCACGCATTACACCGTTTATGGCAAACATGGTGGCAAACAAAGCATAAAAGGATGCTACTATTAATAAATACTCTGAACCGATAGCAACAACCTCAAGGTCGGGCGTAAATAAATGCATGAGACTCCGCCTGAATATGACAATGATGGCTGACAGACCCAAGGCAAAGGCATTGGTTATTAAAAATGTAGAACCTAAACCCATTCTTACTCTTTTGAGTTTTCCTGCACCTAAATTCTGTCCGGTAAATGTAGAAAGTGCTGCTCCAAAATTCATGGCAGGCATAGTAGCAAGTGTTTCTATACGTCCGGCTACGGTATAGGCTGCCACAACATTGGTTCCGAATTGGTTTACAATCCGAAGCAAAGCCAGCATACCGATGGCTACAAAGGTTTGCTGTAAACCTGATGGTAAGCCGATATTCATACTTCTTTTAAAGATGGCTCTATCGAATTGAAACTTGATATGCTTGATTTTTAAAACTTCGTGTTTCCTGTTTAGATAAACTATGCTGATTGCAAAGGCTATGGCTTGGGCTACCACTGTTGCCCATGCTGAACCTGCTATTCCCCATTCGAAAACGCCTACAAATAATACAGCTAAAACGATATTAAGCAAGGTACTGACAATAAGAAAATATAAAGGGGTTTTGCTATCGCCCAAACCTCTTAGTATGGCTGCTATTCCATTGTATCCGAAAAAGAATATCATACCGGTAAGGAATACCCTGAAATAAATAATTGCTTCGGGGATGACTTCTTCGGGGAGGCTGATTAATCTAAATACAAATTCACTTAATACAAATCCCACAATAGTGGTAGCAATGGATGAGATAAGAAGAAATACGCTTGCTGTATTTACTGTACGGCTTATGCTCTTCATATCTTTGGCTCCATAATACTGGGCAATCATGATGGTAAATCCCATCGTGATTCCGACCACCAATGCAATTAATATAAAGATTAATGGAAACGAAGCTCCTACGGCTGCTAAGGCTGTCTTCCCCACGTAATGCCCTACCACAATGCTGTCGATAACATTGTACAATTGCTGGAAGATATTTCCAATAAGCATGGGAATGGTAAATTGAAAAATAAGCTGTCCGGGTCTTCCTATGGTAAGGTCTTTCATTTCTGTATTTATAGTTCTAAATTAAACGAACAAGGAATATTATAAGTTGTTCATTTGTAAAATGCTTGATTTAATCTTCTCGATTTATTCCGCCTGTAATTTGGATTTGCAAAGCTACTAAATTACTTGGGAAGCTGTGCATTTTTTATCATGTTTATATTATGCTTACGCTTTCTACCTGCATTCCGGCAGGAACGAGATACAGCCTTTGATTGTGGAGGTTCTTGCATTTGCAACGGGTTCTTAGTTTTTCTATTTTTTGAAAAACAACCCCGTTCTGTGTTCTAAAGCAAGCATTCAGCGGAATATCTTCTACATGAAGCAGATGTTGGTTTAATGCTTTTTGTTCTTCGGTATCGTAATGCTTGAGGGCTTTTGCCAGTAAGGCATCTGTTAGCGTACGGGCAGGCAATTTTGCCAGATGTTTAATAACTGCGTTTTTTAAATCGGATGGAAAAATATTTTTTTCTATGTATGTTACCAGCAATGAGGCAAAATGGTTTTTCCATTCCCTGCCATGGGGATTAACACGGTTTTTGTATTGCATCCATGTTTCTAAATGGGCTAGCTCGTGGAGGGTAACAAGCAAAAAGGCGTAGGGGTTTAGATTGCCGTTTACCGTAATGCGGTGCTGCGGATTATTAGGGGACGGACAGCGGTAATCGCCGTTTTTAGTAAGCCGTTCGTTGGTAATAACAAATTTTACTTTATGTTTCTGCAAGCGTCCTAAAATATCGTCTATTGAAGCTTCGGGCAAATATCTTTGTAATGTTCCTTTATCTTGTTTATTCATGAATTGCTAAATCGTTGATTCGTTGAGCCCGCAAGCCCGGTTATAAAGTTTATAATGTTTGTAAGGTTAAAAACATTGTTGAGTTGTTGAAATGTTGAGTTGCTGAATTGTTTATAGTTTAAGGCTGAATGCTTATAATGTTCAAACATATTCAAAATTTATCCTCCTCCTCGTATCTTGTCTACTCGTCTACTTGTCACATGTCACCCGTCACAAATACGATTCTATCAAACTCCGTTTATGGGTAGTCTTCGGAATTCTGATTGTAAACCATTCTTGTAAGGGAAAATCTAAGCCTATGCCGTGCATATAATTATAAACAGCCTTGTGCAACCCCTCTCCTACCGCTTCCAGATTCAGCTTTTGGTTATCAGAAAATTCTACGCCGTTGTTCGCAAAAGGATGTTGTTTTAGGTTTAATATTTCGGCTCCAAACTTTTCGGGGTTCTTGCCCGACGGGCTGTGTATCGTCATGGTGTAACGATGCCAGAATGCAGACTGTATTAATCCTAAATCAAACATCTGCCTCACTACTTCTAGCGAATCAATGGTTTCTTGTAAGGTTTCTGTCGGGAACCCATACATCAGATAGGCATGTACCATAATGCCGGATTCGATAAAATTACGGAACGAGCGTGCTGCTTGGGCTATGCTTACGCCTTTATTCATGAGTTTGAGCAAGCGGTCGGAAGCAGCTTCTAAACCTCCTGATACGGCTATGCAGCCCGATTGTGCTAATAAATCGCACAGCTCGGGGGTATAGGATTTTTCGAAACGGATATTGCCCCAATAGCTTACGGTAAGTTTACGGCGTATGATTTCTTCGGCAATCTTCCTAAGCAGTACAGGAGGCAGTGCCTCATCTGTAAAATGAAAACCGGTTTCTCCGGTTTGTTTTATGACAGCTTCCATCCTATCTACCACTACCGCAGCAGGCGGAGCATCGTAACGGCAGATGTAATCGAGCGAGGTGTCGCAAAAAGCACATTGAGCCCAATAACAGCCATGTGCCACTGTCATTTTATTCCAACGCCCGTCTGTCCACAGCTTGTGCATGGGATTGGTAAGCTCTATCATGGAGAAGTATTTATCTAAGGGCAGATCTGAAAAATCAGGCGTTCCGGTTTCGGCAAACGGGATATTTTGTTCATCGTTTCCACTATAGGTAATCCGGTTTTGTTTATTCAGATAAAAGCAGCGGATTAATCCGCTTTCGGTGCATCTATTTTCTAAAAACTCCGCTAAACGCAAAAGAGCAGACTCGCCATCATCTAAAAGCATATAATCTATATAGTCAAAAAGCCGTGCATCGGTTATTGTGCGTAGTTCTGTATTGATATATCCTCCGCCGACGGCTATTTTGATATGGGGATGGTGCTTTTTGATATACTCTCCGCATTTTAAGGCTGCATAAAAACAGCCGGGGAAAGGAATAGTAAACCCAATCAATTGCGGATGCGATTTTTCTATTTCTTCTTCAAGCAATTCGAGCATCCATTGGTCGATAATATTTAACACGGGATTTTGCAGTTCTGCATGTAAGGCATCAAACACAGGGGCAGACAAAGCAATTTGTTCTGCATACCGAATCAAATCGAAGCGGGGGGATATATTTTCGCGGATATAATCGGCTATATCTTCTACATAAAGGGTTGCCAAATGCTTGGCTTTGTCTGTTATGCCCGATGTTCCGAAAGCCCATTCTAAATCTGCATCGTTTTCGAAACGAAGACCTTCGGGCAGCAGAGTACGGTTGGCTATGCGGTGGGCTAAGGCAGGGTTTCTGCCTTGCAGAAAATGCATCACAGGTTCTACGGTATAGATATATTCTTCGGCTAATCCTAATTGTTGCAAACCTTCGGCACTGTAGATATGATGAATCAATTCTATGCCCAAGTCGGCTTGACGGACATGATGCTTTTTACTTTGTAAAAAACCTTTGAGTACGGTTGTTGCTGGATAGGGCGTATTAAGCTGGGTAAGAGGCGGCGTAAGTAAAAGAATATTCATCGAATCGTATTTTATGCAAAAATAGGGAAATTTGTTCAGAAAGTTTGCTAATGGGTGACAAGTGACGGCTGACGAGTGTTGAGTTGCTGAGCTCGTAAGCTCGGTTATAAGGTTTGTAAAGTTTCTTGTATCTAAACCTTGTCACGCGTCACCCGTCTCTTGTTACAACTTGTATCTCGTATCTTGTCTACTTGTATCTGGTTTCTCATTTTATTAATCCATTTTCCCTGTTGCAAGCTGTCGCATAGGAGCGAAAGTGTGCGGAAGGGCTTCGGCAAGGTGTCGCGGGGTTGCGACGGGCTGCCGGAGGGCGGAAACAAGCTGTCGCGAGGTTGCGACGGGCTGTCGGAGAACGAAAACAAGCTGTCGCGAGGTTGCGACGGGCTGTCGGAGGACGGAGACAAGGTGTCGCAAGGTTGCGACAGGCTAAATTTGAATATAGAAGCTGATTAAACCTGCGGTAATACAACGGCTGAGACGGGATGCTCTACTGAGCGCGAACAACACCCCTCTCCCAACCTCTCCCCACAAGGGAGAGGAGTAGGAAACTGTCAAGTGTTCAGCAGAATATTCCTTTAGTGTTGAGCGGAATAGCACCCCTCTCCCAACCTCTCCCCGCAAGGGAGAGGAGTAGGAAACACCTAGTTCTTATTTACATTCTGGAATAGGCTCATCTATTTCTTTTTTGTATTGCTTTACAGATTGCCTGCTTACCTTTTTCAATCTGTTTATTTCCTTTTTTTCATTCTTATTTAGAGGTCTGTTTAAAACTTCAAATAAATCGTTATCATTTAACTCACATATTCCTTTTTCTTCCTTCCGTTTTATAATTGTATTAACATTAGAGTAGGCATACTTTAATAATTTATATAATTCTTCTTCTGGATTAGTTGTATCTGGATAAATTATTATTTCAATACATTTATCATTTTCTGTTTTGAGAAACTGCTTCCTAAAATAGAATTCCCAAAAACCATATGCTAATCTATGCAAATATTGTTTATATGTAGTATTTAATGTTATTAATACTAATTTGGGAGAAATATATTCATAATTAGATATTATAAACTCTTTGGCAAAATTAGCATAATATTTCTCCTGTATATAATCATCATCAATCCATCCTTTATTGACAATAAACGCAACAGAATCATTAGTACAAAGAATCGCTATTAACTCATCTTTATTATTAATTTGATGTTGAGAATATACTTTGGAAGTAAAAAGCATTGAGATAATAATAATTATCAATTTATTTTTTCTCATATGTTTAGTTTTATATTTTGGAATAGAAAATATTTTTAGCTAATTCCGCTGTTCAGCAGAATATTCCTTTAGTGTTGAGGAACAACGCCCCTCTCTCCACAAGGGAGAGGAGTAGGAGGACATCCTAAAGTTAATTCCGCCCCAAAATCCCCTAAAGGGGACTTTGGTAAAGTACTCATAAAGTCAACTCTTCGCTATTGGGCAGAATTCGTAATTCTAAACTAAATAAAGAAAGGTCTAATACTCATTGGGCATTTCTGCCAATTGGGCGGCTGTAAACACAGGTCCGTCTTTGCACACATAGGTTTTTCCTACATTGCACCGTCCGCATTTCCCAAAGCCGCATTTCATACGGTTTTCGAGGGTGGTAAAAATATTTTCATCTGTAAAGCCCAGTTGTTTTAATACCGGAAAAGTATTCTTAATCATAATGGGGGGACCGCATACAATAACAATGGTATTTTCGGCAGAGGGTGCTGCTTCGGAAACAATGGTAGGAACAAAGCCTACTTTCCCTTTCCATTCGGGAGTATCTCCGCCCGGGTCTACTGTAAGATGGAGGTTTACATCGGGGCGTTCTTCCCATTCTTTGAGCTCATGTTTATATACCAAATCGGCAACGGTACGTGCTCCATAAAAAATGGTAACCTCTTTATAGTCGCTCCTATTATCGAGGCAAGACCAAATAACGCTCCGCATGGGGGGCAGCGCTATACCTCCGGCTATAAAAACCAGATTTTTCCCTTTCCAATCTTCTATCGGGAAAATATTACCGTAAGGTCCTCTGAATCCTACAATATTTCCTTCCTCTAAATTGGCTAAAGCGGTAGTTACACGACCTGCCTGCCTGAATGTACATTCGACATATCCTTTACGGGTGTGCGGAGAAGCGATACAGAAAGTAGATTCGCCTTCGCCAAAGACTGAATATTCTGCAAACTGTCCGGTACGGAAATTAAAATTTTCAGCCTCCTCGGCATTCACAAATTCTAAGCGAAAGGTACGAACCCCGGGGGCTTCTTCTGTTATCTTTGCCAATCGCATTTTGTAAGGTAAGTATATATTTTCTGCCATATATAAGCTCAATCAAAGCATTAAAAAATAATAAACATTCAAACTGTTTAGGGTCTTCCCTAATTCGTTAACTTTTTATCTAAATAATAATCTACCGGATTTGTAGCGGAATTAACTTCTCTCAATTTCACTACTTTTATTTCGCCCAAATAATTGTAGATAGAATAACCTTCTTCTGCCCATTTTTCTAAACCGATATGTGATTTTACATTCTTATAACCCATATTTTTCAAGGCTTTAACAACTTGAGCTGAACGGTTTCCTTTCGCACAATATACAATGATCTCTGCATCGGGTTTTCTTAATGTACGTGCCATCGTATATTCTACAACTCCCCTTTCGAGCCATGTTGCCCCTTTAAGATGCCCTGCATCATATTCTTCTTTATTGCGGACATCAAGCAAAATAAGTTTTGGATTTGCATTGATCCGTTTTATTAATTCTGCATTGCCAATAAACTCTACTCCTTCTCGCGAATCGGCGATTACTTCTTTAATCGTTTTCAGGTTTTTGGTTGTATCGGAATTATTGCTTGTCTGTGAATTGGCAAAAGTATAAATGCTTGCCAATATTAGAATAAAAAATAACTTCTTCATACTATTGATTTTTTAATATCTATCTATCCAAAATTACTACTGATTAACTCGCATTGTCCTTGCTGAATTTCTGAGGATCCAGATCGGTAAATTTCTTTTTGCCCCTCAAAAAATGATCCAGCACTATATCGCCTTTATAAATCATGGAAACTTCGTGCTGCTTAAGCTGCCTGCGTTTAATTCTCAAACTTTTTTTCCATTTGGCAAAAGCATACATCGCTCTTACTACAGCCCATGCATCTTGATAGTAGCCTGTAAGAAGAAATTTTGTCCCTGCCAATAAATCTAAAAAGAAACGTTTAAAAAACAGTATGTTCAACGATTTTTTAGGGATATTCTTATACAGCAAAGCCCTGTTGTTTCTAAAATTCAAAAAAGTCTTACGGGCTGAACTCTTGGGAAGCGTCCCTCCGCCGATATGATAGATAAGTGATTCAGCACAATACATAATTTTATATCCTTCGTTTTTCAACCGCCAGCAAAAATCAATTTCTTCCATGTGGGCAAAAAACTCATCATCCAAGCCTCCCAGCCGATGGTATAAATCTGCTCTAACAAAAAGTGCTGCACCTGTTGCCCAGAAAACCTCGCAGGTATCGTCATACTGCCCTTTATCCTCTTCAATATTCATAAAAACCCGCCCGCGGCAAAACGGATAACCGTATTTATCGATAAATCCACCCCCCGCACCGGCGTATTCGAAATGCGTTCTATCGTAGTATGATAATATTTTGGGCTGGCAGGCTGCAATCTGCGTATCGCTTTCCATCAAACGCACCAAAGGCTTAACCCAACCGGCAGTAACCTCAATATCGGAATTCAACAGTACATAATAGTCTGCTTCCACATGATTGAGGGCTTCATTATACCCTTGTGCATATCCATAGTTTTGATTGTTTTGAATAATACGAAGGGCAGGGTAATGCTGTTGTAAAAAAGCAACCGAGTCGTCAGACGATGCATTATCGGCAATAATGATTTCTGCATCTGCTTGAGAGTATTCAATAACCTTAGGTAAAAATTGTTCCAAAAACCGCCTGCCATTCCAATTCAATATTACAATAGCTACTTTTGGTAAAATGCTGTCTCCGTCTTTCAACACCTCTTTTTGCGTATTATCCATATGATATATCCCTCTTATCTGGGATTCCTGAAATCTTCTAAGATTCTATAATATTGTTGCTGCGGTGCAGATTCATTAATAGTTGGCTGCCGCGATAAGCGGGTATACCACGATGGGTCGTTAACTTCTCCCAATGCATCCGAATGCAGCAATGGATATTCCTGCGTAGATAAATCGGGATTGTAAAACACAAACCGTTTATTAGCCTGCCTGCTGTCCAGCTTGTAATAATGCCAGATTTGATAAGGCACAGTACCCCAGTAATCATCTCCGGCTGTATCAAATTTCCGGTCGTCTATTGTATTAGGAGGTCCGTATTGCAGATACACCCGTCCCCTGTCCGTTAAATAACCCGCTTTAAAAGGAGTACCGAATTCGCGATTTGCCATTTGCACGCTCGCATAGTAAGTTTGCCAAGCCAAATCGGGTCTCATTGCATTTCTATCCGACCAGAAATTAATAAAAAATCTCTGGCGTAAAGGATAGTCAGCCGTTTCCAATTGGTCATAAATAAATATCTTTTCAATTCCGGTTGCAATCGGGTACAAATACCGGATAAACTTCTTAAGAGTATCATTAGGAATTCCCTTGATAAAAGATGACTCTAAATCGATATTAGCCAATAGATGTTCATCTATAGTTAAATTCGGATTACTTTTTTGAAAAAAGGCTTGATTCCCTGCCAGAACCTTATTTTCTTTATTGAGCACCTCGCTAACCAACAAGTAGTTTCCTGAAGGCAGTTTGCTTAAATCAAAAATTCCGAAATGAGGTATTAGCGAAGCCGATTTTACTTTACGGTAATTTACAAGCTGTTCTACCGTTTTGGCAGTTTCAAAAACCTGCACATAGTCTTTTATTATCAAAGATTTGTCTTTCCCCTCTAACTTCTCCGCATTGTATATTTCGTAATAAAAATTCAAATCATTTTTATTATCGGGAAAGAAATTCCCGAAATAAGGGTATAAATCATACCCTCCGCGGCTTACATCTATCGGTTTTTCTGTTTTATGATAACGATCTACAAATTCAAGTCCCGAAAAACATACTTTTTCATCCGGAAAATTAATATCCACATCAATGCTTTCTTTAGTTTTATTGGATGGAGAAGCAAGGTTTTTATCAACCAGAGTTACCTCTAAGCGGTAGGTTCCTTGCGGAACATATAATCGCTGCTGGTTAAAGAAAAAAATATTAAACTGAGAGGAATCTCCCACTATGGGACTTTCTATATTATTTTTAGAATAAGTAATAATGGTAGTATCTTTATAAAAAACAAATGTGGCTTCAATGATAGCAGAATATTGGTGAGGCAATTTTTCTTTAAACTGTACAGAAGAGCCGTCTATTGACAGATAAGTTTCTATATAGGGTTTATCTTCTACTGTATTAAAAACAGTATAATTAAAATGTGCCCTTATTGCCGATTTTTTAGGGACGGCTGAAACACCTGCTATGGTCATGCAGAAATTAAACAGAATAATAGCTGCAATTGTGATTTTAGTTTTCATACGCCGAATAATTTTGATTTTTATTAATTTGCTGAAATGTACATGCGGCTAATAAATATATTTCAGGATATTCTATCTCTTTTTACTGAATATCTTTTACCAACATTTCCCACAACTTATCTTTCAACTCGGTTATTCCTACTCCTGCTACTGACGATATAAACATAGCCTTTACATTGCGGGGCAAAAGCTTTTTCATTTCCTTTACCATCTGCTCATCCATCATATCGCATTTGGTAATAGCCAGCATATGGTCTTTATCCATCAATTCAGGATTATACCGTTTAAGCTCTTTTCTTAATATCTTGTATTCTTTTTTAATATCATCCGTATCGCACGGAATCATAAATAACAAAACAGAATTACGCTCAATATGCCGTAAAAACCTTAATCCTAACCCCTTTCCTTCTGATGCTCCCTCAATAATACCCGGAATATCAGCCATAACAAATGAACGATGGTCGCGGTAAGGAACTACACCCAGATTCGGCACTAAAGTCGTAAACGGATAGTCTGCTATTTCGGGCTTAGCTGCCGAGATTACAGATAGCAATGTTGATTTTCCTGCATTCGGAAAGCCCACCAAGCCAACATCTGCCAAAACTTTTAATTCTAATATTTTCCAACGCTCTTCTCCTTCCTCTCCGGGCTGGGCAAAGCGCGGGGTTTGAAATGTGGACGATTTAAAATGATCGTTTCCTAAACCTCCCCTACCGCCTTTGGCTATAATCAAACTCTGTCCGTCTTCTACAATTTCGCCTTCAATTTCTCCTGTTTCAAAATCTTTAACAACAGTACCAAGAGGTACTTGTAGTATCACATCCTTGCCATTAGCCCCGTGCATCAAATTTTGCCCGCCGCTTTCGCCGGCATCCGCAATTACATGCTTTGTATATTTTAAATGCAGCAAAGTCCACATTTGGGCATTACCCCTAGCTATAATATGTCCGCCTCTGCCGCCATCGCCGCCATCCGGTCCGCCTTTCGCATTCGATTTTGTTCGAAGCAAATGAGCCGATCCTGCTCCGCCTTTCCCTGAACGGCACATAATTTTTACATAATCAACAAAATTCGATCCTTCCATGTTTATTCCTTAATAGTGCAAAGATACAAAAAGGATTGAAATAATACATGAAGACTTCCCCCCATCATCTAATTATCAATTCGTACAATTCTAATTATAGGTAATAAATATATTAAAAATTGCTTCTGCAAAAGTTTTGCTGTAAATTTGCGTAAAATATTCTTTCATAGTGAAACATAGAGGATTTTATTTTTTTATCGGATTAATTGCTGTGTTAGCATTTACGGCTTGCAGCTCTACCCGTAAACTTCCTCAAGATGCTTATCTGCTCAAAAAAAACAAAGTAAAGATAGAAGATAAAAAGATTGAATTTTCTACCGATGCCAACGATTTAATCATCCAACAGCCCAACAAGAAATTTTTATTTATAAAAGCCAAATTACTGTCTTACAGTATGGCTAAAACAGATTCGTCGTTATGGGCACGTATCGGAGAACCTCCGGTTGTGTATAACGGTCTCGACTCAAAAAACAGCCTGACCCAGCTTGAAAAATATTTCAAATCTATGGGGTATTTTGATGTAAAGACTTCTTATATCACAGATACAGTAGGGAAAAAACGAAATAAAATCATAGTTAATTATACCATTCGGTTAGGAAAACCTTACTCTATAAGAAATATAAACTACACAGCGGAGGATCCTTTAATCAGTTCTATGCTGCTTGCATGGCAGGGCGAATCGTTATTGAAGCAGGGCATGACATATAATGAAAATATTTTTAAAGATGAGCGGGAAAGAATTACAAGAAACATACAAAACGAAGGTTACTTTAAGTTTACAAAAAACTATATTACCTTTCAGATGGACAGTTCTCTCAACAGCCATCAGATAGACCTGAATTTAATAATTAAAAATCTTTCTTATACAATTAACGATAGTAATGTAGTGGGATTTCCGCACCATCGTTATAAAATTGATAATATTTTTATACGAACCGATTATAATCCAACCAGAGAAGGAAATCTCTCTTCTACACTCGACACCATCCTTTTCAGCACCAAGCAATACCGCTCAAATAAGCAAAACCAATATTCTATCATTTTTGGAAATACATTGCAGATAAAACCCAAACGTTTAACAAGAGCGGTATATATTTCTACAAACAATTATTTCAATCTCAAAGATGTAGAAAAAACATATTCTGCTTTACGCGATTTTAACCTGTTTCAGTTTATCAATATCAATTTTACAGAACAAAATCCTCCTGTTTCCGACACCTCAGACGGCATACTCAATTGCCATATCAATTTATCGAGAAAAAAACTGCACAGCATCTCTCCTTCGTTAGAACTTAGCAACTCAGCCATTACCAATGCTCCCAACGAAGCTACAAGCGGAACAAATCTAGGCATGGAATTTAGTATGCTGTACACCAATTGCAATGTATTCCACGGAGCTGAAAATCTGGCTGTAAAATTCAAAACCGCTTTTGAAAAATCGTTTGGCAGAGGTTCGTCCACTCCCGACGATCGCTTTTTTAATACCTACGAAATCGGGGGCGACGTCGCCTTGCAGTTTCCACGCTTTTTGTTTCCCATCAAGCAAGATAATCTTCCAAAGTATTTCCACCCTAAAACAACCCTTACTGTAGGAGGAGATTACCAGCTGCAAACCAATTTCTCGCGTAAAATATTCTCAACTTCTTTGGGTTACTATCTTAAACCTAATTTAATTCATGAGCATTATTTGTTCCCGATAGGATTGAATATCATAAAGATGAATCCGGATTCCATATTCAACGCCTACTTGGCAAGTACCAATGATGAAAGATTTAAAGACCAGTATTCGGATAAATTTATCATGAATTTAAGGTATAGTTTTATATATAATACACAGGACCTAAGTAAAATAAAAAACTTCTATTTCGTCCGTTGGAATATGGAAACGGCAGGTAACTTATTAAATTTGGTGAGCATCACCACCGATGCTATAAAAAATTCAGAAGGTTTTTATACTTTAAATGGATTACAATACGCCCAATATGTAAGAACAGACATAGAATGGAAAAAATATTTTATGTTTAGCAAAACGCATCATGCCGTATTACGATTTGTCGGGGGTATTGGTACAGCATACAGCAACTCTATTGCCCTGCCCTATGACCGTAGTTTTTTTGCAGGAGGAAGCAACGGATTACGGGCTTGGCGTTACCGAAAATTGGGTCCGGGAGGATTTAACCCCAATATGGTTGCGGGTATCGACCCTAATATAGACCGCACCGGCGATATGATGCTGAGCATAAATGCTGAAAACCGTTTTACTATTTACAAATACTTAGAAGGGGCTTTATTTACCGATATGGGCAATATCTGGCTGCTCCGTCCCAACAGTACTTTTCCTGAAGGAGAATTCAAAATCAATAAGTTTTATCAGCAAATTGCTTGGGATATGGGTGTCGGCTTGCGGCTCAATCTTTCCTTTTTTATTGTCCGCCTAGATTTAGCAATACCCATTACCGAACCCGAAAACTCAAAAGGAGATCGTTTTGTGATACAAAAAACCCAATTTAACGATGTTCTTGTAAACTTTGGAATCGGTTATCCATTCTAAAATCCGCTGCATATCTTTTGTTTGATAGATAATGCCCGCAAAAATTGAAAATTAAATCCAAATATCAACCATCCTAAATACGCTATAAGAAAAAACAATCTAATGCAGAAATCAACAATTTCTATGGCTGCGTTTGCAGATACAAAACCGCACTACAATATTCTCGATGGATTGCGGGGTGTAGCAGCCATCACAGTAGTATGTTTCCACATATTTGAAGCTTTTGCAACCAGTCATTTAGACCAACGCATCAATCATGGTTACTTAGCCGTCGATTTTTTATTTATGCTTTAGGGCTTCGTTGTCGGTTACGCTTACGACAATCGTTGGGGAACAATGAAAACCAAAGACTTCATCAAACGCAGAATGATACGCCTGCACCCCATGGTTGTGATAGGAGCCGTCATAGGAGCAATTATGTTTTATTTTCAAGGCTGTTCCGTATGGGATGTATCAAAAGTAGCTGTTTGGGCTTTGCTTATTACCACATTTTTGAACATGCTATTAATCCCATCTACTCCCGGAACAGAAATTAGAGGTGTAGGCGAAATATTTCCTTTAAATGGTCCTAGCTGGTCTTTGTTCTTTGAATACATTGGTAATATTCTTTATGCCTTATTCATCCGAAAACTTTCTACAAAAGCCCTTACCGTATTGGTTTTTGCTGCCGGATGCGGTTTGGCGGCATTTGCCATTTTAGGTCCTTTAGGCGATATCTGCGTCGGATATTCATTAACCGGAACAGAATTTACCGGAGGCTCTTTCCGACTACTGTTTTCTTTTTCCGCCGGATTGCTTCTTTCCCGTATTTTCAAGCCTGTAAATATAAGAGGAGCTTTTTGGATATGCAGTCTGTCTGTTGTTGCTCTCTTGGCTATTCCACGCATAGGCGGAGCTGAGCATTTATGGATGAACGGAATGTATGACGCTATGTGCTGTATCTTGTTTTTTCCGCTGCTTGTCTATCTTGGAGCGTCAGGAAAAACTACCGATAAATACACAACTCAAATATGCAAGTTTTTAGGAGACATCTCCTATCCTTTATACATGGTTCATTATCCTTTTATATATCTGTATTATGCTTGGGTAAAAAATAATAATCTTAGCTTTCAGGAATCACTGCCCGGTGCAGCAGGAGTTGTTATAGGAAGTATCGTTTTAGCTTATCTCTGTTTGAAGTTTTATGATATACCGGTACGGCAATACTTAACGAACCGATTTTTAAAGCCCAAAAACAAAACGAAACTTGCATAACAGTAACGAACTTGCACGTTGTATGTATCAAATTTCCAAAAACCTGCATAAAAAAACACTTGTACAAAAAAAAGAAATCATGTACCTTTGCAAAAATTAATTTTTTAACTTAACAAAAGAAAGAGGTATTAATTATGATCATTGTTCCCATTAAAGAAGGCGATAACATTGAGCGCGCTTTGAAGAAACTAAAAAGAAAGTTTGAAAAAACCGGAGTAGTAAGAGAATTAAGAGCACGTCAAAAATTCACAAAACCTTCAGTGAAACAAAGAGATCAAAAATTAAAAGCTATTTATGTTCAACACTTGCGCGATCAAGCAGCTATGATGTAAGAGCGGAATAGAAAAAGTTTTAGAAAAACTTGCATAAAGGAGAAAATCATTGTACCTTTATGCAAGTTTTTTTGTTTATGGATACAACACATTTTTATCAATACTTAGCCTCGGAAAAACGATATTCTCCTCATACGATTACCTCGTATAAAAATGACTTAGAATCGTTTTGCGAATATTTGCATGAAACGTATGAAATTGATTCAGCAAAAAAAGTTACCTTAGAAATGCTGCGGTCATGGGTTGTATATCTAGCCGAAAAGAATTTTTCAAACAAAAGTATCAACAGAAAAACGAGTACTCTTAAATCCTATTTCTGTTTTTTGCAAAGAATAGGAGATTTAGAAGAAAATCCTGCAAAATTATTACCCTCTCTCAAATTATCTAAACACTTACCCATTTTTTTGCGGGAAGACGACATGGGAAATGTTACACACTTGCAACCTGATACCCAAAATTGGGAAACGCTGAGAAACCATCTGATTGTAGAATTATTTTATGCAACAGGCATACGCGAATCGGAACTCATCGGATTAAAAAATGTGGATATTGATTTTGGAAAAAACATTTTAAAGATTAAAGGCAAGGGCAATAAAGAACGTTTCATCCCGTTTACAGATGAATTGAAACAAAAAATAGAAGCTTATATAAGCGAGAGAAATAAAGCTATCTCATATTCAGCAGATAATCTTTTTGTCACCTCAAAAGGCAAACCTATTTATCCCATGTTTGTTTATAGAATAGTAAAACAATACATTTCGATGGTATCAACAATAGATAAACGAAGTCCGCATGTTTTACGACATACATTTGCCACACATTTGTTGGATAATGGAAGCGATATCAATGCAATCAAAGATTTATTAGGGCATTCGAGCTTAGCGGCAACTCAGGTTTACACACACAATACTATCGAAAAATTGAAAAAATCTTATAAAGCTCATCCAAGAGCAAATGTATAAATTAAATAAAGGAGGTTTATTATGAACATCAACATTCAATCCGTAAAGTTCAAAACAGACTCAAAATTAGAGGATTTTATCCATCAAAAAGTAAGAAAACTTGTCAACAACATTGATGTAACCAGTTGTGATGTTACGCTGAAGTTAGAAAATAACGATCAGCATGAAAACAAAATAACGGAAATTCAATTGAATATTCCAAGTGGAGAATTGTTTGCTAAAAAGCAAGCCCCCAGTTTTGAGGAAGCTACAGACCTTGCCGTGGATGCATTGAAATCACAAATAGCCAAATTCAAAGATAAACTTAGAAATTAAAAAAATTGGAAACGATTTGCAAAGCCATTGGTTGAATAACCAGTGGCTTTTTAGTTAATCCAGATAAAAATCAGTATATTTGCAGAAAAATACAGTATTTATACTGTATAAGTCGAACGAAAACCCGAATTTATGATCAATGTAAGTGTAACCTCTGAAACCGGAAATCTCGAAAGCGTACTTTTGCACCGCCCCGGCGTAGAAATCGAACGCATGACTCCAGATAATGCAAAACAAGCTTTATACAGCGATTTGTTAAGTTACCCCATCGCTCAAAAAGAATACAGCTTTTTTGAACAGGTGATAGGCAAATGGGGAACACAAATCTATCAAGTTTCCGACTTACTCGAGCAGACACTTCAAAATGAATATGCAAAGAAAATTATTATCGAAGCATTTTGCAAAGCCGACCAATGCGAGTTTTTACAAGATGAATTATTTGCATTGCCGAATGCCGTTTTAGCTCATTCTTTGATTGAAGGCTACGAATATCAATCACATCATCCCCAAGCTAAAGCCGAAGAACGATATATTTTAAAACCTTTGTTTAATCTGTTTTTTACCCGAGATATAGCCTCTGTGGTCTATGATACGGTAATTATCAATTCGATGGCAACAGCAGTACGAGCCAAAGAAAGTATGCTGGCATCGGTTATCTTCCAACATCTTTTTAATCAAAATACTTTCTCTCCCATTCAGTCAGATATAAAAGCACACACTGAAGGCGGCGATATTTTGGTAGTAAGCGAAAATATACTTTTTATCGGCGTAGCAGCCCGTAGCAATATGCAGGGTGTGAATACATTGATAAATTATTTTAAAAAGCAAAAACCGAAATTTCATATTTTAGTTCAGGAGCTGCCTACGCATCCTGAATCGTTTATCCATCTGGATATGGTTTTTACACTTTTAGATAAAAATACTTGTATGGTTTTTGATCCTTTGATAAAGAAAAGTCAAGCTTTTTCCCAATACAAAACCACCCTTATTGAAATAGATAACGGCAATGTACGATACCACGAAAAAGCAGATTTTTTTCAAGGAGTCAAAGACTTAGGCTTAGATTTGAAACCTGTTTTATGCGGAGGAAACGATGCTTGGTATCAAGCCCGCGAACAATGGCATAGCGGAGCGAACTTTTTTGCACTCGGCGAAGGTAAAATTATAGGTTATGCCCGCAATATCCGTACCATAGAAGCACTCGATAAAGAAGGATTTGCAGTATTACCAGCCCATGATATTTGTAATGGAGCAATTGATATGAAAACTTATAGCCGTTTTGTAGCTGCTATTCAAGCGTCCGAATTGCCAAGAGGAGGCGGTGGAGCCCGCTGCATGACAATGCCTTTGCGTAGAAGCTGAAATCTTCGCGATTGGTAAGCAAATCTATATCCCTAAGCTTTCAATATCAGACTATATAAGCGTCGTTTTCTAAGGATTTTAAAGTAACAGTGGAAATTGTATTAACCAATGATTCTTGAAATCGCGTTTTTACCCGTATGTAATTATCGGAAAATCCTCCGATATAACCATTCTGATTATCGCTTTCCCATAACACAGAAGCCAAATAATCTGTATTTTCTTTGTAAAAAGCCATTTTTTTAGCATCAGAAAGCTGCTGCAATTTCTTGCTTCGCTCTCTGCGTTCAGCTACAGGAATTTTTCCCTGCATCTTCAACGCGTATGTATCCGGTCGCTCAGAATAGGTAAAAACATGGAGGTACGAAATTGGTAATTCCTCAATAAATTGATATGTACTGAGAAATTCTTCTTCAGTTTCGCCGTTAAAGCCTACAATTACATCACAAGCAATACAGGCATGAGGCATGGCTTGTTTAATCTTCAATACTTTTTCGGCAAATAA
>JAVBQU010000070.1:0-16162 GCA_031548675.1 Bacteroidales bacterium
TAAATCCGTAGGATTTACATATTTGTATAATATACCAAAAACGGCATATATTCGACCCCCAAACGGGGTCGTAAAACATGATTATATTTCATTCCTACAGACATGCAATGCCCACGGTATTGATACCAAATAAGTTTTATATCAAACTCATGCTATTAGATTTTCCCATTATTAACTTTATGAACATTCTAACTTTATAAACCTTAAACCCGATGAAAGCAGTTGTTTTTTATGAGCCTAGCGATGTAAGTATGGAAAAGATTATGGAGGTTTATCCGAAGCATAAGCAGATTGTAGATAATTTTGCCCAAGAAGGAAAAATTATTGCCATCGGACCATTTACCAATCCGGCAGGAGGTTCTATGGGAATATTTAAAGATAAAATAAGTGCCGAAGAATTTATCAAACAAGATCCTTTTGTAAACGAAGGACTTGTAGGAACGATAACCATTCGGGAATGGAACGAAATATTATTATAAAATAACCGTTATCATATACTTTGGAAAAGAAACACGCAAATATACAGGCTATGTTTGACGACATAGCTCCCCGTTACGATTTTTTGAATCATTTTTTATCGCTTAATATCGATAAAATCTGGCGTAAGAAATTGGTACGTATGCTTAAAAACAATGCTCCGCAAAGTATTTTAGATTTAGCAGCCGGCACTTGCGATTTAAGCATTGCCTTAGCCCGTTTGCATCCGCAAAAAATTGTGGCAGCCGATCTTTCGTCTGCCATGCTCGCTGTCGGACAAAAGAAAATAACACAAAAAGGTTTATCGCCATTAATTACTACCCAAACAGCTTGTGCTGAACAACTTCCTTTTTCTGATAATACTTTCGATGCCTGTACGATAGGTTTCGGCATCCGCAATTTTGAAGACCCGCAAAAAGGTTTGGACGAAATTCTTAGAGTTTTAAAGCCCAACGGAAGATTATTAATTCTCGAATTTTCAAAATCTCAAGGTTTGTTTTCGCCGCTTTTCAGATTCTATTTTAAAAACATACTTCCGCTTTTGGGCAAAATTATATCTAAAAATGCGTCGGCTTACACCTATCTGCCCGATTCGGTACAAGAATTTCCAAGCGGAAAAGATTTCTTAGCTTTGATGGAAAAATCAGGATTTAAAAATACATCAGCCAGATCGCTTACCTTAGGCATAGCCAGTATTTATAGCGGAGAAAAATAGTTAATGCCTATGACTAAAGTATAATATAGTGATGATTATCTGAAAAATTACAAGTTAGTAACGAGGATTTCTGTACAAGACACAAGTAAACCAGATATACTGTTCACTTTACAAACGTTTTAAACTTTACAAACTTTCGAACTACATAGCAGATGAAAATTTCAACCATTTCATACCTCAATTCATTACCTTTTATTTACGGATTACAGAACAGTCCTATTTTTTCAAAAATACAATTGCAATTGGAAGTACCCCGCCAATCTGTTCAGCGGCTGCTTTCTCATGAAGTAGATATTGCATTAATTCCGGTAGCAGCTATTCAATTAAATCCCGAATTAAAAATTATCAGTGATTTTTGTATCGGAGCTACCCAAAAAGTTGATACCGTATTACTGATGAGCCAATGCCCCATTGAAGAGATAAAAGAAATATATTTAGATTGGGAATCGATGACATCGGTACGATTAATAAAAGTATTGATGAAGCATTTCTGGAAACAAAATCCGGAATTTAAAAATATCCGCGATTATAAAGATTATCAAGAAACCCTTCCCGAATCGGTTGTACTTATCGGAGATAAAACATTTAATACACGGAAGCAGTATAAATATATTTACGATTTGGCAGAAACATGGCAGCATTTTACACAACTGCCTTTTGTGTTTGCTTGCTGGGCTACAAATCAAGACCTACCGCAGCCTTTCGTTCAAGAATTTAATGAAGCACTGCGTTACGGGATAACTCATGTAGATTGTATTGTACAGAATTATGATGAAAAATTGATATCTAAGCAAGAACTGGCTAATTATTACCATCAAGCAATAAGCTATACTTTCGATGCTGATAAACAAAAAGGCATGCAGCTTTTTTTTGAATTAAATTCTCCGCTAATATAATTATTTGGGGGTTTTTGCGTTGTGTATAATCAAGACTAACCCGTGGAACGCAAAATGCAATTGATTTTGTTTCTATTGTACAAAAAGTCTTTAGATTAATCCACAAAAAAGTATTATTTTTGCAAATTCATTATGAAGCTAAAAAAGTTATATTTCATAGTTATATTAAGTGTTGCAGCACTGCTGATTACATCTTGCGACAGTTATCAAAAAATGGTAAAAAGCCAGAATTATGATAAGCTGTATGAAACAGCTATCCGCTACTACAATAAAGGACAATATTACAAGTGTATGCAGCTATTCGACCAGCTGATACTACCCTTTAGAGGAAAAGAACAAGCTGAACGCATTGCATATTATTATGCTTATGCAGCTTATAAAACAGAAGATTACCTAACCGCATCTTATTACTTTAAGAGCTATGTAAAATCATATCCGTCAAGTGTTCATGCAGAAGAATGTATGTATATGAATGCCTTGTCGAAAGTAAAAGAATCTCCCATTTACAGTTTAGACCAAACTGCTACCAAAGAGGCATTAAAAGAACTACAAACATTCATCAACCTTTACCCTAACAGCATTCGCGTAGCAGAGGCTAACCAGATGATTGATGAGATGCGGTATAAATTATCGCATAAAGCTTATGAAAATGCATTATTATATTACAAAACGGAAGAATTTCGTGCTGCCATTATTTCATTTCAAAATGTATTAAAAGATTATCCGGAGATTAAAGAACGCGAACAAGCGATGCTTTACGTTATCAAAGCCGGATATTTATATGCACAAGGTAGTTTGGAAGCTAAAAAACGAGAGCGTTTTGAATTTGTTGTTACTTATTTTGATAAAATTTCAACCAATATCACTACGCCTAAAATATTGAAAGAAGCTCAAGGATATCGAGATTTAGCTTTGAAAGAAGTAACCAAAAGAGCTTTATAACCGACTTACAAATATTGAATTTTATATAGAACATATAACCTATGGAATACAAAAAGCTTAAAACCGATGTAACCGCCGTTACCCGTAATACTACCGAATTTATGGAGCCAACCGGTAACATTTATGAAACCTTGGCTATTTTAACTAAACGAGCCAATCAAATATCTCTCGATTTGAAAGAAGAATTGAGTCAAAAAATTCAAGAGTTTTCATCTTCTTCCGATCAATTGGACGAAGTTTTTGAAAACAGAGAACAAATAGAGCTCTCAAAGTTTTATGAAAACCTGCCTAAACCTACATTAATGGCAATTCATGAATTATTGACTGATAAAATCTTTTTCCGCAGACCAGAAGAAGAAAGTTCTAATTTTTAATCAAAGCTGTAAAGCCTGCATGGTTTTACCGGCTTATTCGTTTTTTTGGATGCGAACAAATGCCGCGTAAAACTTGTTTCAAATATAACGCTAATAAGATTTTGTTCTTATTAGCGTTCAACTTATGTAGAATCCAATAACAGAAAGGATACAGTATGTGGCATGGCAAAAAAGTTTTAATCGGAATCAGCGGAGGAATAGCCGCTTATAAAATCCCCTCATTAATACGCTTACTAACCAAAAAAGGAGCAGAAGTTAAAGTTGTTGCTACATCGAGTGCTTTAGAATTTGTTACCCCTTTGGTTTTACAAACGCTCTCACATCATCCGGTTTATACCCAACTGTTTACACCTGCAAATGAATTTTCAACCGAACATATTGCACTTACCGATTGGGCTGATATGATGATTGTAGCTCCGGCTACGGCAAACATTATTGGTAAATTGGCAAATGGCATTGCAGATGACGCCCTCTCTACTACCCTGCTTGCTTTTAACCACGATGTTTTTATAGCTCCGGCTATGAATTGCAAGATGTACGAACATCCGTCTGTTCAGAAAAACCTGAATTTTTTAGCAGAAAACAATTATCATTTAATCAATCCGCCTGTTGGTGATTTAGCTTGCGGCTACACAGGCAGAGGCAGAATGGAAGAACCCGAAAGAATCAAACTTTTTATAGAATCTTTCTATGCTGTGTCTCAAGATCTTTTGGGTAAAAAAATTCTAGTAACCGCAGGTCCTACTTATGAGAAAATAGACGCTGTACGTTTTATAGGCAATTACTCGAGCGGACTTATGGGTTATTCCCTGGCAGAAGAACTAGCTTCGAGAGGTGCGGAAGTAACATTAATTTCAGGACCTACCCATCTAAAAACCCGGCATTCGAATATTCAAACCATAGCCGTTGAATCAGCAGCAGAAATGTATACAGCATGCCATCGGGTTTTTCCTACAGCCGACGCTGCAATTTTAGCCGCTGCTGTTGCCGATTTTACTCCTGAAAAAGTTGCCGAAAAGAAAATAAAAAAGCAAGATGCGAGTTTAAATATTAAACTTGCTTTAACCCAAGATATTTTGAAATCTTTGGGCGAGATAAAGAAAAAAGGACAAACTTTAGTTGGATTTGCCTTAGAAACAGACCACGAAATAGAAAATGCCAAATCTAAATTAGAAAGTAAAAATTTAGATTTCATTGTTTTGAATTCTTTAAAAATAAAAGGTGCAGGCTTTAAAACCTCAACTAATCAAATCTGTATTCTGGATAAATCAGGCAAAATTTTTGATTACGAAATGAAACCTAAAACCGAAGTAGCAAAAGACATTACAAATTTTCTGACTCAAAAAATGCGTACTCAAAAGAAATAATAACTCCTCAATATTACACAGAAGTCTATGCAAAAATACTTATATATCCTGCTGATTTTATGTCTTGGCGCTTTTAGCATAAATCTTAAAGCACAAGAATTCAGATGTCAGGCATCGGTTAATTCTCAAAAAATTCAAGGTACCGACAAGAATATTTTTGACGCTATGTCGAAAGCCATTTATGAATTTATGAATAACACAAAGTTTACAAATTATGTATTCAAGCCCGAAGAACGTATCGAAGTATCGTTTATGATTACGATTGATGATCGTCCGTCATTTGATGAATTTAAAGCTACCATTTCCGTACAGGCACGCCGTCCGGTATTCAATTCCAGTTATACAACATCCATGTTAAATTATGTAGATAAAGATTTGGGATTTAAATGGACAGAAACCGATGCTATGGAATTTGTAGAAAACAGTACATCCAATTCTAACTTGGTTAATGTGTTATCTTTTTATGCTTATTTGATATTAGGGCTTGATTTCGATTCATTTGAATTATACGGAGGACAAGCTTTTTTTGAAAAAGCACAAGGTATTGTAAGTGCTTCGCAATCTTCGGCTTACAAAGGCTGGAAAGCTTACGAAAGCCAAAGAAACCGCTATTGGATGGCTGAGAATTATTTAAATGCAACTTATCGTTCGCTTCGCGATGCCAACTACAAATACCACCGTTTAGGATTGGATATGATGTATTCTAATATGCCTGAAGCTAAGAATAATGTTACTGAAGCATTGGAAGATTTGCGTAAGGCGTATCGCGAAAAACCCAACTTATTTATTGCTCAGCTTTTTGTAGATGGCAAAGTAGACGAAATTATCAATATTTTTCAACCTGCAAGCCTACCGGAACGAACAAAAGTTGCAGGCATCATGACAGAAGTTGACCCCGTAAATGCTACTAAATATCAGGCATTAACAAAACAGCAATAAATCCCTTTAAGTTAAAATTCCAAAGCAAGTTTTAGATTAATCCGGCGGGGAGTAAGATAATTGGGAACAGCATAATAATAGTTCTCATAATCTGCTACCCATGCATAAGATATCACATTGCTGATATTAAATAAATTAAATACCTCAAGTGCAGCTGTAATCGTTTTAAAGAACTTTAATCTGTTTTTCTGCATCAATCCATCATCCCCTTTAATAATAACCGCCGAGCCGATATCAACGCGTTTGTAGGCGGGCATTCGAATGGTTTGTAAATATTTGGGTGCATTGGGTGCTCCGGTTGGCAAACCGGTTCCAAAAACAAGGTTAAGATTTACTTTTATATAAGGAAAACTGGGTAAATAATCCTGAAAGAAAACATTAATATTAAATCGTTGGTCTGTAGGACGCGGTATGTAGCCCGGTTCTACCTTTTCTCCCGTTGTACGGTCGTAATAATAATCTCCTTGTATATCCTCTTTGGTACTCATTATAGCCATACTTATCCACGAATCGATACCGGGAATAAACTCGCCGCTCAAACGCGAATCCATCCCGACAGCATAACCAACCGATCTTTGATCGGGATAATAGTTAATCCGTACATCATTTACAACATAAGGTATCAAATCCCATAAATATTTATAATAAACTTCGGAAACCAGTTTAAAAGGTCTGCCCCATGCCAAAAAGAAATAATCCATCCCTGCAACTCCTTGTATCGATTTTTGAGCTTTGGCATTTGGATAGATACTTCCTGCTTTAAGGTTTAAAATTGTATCATCGTACGAAAGCCTCATTTCTCTGTAAAATGGAGGCTGTACATACATTCCGGTTGATAAGCGGAATAATATATTCGGATTTTTCGAAGGTTTATAACTTAATTGTAAACGCGGACTCGGCAGCAATTCTTTGGTAAAATCCATGTAATTTAAACGGATACCGGCAGTCAAAGTAATAATATCCTCATTTTTACGTTCAAAATCCCAATCTTTTTGCACAAATCCGCTTAAAGTAGTCATCTGTGTCGAATTCATACTTTTAATAACATTCTGCAGATGTACGGCTTGAGGCACATTGTTGGTATCGCCGGATATTTCGGGCGGATTAGGAACGGCATATCCTGCGGAATCGAGCAGATGCCATTCATTCATTTTATCATGGATAAATTCATTTTGAACTTTTACTCCCCATGACAACACGCCTGATTGATATTCATGCATACCTTTATGCTCAAAATTCAAAATCCTCGAAAATAAATCATTACGAGCATGCTCGCGATAACCGCCTATGCCTATCAAAGCCCCTTCTTTGGCAAAATCATCCTGATTATAATCTATTTCTAATTGATTCAGAAAATACTCGCCTAAAATATCGTAGTACTCTTTTTCTTTACTGGAAAATCCTGAAAAAATAAATTTCATTTGCGTTTTTGCATCAGGGGTATAAGTTGCAGTAGCAGCTCCGAATAAAGAATTAAAACGATCTATTTCCTGACCTTCAAAATACATGGTCATCTTTAAAATATTATCAAAGCTGCCAAAAGAAGTCTCACGCGAAGTAGGAACTAAGCCATATTTTGTAAGCGAAATATTTCCTAAGAAAGACAATTCCCATTTGGGAGTTAGGCTATATGTTAACAGCGTTTGTAAATCTTCGGCATTATTGGTGTAATTGCCTTGCGTTTGTAAAGAGTTCAGCAAATAGGTATTTGATTTTTGACGGATACCTAAAAGATAAGTAAATTTCTTACCCGCTACTCCCTCTAAATGAATGGAATTAGCCAAGAGACTGAATGTAGCTGATCCGGCAAATTCGGTAGGTTTTTTATAGCGGATATCCAATGTAGATGAAATTTTATCTCCGTATTTAGATTCGAAACCTCCGGCAGAAAAAAGTATAGACGAAACCAAATCGGAATTGATAAAATTTAAGCCCTCTTGTTGCCCCGAACGTATCAATAAAGGTCTGAATATTTCAATATCGTTTACATAAATAAGGTTTTCATCAAAATTACCACCCCGAACATTGTATTGCGAAGTAAATTCGCTAGTGGTAGAAGCCCCTGATGATAATACCAAGGCAATTACAGGATTGGTAATGGTAGGTATTTGCTTAGTTAGTTTCGGATCTATCCGGGTTAAAGTAGAATTCCTATCCCTCTGGTCTTCAATTACCACAGAAGGTAATATTGTTGAACTTCTTTTCAACATTTTCGTTACAAATAATTCTGTTTCCCCTTTCGGATCGATATTTACCTGTAATGTTTGGTATCCGACATGTGAAAATTTAATCGTAAAACTTCCCGCCGCAGGAACGATTCTTTTAAAATCGCCACGAAAATTTGTAGTAGTGGTTATTGGCTGAACAGCATAAAGAACCTGTACATCGACTGATGAAATAGGCACATTATTTGTGTCGGTAATATGACCTGTAACAGTTATCTTATCTTGTGCGTAAGTAAAATAAGATGCTGAAATAAGCAGCAAAAAAACAAATATTTTTTTAAGAAGCACTATGATATAAATTGATTAAAGCGCATGTTTGCCCTGAACAAATTTTGAATTGCAACAGGAAAACAATAATAACTTTGAATTTGCTTTATTATTATGAACTATAATGAATTATTTTGAATAATGATTGCAAAATTACATGAAAAAGTTCTGAAATACAATTATGTACTTTATCCACATCCAATAACTTAATAACTTTCTTTAGTTTGCGACTGATTTTGCATGTTAATTTCATAACTTTATTTCTTCTAAAATGTATCCTTCAAAAAAACAATAAACCATGGATAACGAAATAGTTAAGGGAAAAATTATAGCACAATTAGAAGTAATAATTTCTCAAGTTCAGCACCTTGAACAATACACTAAGTTAATTCCGCAAATTGAAATTGATTTGGCATTAAGCAATGTTCACCGGTTATACGACCAGTTTCAAGAACTAAATCATTCAAATAAGTTTTTGAAAATATTGATAGAAAACCCGCAGGCAGAAAAAAATATTTTAGCAAGCTTTCCGTTATATGAAAACATTTCTGACATTCCGGAACAAATGATAGCACAAGCAATCAAGCCTTTGGTAGACTCTGAAAAAAGAATACACAGTTCAGATATACAATCTGTTGTAGAAATAAATACAGATTTTCCGCCTCTGGCTTTTGAAACAACCTCCAAAGAGGAATCCAAGCAAGCTGTTAAACAAGTGGAAAAACCTTACAGAGATCCGGCAACTATTGATATGTTTGCAGAAGAAGAACTTGTAATAGAAAAACCGGAAAAAGTTGAAGAAATTCTTCCTATCTCAATGGCAGAAAACAATGAAGCTGTAAATGAATATACTAAAGCAGAACAAGAAATAGAAATAAAACCGGAATCAGAAACAATTTCAGAAGAAAAAAATATAGATGAGCCTATTCCAGAAACGCCTCAAGAACCAGCCCTAAGTAAAAGCCTGAAAGAGCATCTGATGGAAATGCGGGAAAGCCTAAAAGGAGGTTCACATTTGCCCAAGCACCCAATTGCAAATTTAAAATCAGCCATCGGAATTAATGAAAAATTCTTATTTATCAATGAATTATTTAAGGGAGATATGAAAGCTTACAACGATTTTGTGGCAGAAATCGATGAAACTTCGTTGAAAGAAACAGCGGTTGCATCCGTCAATAAAAACAAAGAACATTTTAATTGGGCTGAAACATCAAAAGCGTATGCTACTTTAATTCATTTTATTGACCGCAAATTCTTATAAATCCCTGCCCTGATGAAAAACCCTTTCAAGCAAATAAAACAACAACCACGCTGGCTGCAGTATGTTTTACGTACATTAATGATTACATTCATTGCAGTGGTAGTTATATTGGGAATTGCCATTATTTGGGTATATAGCAATCAGGAAAAATTAAAAGGATTGTTTGTCAAAGAACTAAATACATATTTGAATACACCTATCCAAGTAAAAGATATGGATATTACAGTATTCGAGCATTTTCCAGATATTTCGTTCTGTCTTACCGATATTACTGCTCAAGAATCGGGTACACATGTTAAGAAAAAAGATTTATTGAAAGCTGAACATCTGTCATTCAACTTTAATATATGGAATATTTTAAGTGAAAATTATAAGGTAAAAAATATTGTGCTTGCAAATGCCTTTTTAGATTTGAAAGTATTTAAGAACGGAACAAGCAATTTTGATATATTCAAGCTAACAGACAGTACCCGTTCAGGAAACTTTTTGGTAAATCTGCATAAAATTACCCTGAAAAATGTTCAAGTAAAATATTCTGATTCTGAATCAAACATATTTTTAGACCTCCATACAGACCGCTCGTTTGCCAAAGGAAATTTTTCCAATACTTTACAGGATATAAAATTGAAAGGCGATGTTTTCTGCAAGAATTTGATGATTGATGATATTTCATATTTAAAAAATAAAAATATAGAGCTAAATACACATCTCAAAATAGATACAGACAAAGAGCTTATTTCCATATATAAAGAAGAATTTTTATTTCAGGAAAAACGATTGGCTATAGAAGGCGACATCAGATATGATAATTCAAATTTTGTTGATTTACATTTATCTGGTAAAGACTTGGCTTTGTCGGATTTAATTTCAGAATTTCCCGATTTTGTAAAAGAACAATTGAAAAGTTATAAAAGCAAAGGAATCTTAGATTTTTCGATGCATATCAAAGGTTCTTTTGCTGGAACGCAGCGTCCTGATATTACAGCAAATGTAGGCCTTAAAAATGGAGAGCTATATCACTCAGGTTCAGATACAAAACTTGGAAACCTTTCGTTTACAGCGGCTTATTCCAATGGAAAGCAGCATGCGGCACGTTCCAATACATTAATAGTAAAACAAATACAAGGAAAAATTAAAGGAAGTGCATTTTCCGGTAATTTTTCTATTTCCGATTTTACAAATCCCCTGTTAGAGTGCCAAATAAATACCCGTGCGAACTTAGAAGATATTAAAGCCTTTTTACAATCAGAAAATATTACAAAACTCAATGGGCAAATATCGGCAGATATTTATTTTAAAGGCTTGCTACAAGCCTCTGCCGAAAACTTTGAAAAATCTGAAGCCAAAGGTAAGATTACATTTAACAATGTAAGTATTACAGCCCAAAGCCTGCCTATTCCTATTCAAAATTTGAATGGAAATTTATCGTTCGAACAAGATAATATTGTCATTCAAAATATTACAGGAGTTATGGGTAAAACTGATATTAACTTGAGTGGAAACATTAAAAAGATTTTTCCATTTCTAACTCATAATAGTAATTTATTGATAGAAGGAAATCTGCAATCAAATTACATAGCTGTTGATGAATTTATGGGTGCAAGTATGAGCTCCGGTAATGCCGATTCGAGCAGCAATATCATGGATCGAATTTCTTTGAATTTGCAGATTAATGCGAAAGAAGCTTTGTACAAAAAGATTCAATTAAAAAATGTACAGGCTAATATACTGTATAAAAAAGATTTGATAAATGTAAACCATTTACAAACTGATATTTTTGATGGAAATATTTCGGGAGATTTAATAGCCAAAGCCAATGAAGATAAAACCTTACAATTGAGCGGCGATGTGGCTTTGGAAAAAATCAATGTAAATAAGCTTTTCTATTCTCTCGACGATTTTGGGCAAAAAATAATTACAGAAAAAAATCTGAAAGGTATTATCTCTACCTTATGCAAATTTATTGTCGTATTTGATGCCAAAGGAAATATTATTCCCGAAAAATTTTCAGCAGAAGCTTCAGCCGTAATTGATAACGGAGCTTTGTTAAATTTCGAACCCATGAAAGCCCTGTCAAGTTTCATAAAAGAAGAAACGCTTAAAAATGTACAGTTTGCAACTTTGCAAAATAATATTTCTATCGTAAATCAGAAAATTTACATTCCCGAAATGCAGATTACTTCCAATGCCATGAATTTGAATATATCAGGAGAACATGGTTTTGATAACAGCATTAATTATAAACTGAAAATCAAACTTTCGGAATTATTAAGCCGAAAACGAAAAGAACGCAAAATTGATTCGGAAAATTGGGTAGATGAAGATGGCAGCGGACGGATGTCTGTCTATGTTAACATTACGGGAACCGTTGATAATCCTATCATTAAATATGGTTTATCCGGAGGAAAAAGTAATTTGCAGGAAAATCTGAAAAAGGAACAAGAAAACCTGAAACAGATTATGAAAGAAAATGCTCCTTGGATGAAAACCAGCGAAGAAACCAAACAGCAAAAAGAAGAATGGAAACAAAGAGAATCAGGCAAATATATTATCAATTGGGAAGAAGAAAAAAAACCAGCTACACCTCCGCCTGCCAAACCGGCAGAGCAGCCTAAATTTAAAGTGGAATTCGAATAAAACCGCTACCCGAGCTTACTAATGCTTTGCAAACGCTCGTAATCCAATATCTCAACATTTTTTGTCGTTACGCGGATAATTCCATCAGAATCCATTCCCCGCAATGTATGTATCACATTTTCTTTCGAACATCCGGCATATTCTGCCAATTCCTGACGGGAAAGGGATAAACGAAATTCTTTGCTTTGATAAATTTCTTCTGAAAGATACAGCAAAATATCTGCAATTCTACCATAAACATGCTTATGTGCCAGCCGGATAAAACTAAAAATAGAATCTTTAAACATTTCGGTCGACATTTTTAGTATGCTCAGTAAAAATGTTTGATTTTGAAATACATATTTTTTAAGCAAGGATACATCTATTAAGCAGCCTTCGCAATCTTCGATTGCACAGATTGAAAAAGCATTGGTATCTTCATTCATAATATTTGCCAATCCTAATAAACTCGGTGATTTTTGAATGGTTAAAATATAATTTCTGCGATTATCTTCTTGATAATTAAACTTTACAATACCAGAAGTCATATAAACCAAGTATCTCGATTCTTCCCCCTGCTTGAGCATCACCTCGCCTTTTTTAAAAGCACAATTTCTTGTTGTATTTTGTATTTCGGCAAATTCTTCCGTATCCAAAAAAGCACATATAACTGTCTTAAAAAGACAGGATTCACATCTGTTTAAATCTTTATAAGGAAGAATTTCCATGAGAATAATGAATTAATGTACATTTTGTAAATGCAAAAATACTAATGTTTTTTTGAAAAGGCAGGACTATATGTAATAATCATCACAAAGATTTTAATAATAAACAAAAAACTTGCCTCACAATTCCCCAAGCCTGCTTCTAGCCTCAAAAAGCAGATTTTTATACCCTATGTATATTTAAGTAATAAGCCCTCATGGATTTTTAGAATCCATGAGGGCTTATTTTTAATTTTTGAATTTTTATTAAGGAACTTCAACCTTATTAAGTATTTCGTTGATGATTTCTTCGGTAGTAACATTTTCTGCCTCTGCTTCGTAACTCAATCCGATGCGGTGACGCATCACATCTAAGCATACAGCTCTTACATCTTCCGGAATAACATAACCGCGACCTTTTATAAAAGCATAGGCTTTGGATGCTAACGCAAGGCTGATACTTGCACGGGGAGAACCTCCGTAATTAATCAAGCTTTCGAGTGATTTAAGTTTATATTCAGCCGGATAGCGTGACGCGAAAACAATATCTGTAATATACGTTTCTATTTTTTCATCCAAATATACCTCAAGAGCTATACGTCTAGCCCGGATAATA
Source organism: Bacteroidales bacterium (assembly GCA_031548675.1). Taxonomy (GTDB): domain Bacteria; phylum Bacteroidota; class Bacteroidia; order Bacteroidales; family P3; genus JAVBQU01. The sequence continues at coordinate 13,400 of JAVBQU010000070.1, forward strand.
TCCTCTGGCTTGAGAACTGCATTAGCAGCATACCTTTCATTGGTAATATTTTGGCGGAGAATAAGTTTTTCTTCTTCTCGCTTAGGGTAAGAAATTACCACTTTAAGCATAAACCGGTCAAGTTGTGCTTCGGGCAAGGGATATGTTCCTTCTTGCTCTATAGGGTTTTGTGTTGCCAATACTAAAAAAGGCTCTTCCAATTTATACGTTTTCTCTCCAATAGTTATTTGGCGTTCCTGCATGGCTTCGAGCAACGCACTCTGCACTTTTGCCGGAGCACGATTGATTTCATCCGCCAAAACAAAATTAGCAAAAATAGGACCTTTCTTTACCGCGAATTCCTCATCTTTTTGACTATAAATCATAGTCCCGATCAAATCCGCAGGCAGTAAATCCGGTGTAAACTGTATTCTGCTGAATTTAGCCTGCACACATTGAGCTAAAGTTGTAATAGCTAAAGTTTTGGCAAGTCCCGGAACTCCTTCAAGCAAAATATGACCATTCGATAACAGAGCAATCATCAAGCGTTCGGTCATTTGTTTTTGACCTACAATTACCCGGCTCATCTCCATGTTCAATAAATTTACGAACGAACTCTCTTGTTGTATTTTTTCGTTCAACTCTCTAATATCTACTTGCATTGACATACCTAATCTGAATTTTTCCGCAAAAATAATAATTTTTTTAGTTATGAATAGCGTTTACTTTAATAAGTTAATGTAAAAAACTATCTTACCATAAAAATATTGTACCCAAGTTGGTTTTTTCTTACGCATGACTATTTAAAATCCTGTTATAAACCTTTTATATATTCCCCTTGTCTTCATAAGTGTAAAACAAATCTCATAATCAGTATATTATATTTGCTCTATCAATACATAATAATATTTAAGCAATTATTCTCAAAAAAACGAGGTACATATTAATAATATTACTTACATTTGCACTTTGGTTTAGTGTTCTATTTTTTAATATATATAATCTTGTAAAAGAAACTTTTATGAGTACCCTTAACAACATAAATACTATGAATATTTTGCAAATTGTAGAATTTTGCAAAATGAGGTGTATGTTGTGTATCAAAAAAGGAAGAAACCAATTAATACAGGAATATCCATTAGTGCATGTAAATTACAAGGAAATTCTAATTCCCATATATTCACCACTATTTTTATAAGAAACTCAAAAAGAAAAACTTATATGGAAGTAGAATTATTTCCATACAGCAATATATTTTTTATCTATATTTTAAAAACTAACGTGTTATGATGACCAAAGAACAATACATTGAAAGTCTCCGTAAAATGAATTTGAAAGTTTATTTCATGGGAGAATTAATCAAAAATCCGGTTGACCATCCAATGATTCGCCCTTCGATGAACTCTGTAGCTATGACTTACGAATTAGCCCAACAACCGGAGTACAAAGATTTGATGACGGCAACCTCAAATTTAACCGGAAAAACCGTTAACCGTTTTTGTCATCTTCACCAAAGCACCGAAGATTTGATTAAGAAGGTAAAAATGCAGCGTTTGCTAGGACAAAAGACAGCAGCTTGTTTCCAACGTTGTGTGGGAATGGATGCTTTCAACGCTATTTTTTCTACCACTTACGAAATGGATAAAAAATTGGGAACCGAGTATCACAAACGGTTTACCGAATACATGAAATTTGTACAAGACAACGACCTTACTGTTGATGGAGCTATGACAGACCCTAAAGGCGACCGCGGATTATCTCCTTCTCAACAAGAAGACCCCGATTTATATTTGCGTATTACCGAAGTTCGTCCTGACGGTATCGTAGTACGCGGAGCTAAAGCCCACCAAACCGGTGCTGTAAACTCTCACGAGCATTTAATTATGCCTACCGTTGCCATGAAAGCTGAGGATGCAGCTTATGCCGTTTCTTTTGCAATTCCTTCCGATGCTGAAGGCATACTTATGATTTACGGAAGACAATCGTGTGACACCCGTAAAATGGAACAAGGTGCCGACATGGATTTGGGTAATGCTCAATTCGGCGGACACGAAGCCTTAGTTATTTTCAATGACGTATTTATTCCAAACGACCGTGTATTCATGTGCAAAGAATATGATTTTGCAGGGATGATGGTAGAACGCTTTGCAGGATACCACCGTCAATCTTACGGCGGATGTAAAGTAGGTGTGGGCGATGTTTTAATTGGTGCTGCTGCTGTAGCTGCCGATTACAATGGTGTTCCTAAAGTAAGTCATATCAAAGATAAGCTCATCGAAATGATGCACTTGAATGAAACTTTATATGCCTGCGGTATAGCTTGTTCGGCAGAAGGCGAAAAAATGCCTGCCGGAAACTACCAAATCAATTTGTTACTGGCAAACGTTTGTAAACAAAACGTTACCCGTATGCCTTACGAAATTGCACGTTTGGCGGAAGACATTGCCGGAGGTATTATGGTTACCATGCCCGCAGAACAAGACCTTCGTAATCCTGAAATTGGTCATTATGTAGAAAAATATTTAAAAGGAGCTAAAGGCATTGCTACCGAAAACCGTATGCGTATCTTACGTTTGATAGAAAATATCACATTGGGAACTGCTGCTGTAGGTTACCGTACCGAATCTATGCACGGAGCCGGTTCGCCGCAAGCACAACGCATTATGATTGCCCGTCAAGGTGATTTGGAAAACAAGAAAAAATTAGCTAAAGCCATTGCACAAGTAGACGAAAGTAAAAATAAATAATTGATAATGTTATCTTTTAGACCTCTCAGGTTTTAGA
>JAVBQU010000096.1:0-3668 GCA_031548675.1 Bacteroidales bacterium
TAATGCAAAAATAATATTTTAATCAACAGATTCCTAATCAAATCACTCGGCAAACGGACTAAATATAATTAACTATCCACCAAAAGCTCAATGCTTTGCTCATATTATTTAATTCTTTTCATCTTTTAAAACTCCTCTCCAATTTCATCCATCAGTTCTAAAATGGCGTCCCTGTCATTCGAAGTGTAATCTACTTCGAAAAGAATTTTCAAGTCATCGTTGTCTTCTTCATCCAAACCTATAATACGGTTAGGCAAATCATTATCTTCCAAAATTCCTGTAAAATTGTGCAATTGTTCGGCTGCTACCGAAAAGGTTCTTGTTTTCATAAAATTAAAAATTTAAGGATTGATACTATTATTACTGGGTATATTTAGTTTTTCTATTTTCTGATTGGTTGAAAAAGCGCCTATTCCGCTTATCAAAGCCGGAAGCAAGGGCAGAATTGTATCTTTGAACATGTCGGGAGCCGTTTGCCTGAGAATCGTATTCAGTTTCTCGATTATCTTTTCTTGATTATGAAGATACTGTTTCTCCAACTTTTCGATAGTTTGGTTTTGACTTGAAATTTGAGATTGGTAGCTTTTAGTTTCCGATTCAAGCAAAGTTTTCATTCGCTTAAAATTGGATTCCTGATCCAAATTCCCCAACTCTTCACGCTCTTCGAGCAAAAGCGTCCGTTCATGGTTTACCTCACGGCTTTGAACTATTATTTCCTTTTCCCAACGCATTAACTGATGTTCCTTTTCCTGTAATTCATTCGCTTTTTGAGATTCCAAAACCGATGCGTAGGCTTGTCCGATATTTTCAGAATTGCCAAAAAGCAAGCAATTACCTTGAGCATCATACAAGGGTATCGCACTCTCACATAGTTCGATGACAATATCCGCCAATGGCATTTTCCGGTTACATCCTTTCCGTTTAGCTTGCTGAATACGATACAAACGGTTGTATAATGGTTGAGGGACTTCCAACCTGATTCCTTTAGGGTACATAATTCGTATATTTTTTCCAATAGGTTTGTACAAAAAATCAACGCTACAAAAATAGATCGAAATATTCGAATTATAAAGTGCAAAATATTGTGTATAAATGAAATATAGCGAAAAAGAAAAGAGAAATATTTCATCTGTTTTCTGTTCGTTGAACTTGATAGTAATAAAATTACGTCTAAAACCTAATGCCTGTAAGCGATTCCTTAAGGTTCATAATGTAAATTCTATACATAGCATTAGGAGGGTGAAAAGTTGGCTAAAATGGAAATTTTATTTTAAAATTCGGGCTGGCAAAAATAAAGATTCTTTATTATACACAATTTTGTGTCAATACCAGAAGAAAAGCGTACAATACACTTGTATTTTTGTGTAAAAGTCAGGTTTTTTGACACAAAACCATAATTCAGCTATAAAAATAGCCGTAAAACAGCTCTAATTTAGCTTGAAAAGGCGATAAAATGCCTTTGGTAATAAAATATTAGATAAAATGTGCTTCGCACGATAAAAAGATTAATGCCTTCGGCGATAAATCAGGAATAAATTTATCATTTTATCAACCTCTTTATCTTTTATCGCGAACGCAGAGAGCATTTTATTGTTTGCAAAACATTTTCAAAATCAATTTTTTACTTCAATGGATTTCATCTCCGAATACCTTCCGGATCTTAGCACAGCGACAATGGTGTATTTATAACTTCCATTGATTTCCATATTGTAGTCATAAACAGCTTTCTGCGAAGCGGGTAAGGTTTTCCAAAGGCTTAAAGGTTCGTTGTTTGTACTGCGGTAGATTTGGTAGGTTTCCACATCGGCAATAGTATCTTCCCAAAAGAGCGCCATGGCTTTTTTCTCATCTTCATATTGTGTATAAAAACGTTCCAATTGTGGTTTGGCAGCCGATGCAACATTGCCTGTTCTAATAAATAAAGTATCGGAATTGGTAAATTGATTGAATTCATTTTTCAAAGCTAACTGATAGCAATAGTCCGTATTGTTTTCCCAATCGGTTTCTATGTAAGTACTATCAGTGGATTTCAATAACATCCATGTCATATCAGCGCCTTTGCGGCGGAAAAGGTATTGAGTCAATCCGGTTTGCGAACCTTTTCCCCATTTCAAATAAATTTGTCCGTTTTCTACTTTATAATCAAGGAATACAGGTTTAGACGGCGGAATGTTCAGCGGTTTTTTTACGGTTACTTCAGAAGCAAATTCCGATGGATTATAACGATTGTCGAAAGCAATGAGTGTATAAATAGCTGTGGGGTTACTCAACTGCATATTCAAAGTATCGGTAAAAACGGTATCGAAATAAATTTCACCCGTCAGAGGTGCAAATATTTCTCCCTTTTTCATGGAGCGGAAAATTTTATATCCTAAAAAATCTTCTTCGGTATTGGCTTTCCACGAAAGATGAACAATACCGCTTGTGTCGATAGTCGCTTGCAATTCTTGCGGCGGCATAGGCGGAGTGGTATCGTTGGTTTGTACCAACATGGGCATGGTGGAAATGGTGTCGTTGGCTTGTGTGATAAGGCTTATGATAAGATAATTACTTCCTTCCAATTTCGTTTTAAAACTAAGTTTGCGTTGTGTTTGCGAAACTTCTGTCAATGCAATATAATTGCCGTTTATCTTTTTCGCTTTTCTCACTTGGATTTTTTGCAATAATGAATTGGCGGCATTATCTAATTCCCACTCCATTTGTAAACCTTCTTTTTCATCAAAATAACAAGTAGTTATACGGGCTTGATAAGGAAATGCGGGTTTGCTTTTTCCCGCAACTACATTGGAAGGCTGGCTTAATGCTCCGAAAATGGTTTGTCCTATTATTCTATAATGGTGATCTTTTTTATCTGCAGGAACCGAATCACTGAAATAAATGCGGTTGATAGGCTTGGTTTCATCATATTCCAAATTACTTACAAGGGTTTTATTACATCTTTTGAATGTTTTTCCTCCATCGGAAGAACATTCAATCCAATAGCCTGTGTATGAACTTTTGTAAGGGTTTTCATTCCAAGAAAGTGACACCGCGTTTTCACCGAATTGGGCAAAAAGGTCGTCTATCAATGGCAATGCAGGTTTTTGCGACATATCTATCAAAATGCCTGTGGAATCAGCTTGAGGAATAAGGCTTGTGATTTGATAAAAATAACGGTCGTTAGGTTTGGCTGTACGGTCGATATACCCTAAGCCTGCTAATTGTGCGGCAGGAAAACTCAAATCAGAACCCATTAAGGCAAAGGCGAAGCGTTGTTCGTTTTGCTCGGATTGGGCTACAATGGAACTGATGTCGGATTGTTTTCCCATTTCTACCTGAAAGGTTTTGCCATACAGGGCTTGGGCGATGATAGCGGCGGCGTTGTCAGATTGGCTGATGGTTTCCCAATTGTTCAAAGGAGCCGGTTTTAATAGATCACTTAAAACAATTCGTTCAGGGGTGCTTAATGGCTGTCCGTTGCGGCTAATGGTGTAGCGTACCAAACGATAACCGAATTGATTGCCTAAACGCCATGCTGTTGGATTTGTCGGTGCCCAACGCAGATAAACTGCCGATTGGTTACTGTCGGTTGTCCCTAACATTTTTAGTACAGGGTTTTGTGCAGATAAAGAATATCCGCCAAAAAAGGTAATTAGTATTATTAAAACGAGTTTCTTCATATTCATTTT
>JAVBQU010000243.1:0-5365 GCA_031548675.1 Bacteroidales bacterium
AAGATTATTCAAAGAACGCAATCAAATCACAACAGTTATAGTTCCGTATGTAGATAGTCAGGTATTCAAAATTACCAAGATTATTCAAAGAACGAAAGCAAGTCATGGTAATACATAATTTTCCAAAACCTCTTTTTGAATAGCAAAAGGGACAAGGTATTGAATAGATTTTTTTTCTTGTATTAATTGCCTGATGGAAGTAGATGAAATTTCTAGAATCGGAGCGGGAACAATTATAACAGAAGTGTTTCCGGCAAATGGATTATGGGTATAGCCCAAACGAGGAAATACATAGATTGTATATTGATTAAGGATATCCTGATAATCCTTCCAAAGATGCAGTTTTTCTATATTATCGTTTCCCATTATAATGCTAAACCTATCCATCGGATTATACTTTTGCAGATATGCCAATGTATGGACTGTATAAGAAGGTTTAGGCAATGTAAATTCAATATCACAAACCTTAAATTTCGGATTATCTGCAATACTATGTTTTACCCATTTCAGCCGCTTTATATCATCCATCAAAATAGAAGAGGGTTTATGTGGATTTTGAGGAGAAACTACAAACCAAACCTCATCAAACCCTGTATATTCCCGCATAAAATCAGCAATAATTAAATGCCCGTTATGAATGGGATTAAATGAACCAAAAAATAAGCCAATATGCATGGTAAGATTTTGTGTAGAATATTTACAAGTTATTACTTTCAAGATCCAACAGCCATTGCTTTCGCCACAATCCTCCGGCATAACCTCCCAAAGTACGATCATGAGCAATTACTCTATGGCATGGAACCACAATCCAATGCTGGTTTTTACCATTGGCAGTACCCACAGCCCTATATGCCCTAGGACTCCCTACCCTATCAGCCAAATCGCTATAAGAAATAGTTGTGCCATAAGGAATAGATAATAATGCATTCCATGTCTTTTGTTGAAAAGCCGTTCCTGAGAATTGTAAAGGAATATCAAATACGGCACGTTTTCCTGCAAAATATTCATCTAATTGCTTAATGCAAAGCTGTATTACATCATACATTTGCCCTTCATCATTTTTTCTTTCATCAAAAACTTTAATAGATACAATGGATTTCTCATTCCCTTGTATTTCAACCCATCCAATCGGGGTTTTGTGGTATGTTGTACTTATCATACTCTTCAAATTTTATCACAAAGATAGATGAAAAACTTAAATAAGTTCAAAATATATATGATAAATTTCTGAAAGAATCTGCAATAGCATATTTGATAAATACACAAGCCTATTTTACACAATATTCCCTATATTTCATACAAAACCTTTTTTTTACAAGTTGCTATTTTACAAAGTATAACTAATTTTGCAACATCATTTATACCATGCAGAAATATTTAATCATAACTAATAGTAATGAACTAATCCGGGTTTCGACCGATAGGGTGGTTTACATCAATTCTGATGGAAACTATTCTACTTTGATACTTACCAACGGCGATGAAAAAGTTTTCTCTTTCAATCTGGCAGCTTTTCAAAAACTGATAGAACAACAATTGCAATCGGATGCACAAGTTTTTATCAGAATAGGGAAAAGTTTGATTATCAACCGGACATATATTCATTATATCAATATATCGAAACAACAATTGATTTTATCCGACATAGGTTTTAATCAATCGTTTGTACTTATGGCTTCTAAAGAGGCTTTGAAACAACTAAAAATGGTGTTAGAGAAAGAAAATAGTAACATATAATGCGTAACTAATGAATAGTTTACAAATTAAAAAAATGAAGACCTTTCAAAACATATTATTCATTTTCATTCTGATGACATTTTGCATCTGCAAGCAAAACAGCTTGCAAGCAGAACAAAATATATCTGCTTATAATACAATTCAACTTAATACCAACGACATACTTTTAGATACTTCAAAATATGCGTACTTTACTGATAGTGTTCCAAAATTTGCGATTAAAAATCAATTAGACACTATATTGAAAAACCTCACAGCCGGAGATAATTTTTTATTTACGGATTTTTATCCTGTAATGGCTACACTGCCCATTGCCGACACCGACCCGTTTATTTTAGCTGAACGCCTCAAACAATTGGGTTTTAAAATGGTGGATTGGGGACGTGGAAATTGGAAAACAAAACTTCATGAAGGTCCTTTATTTTATTACGAAATGTACCAAAAAAACGATTTATTCTGCAATGTATATAAACTGTTTGCATACAATGAATGTATGCAGGACAGCAGTTACAATTTAATTGCTTACGAACAAATAGAATGCTATAAAAAAGATACGATACACACTTTTCCCATATTGGGCTATCGGTTTGTAATTACGGGGGATTTCAACGGCGACGGCAAAAAAGAAAAATTGATAGAACACTTTGTAAGCGGCATTACTAACACAGAAACCAATAAATTCTACGAAAATCTATCTGATTATGGTAAACTTGTTGGATTAACTTGTATGAAAGAGCCTATTTCATTTGTAGTCTCTGACAATTCATTGATAGATACATTATTTATAGCTGGCGGAGGACAGTTGTTAGGGCTTTCTTTTTTGAAAAATGAAGGTGATTTGGATGGCGACGGAGGCGATGAAATTTCGTATGTAGTCAATTGGGCTGATTGGTCGAACATGAATACTTGCCACATTATGACATATAAAAATAATAAGTGGCAAAAACTATACTCTTTCCCAATATGGGATTGGCAATTACCCGACCTTCCCGAAACAACCAATCAATATGGTTTATTCGGATTGGAAGGAAAAATAATAAGCTCAAATGATAAGAAACTATTAAAACAGCAAGAGCAGGAATTGAAAAAATTTAAAGGACTTGTAAAGAAAATAGGTATTAATAAAATTCGTGTTACCGGCGATGGTGGTGATGCAGGAATGGAAACATGGACTATTGATTTAAAACAATTGCAAAAAGAGAATCAACAATAAATATAGTATTCAACTATATTGGAACAAATTTGAGAGAACATAAGAACATGGAAAACAATCATAAACATATAAATGAAGACGACGTAGAAATTTTGGGTATAAACCCCAGCGAACCGTCGAAACCAAAAAAGAAAAAAAGGCATTGGCTGTGGATTTTACTCCTGCTTCCGATAGCTATTGCATCTTTTCTTATTTTAAGACATAACGAAAAAGAACCGTCTAACTATTACCGTCAAGCAAACGAAACTACAGAAACCCAAACTAAGCCAGAAACTGCATTGCAGCAAAAACCCGATAGTTCTTTTATCGAAGTGTTGGAAGAAACTATAAACGATGTTCCGTTATTAGTTTATGCTCCACATCATGCTCATGCGGAACTGGCTTTAGGCATTCCCGACCGCAACGATAAGTCCATTATTTTTGCAACCCAAGCCGCAGACGTTGGCGGTGAGAACTTTAAAATTGTAGGCGATTATATACTTGCCGGAGAGCAACTAGCTCGTGGACAGCGCAAAGACGGTTTTTGTGCCATCATCGACCATAAAATTACCATCGGTTTTGGTTCTGAACCACAATTTTTGCAAGAAGCCATCAATCAAAAAGGCTATTTCTTCCGCCAATATCCTTTGGTAAAAAATGCAATGCCCATAGATAACAAACCCAAAGGCAAAAGCATCCGACGGGCTTTGGCAATACGCAACAGACAAGTAATAATAGTTGAAAGCCGTAGCCGCGAATCGTTCCACGATTTTGCTCAAGCTTTAGCAGATATAGGCGTTTCGGATGCGGTTTATTTGGTGGGAGGTTCAGCCTTTGGTTGGTATCGTAACCAAAACCGAGAGCAAACTTTTTTTGGCAAAGAAGAAGAAATGTTTCCCAATCCCAATTATTTGATTTGGAAAACGAAATAAATGATATGGATGCATTCCTACGGAATGCAAAATGCTTGTGTGTGTTCTGGTTTCTACCGAGCGGTAATTCCTACGGAATTTTATTATTAATTGAAAATAAATATCTTAAATTACATTCGAAAAAAGTTTGGTTTTGATTTTTGAAAAAACACAACATAATTTGCCTTTGATTTTTGAAAAAATACACCTAACTTTGCCTTTGATTTTTCAAATTTACTATAGAAGAAAGCAATGAAAACAACTTATTTTAAAAGAAATATCGACACAGAATTGCAGTTGTGGGCAAAGCAAGACAATCGTAAACCTTTATTGCTGAGAGGTGCGAGGCAAATCGGCAAATCATCGGCGGTAAAACATTTGGCAAAACAATTCAAATATTTTATCGAAGTCAATTTCGAGGAACAGGCAGATGCACATAAAATATTTTCGGCAGGTAATCTTTCTCCAAAAGTACTGTGCGAAAGCCTTTTAGCACTTTACAATACGCCTATCGAGGCGGGTAAAACCTTGATTTTCTTCGATGAAATACAATCATGTTTGCCCGCCATTTCATCTTTACGTTTTTTTTACGAACAAATGCCTGACCTTCATATAATTGCCGCCGGTTCGTTGCTGGAATTTGCATTGATGGAATTACCCTCATTTGGTGTTGGACGTGTACGGTCGATGTTTATGTATCCGTTTTCCTTTTACGAATTTTTGGAAGCCTGCAACGAAAATATTTTGTTGGACTTAATCCGTAAAGCCACGCCGGAAAAGCCTTTGAGTGAAGCAATCCACAACAAAGCCATTTATTATTTAAAACGCTTTTTAATCATTGGCGGAATGCCCGAAGCGGTATCTGTTTATATAAAAACCAAAGATATATTGCAAAGCCAAAGAATACTTGATGATTTGATGATTTCGTTCAGAAGCGATTTTGCCAAGTATAAAAAACGTGTTCCCGAACTGCAAATCGCAACCGTTTTTGATGCCGTAGTCCGTCAAGTAGGGCAAAAATTCACTTTCTCAAAAATAAGTCAGGAATATTCTCATTATCAATTGAAAGAGGCTTTAGAATTGCTGAAAATGGCAGGGTTGGTTATTCCTGTTATACACACAGCGGCAAACGGCTTACCTTTGGGTGCGGAAATAAATCCTAAAAAACAGAAAATGTTACTGTTAGACACCGGTTTATTACAGCGGATTTTAGGTTTAGCATTAAATGATATTTTGCTGAATGATGATTTTGAATTTGTGAATAAAGGCAATATTGCCGAACTGTATGCAGGTTTAGAACTTTTGAAATCAACTTCTTGCTATGAACAATCGCAATTATACTATTGGCAGCGCGAAGCTACAAACAGTCATGCTGAAATAGATTATGTGATACAGCAAAATCAGGAAATTATGCCCATTGAAGTAAAAGCCGGAACTTCGGGCAAGATGCAAAGCCTATTCCTGTTTTTAAAAGAAAAACAAAAAGCAAAAGGAATCCGTACATCGCTCGAAATTTTTTCGCAAT
>JAVBQU010000228.1:0-6199 GCA_031548675.1 Bacteroidales bacterium
ATCGACAGTAAAGAATATACAGGTTATGCTTTTGGAATGGGTATTGAACGGATTACAATGCTTAAATACCAAGTAAGGGATTTACGTTTATATTTCGAAAACGATATACGGTTTCTGAAACAATTTTCCGGAGCTTATTGATTTTGGTTGAGATAGTATTTTCCCTGATAAGTATCTCTTTCCAAAAGCCTTTTTTCTATTTTATTTAGAATCTGCTCATTGCGTATCAATCCCCAATGTTCACCAGCTTGAAAACGGGGGGGAACTTCGCTTACAAAACGCTCAATCACAATATTAGGATTGAGTTGTTCCAGAAAATCTATGACAAAATCGATATAAGCTTCAAGTTGGAAGAATGTATATTTATCAGGAGATAAAATATAATCCTGTTCCATCCATGTACCTTTTATAATCTGTAATTGATGGAATTTTAAGGTAGTTAGAGGCAGCCGAGATAATGTATCCGCTTCCGCCAGCATTTCGGGTATAGTTTCGCCGGGTAATCCGAAAATAATATGCCCTCCGGTTTTTATACCATACTGTGCAGTTTTTTGTATAGCCTGTACCGTCGTTTCAAAATCATGTCCCCTGTTAATGATTTTCAATGTCTTATCATAACAGCTTTCTATTCCATATTCAATGGCTATATAATGTGTTTTTGCCAATTCGGCAAAATAGGCCAGTTTCTCATCATCTATGCAATCGGGACGGGTTCCGATAATTAAACCTATAATAGACGGATGGGCTAAAGCTTCGTTGTATACCTGCTGTAATTTTTCGAGAGGAGCATAAGTATTGGAATAGGCTTGAAAATAAGCTAAATATTGACTTGCATGCCGGTAGCGCCAGCTATGAAACTCAATACCTTCATTTATTTGCTGTGTAATAGTTTTTTCGGGCTGGCAATAGGATGGATTAAAAGCATCGTTATTACAAAAAGTGCATCCGCCTTTGCTTATAACTCCATCGCGATTAGGACAGGTAAATCCGGCATCTATAGACAATTTCTGAATCCGTTCTCCAAACAATTGCTTGAAATAATTGGAGTAAGCATTATATCGGCGGTTATGTTTCCAGATGTATGACATTTGCAGCAATTAAAACAGAAAATAATAGCTACGATGCTAAAATATCAATGATATGGATACATCTAATCGGCAGATTATGTTTTTTGATATAAGAATCAAGATGCAATAAACAAGTTGTATCGGTAGAAGTAATGTAATCTGCTTTAGCTTTTAGGGCTGCCTGAACTTTAGAATCTGCCAAAGATGTAGAAATAGGCTCATATTTTAGAGAAAATTGCCCTCCAAAACCACAACATTCATCAAAATCTTCCAATTCTACAACATCTACGCCTTTTACATTTTGTAATAAAGTTAAAGGCTCGTGGCTGAGACCATATTTATTGGCAGAACAGCTTTGAAAAAAAGCTACTTTTCCTTGAAAGTTACTTTCGATTTGCGAAATATTCATCACATTGACTACAAAATCCGTAAAATCAAAAATACGTTCATCCATAGCTTTATACTCCAAATGCAGGCTTGTATTATGAAACAAATCCTTATAATGCTTTTTTACAAAATTGGCACAAGAAGTAGTAGGGACAACAATTTTATTTTTACTGTTAAAGGTATTCAGAAATTTTTCGCCCATGGTTACAGCCTTATCCAAATATCCATCATTAAAAAAATATTGTCCGCAACAAGATTGAGCAGGAATATAGTTAGTTTTTACATCCAATCCGGATAATAACGTAATCATATTACGCCCCGTTTGAGGTAAAAAACGGTCAATAGAACAAGGTATAAAAATATCTACTTCCATGAATGCTATGCTAAATATCTACAAAGGTAAGCGCTTTTTTCAGAATAAAACATAGATACCAAGATTTTTTAAGATTCCGGATTTGACTTTACATTCACTATTCAGGTCTTTATACTATCTTTAATTTCTTCACCCTACTCAATTGTATTTGTGTGGGATAAAAAAAACATGTAATTTTGTAATGTTTTCAATTTTAGCAATCACAGTTATTCTTTACTTGCGAAAAAAACGAATTAAATACAATTCAGGCAATAAAGAAAAAAAATATTAGTTTTATAGTATTTAAATAGATTATTCATCCATTTACATTCGGGCTATAATTCTCCAAATAAAAAAATAAACAGATGAAAAAGATTTTTGTATTTATTGTAGGAATAGCAGTTGCGACCTTATTTTTAGTTTCTTGCAGTTCAACTTATAATGGATGTCCTGCTTATGGTTCTGTAAATAGAACCAGAGTTGAAACCATTCATTAATCCGCTGGATGCTATATAGTTTTGAGGCATAGGTTTAAATTCAGGTCTGTTTTTGAATTTACTTATTCTAAAACTGTACTTCTTTTAAACTTTGAATAGACAACATTGTTTGTTTTATATCAAAATTATACGGGTGGACCTATTAAAAAAAATATTATTTTTCTTATTCCTATCGTTATGGTCGGGTCTTTTGTTTGCTCAAACAGAAGAAGATGATCCTGCCGCATCATCCGAAGATCCGAATGTTCAGGTTTTATATACGCGTTACAAAACGTTTATGGTAACAGCCCATACACATGGTTTTGGTATAGGGGCTCGCTGGGCTTCCGGAACAAGTTATTACAATAAAAAAACGTATGAGATAAATATATTATCCATGAATACCCCCAAGAAAATTAAAACAGAAAGCTTGGGCGGCGAAGGAAATCCTTTTGTTTATGGAAGATTGAATAATCTGTATATGATTCGTTTAGGAATGGGCTTAAACAAGATACTCAATAACAAGCCCTATTCCGGAGGCGTACAGGTAGCTTGTAATTTTTCTGGAGGCTTTAATTTAGGCTTGGCAAAGCCTAATTATTTATATATCATATATCCCGATAATAGTCAAGGCTACCGGTTACAACTCGAAAAATATGATCCCGAAAAACATTTTATGGATAATATTTATGGAGGAGGTCCATATTTATCAGGTTTTAGCCACCTACGCCCCTACCCCGGCTTGTACGGCAAAGCCGCTTTAACTTTTGAATTTGGAGAATATCACGAAAAAATACGTGCTTTAGAAGTAGGAACAACAGCCGATTTTTATTTTCAAGGCATTCCTATGATGGCATTTAATAAATATCCCCACGGTTTTTTCAATCTTTACATTAGTTTTATTATCGGACAGAAATATAACTAATCCTGCAAAGGTATTCTAAGAACCATATTTTATTTTTTATTTCTTCTTAAATGATTCTGCCCATTAAAAAAACGGCTGGCATTTCCTTCTCAAGCTTTTCTATTTTTGTTAGTTTTAAATAGGCAGAAATCCCAAAAATTATCATAAATTTGCTGTAATAAATCAAGGTTATCTATTAATGCAAAAGACAAGATTTAAGATAGCTCAAATGGATTGCCCATGCGAAGAACAATTGGTACGAATGGGCTTAGAAGGGATGGATATTATAAAATCGTTGGATTTTGATTTATCTAAAAGGGAACTTACAGTTTTCCATACCGAAGATTTTGATTCTATTCTGCAAAAACTTGATGCCTTAAAACTAAATACTTCGTTGATAAATAGTTTTGAAGTTCAAGAAGCAGAAACGATAGCAAATGATACTCAGGAAAAAAAAGTTCTATGGCAGGTATTGGTTATAAACCTTTTCTTTTTCGCTTTTGAGTTGATAGCCGGATTTATTGCCGGTTCTATGGGATTGGTGGCTGATAGTTTGGATATGCTCGCAGATAGTTTTGTTTATGGCTTGGCTCTTTTAGCAGTCGGAGGAACTTTAAGCAGAAAAAAAGCAGTTGCCAAAGCCAGCGGGTATTTTCAGCTGGTATTGGCTGTATTGGGTTTAATAGAAATTATCCGGCGTTTCATAGGATTGGAACCCGTTCCTTCTTTCGAAATTATGATTATCGTATCAATTTTAGCATTAATCGGAAACACATTGTGCTTATATTTGTTACAGAAAAATAAAAGTCGTGAATCGCACATGCAGGCAAGCATGATATTTACGTCAAATGATATAATTGTTAATATAGGCGTTATTTTAGCCGGAGGCTTAGTTTATCTCACCCAGTCAAAATATCCCGATTTAATTATCGGAATAATTGTTTTTATGATTATAGGACGCGGTGTAATTAGAATTTTAAAATTGGCGAAATAACTTTTAGATAAACAGATTTTTTGATTACATAAATGTTTTTGAATCTATATAAAAAATATGGAATAATATTGGCAGCACTACTTTTGAGTGCCATGCCGCTGTATTCCCAGTTTTATACAGGTTCCCAACAAACCTTTGGTAAAAACCGAGTACAGCATAAACCTTTCTATTGGAGTTTGCAGCGATACGATCGTTTTGAAACTTATTTCTATCCTTCCAGTAAAAATCTAGCCCAATATGCTGCCAACTATACCGGAAAATATTTAGAAGAATTTGAAAATTTCTTTGAGTATCAATTGGATGATAAAATTCAATTTATAGTTTTTGCTACTTATAGCGATCGCAAGCAAAGCAATATAGGTTTGGGAAACGAAGACAGCTACAATACAGGAGGTATAACCCAGATTATCGATAATAAGGTAATGCTTTATGGAACAGGAAATTATGTTGATTTAGAACAACAAATACGTTCCGGCGTAGCTCGTATTATAATCCAAAAAATGATTTATGGCACTTCCATAACTACGCAAATAAAAAATAATACGATTTACAGCATTCCGAACTGGTATTTAGAAGGTTTGGCAAATTATTTCGGAAGCAATTGGTCGTTGGAACTTGACAATCAACTGCGCGATTTGATAAGATCGGGAACTATTAAAGATTTCAGTACTTTACTTTATACGAATGAAACTCTAGCCGGACGGGCACTCTGGAAATACATAGCTGATGTGTATGGAAAAGAATCCATACCTAAGATTATCTTCATGAATAAGTTACATTATGGAGCTGATGAAAGCTTAGAACATGTACTGGGTAAGCCTTATGCAGAAATCCTGAATCTGTTTTTAGAATACTATACCCATTTGTATAAGGAAGTAGGCTCGTATCCTTCTGGCAATGAATTTGTTATTAAACAACAAAAGCGTAAGAATCAGCTTTTGCAAGCTGTGCGGATAAGCCCAGACAATGAAAACCTGGCTTATGTAACCAATGAATTAGGTCGGGTAAAAGTACGGATTCAGAATGTGGCAACCCATAAATCGAAAACCATATACAAAAAAGGAATTAAATTTCCGGATCACATGGACCTATCTCAGCCCGTAATTGCATGGCATCCGAATAGTGATATTCTGGCAATGGCTTTAGAAGATGGAAAAAATACGTTATTATGTCTATATACTATTTCTGAAAAACGTTGGGATAAATATCTTTTATCATATTTTGATAAAGTATTGGATATGTCATACTCCGACAACGGACAGTACATTGTAATGTCCGCAGTGCAAAACGGACAATCTGATATTGTAGTTTACAGCGTAGCAGCCCACAGTCATTTTCAGGTAACCAACGATGCTTTCGACGATTTGAATCCGCGTTTTATTGATAAATCTCAAAAAATTATTTTCAGTTCAAACCGCAATACCGAATCTACACGTCCTGATAAAAATCTTTATACACTATCTTCCAATCACGATATTTTTATTTACGACTTTGCAAAGAAAAATCCCCAGCTTTTCCGCTTAACCAATACGCCGAATATTGACGAAACTAATCCTGTGGAATATAAAAAAGGAGAATATGCATACTTAAGCAGCAGCAACGGTATTAAGAATCGTTGCTTATCAACTATAGACAGTACCATCAGTCAAGTAGATACAGCTATTCATTACCGCTATTTTGCCAATACTAAGGTTGCAAGCAACTATAGCACTAATATTTTATGGCAGGATATGGATGCCGGAAGCCCTAATTATATTGAAACCTTGCTGAAAGACCGTAAGTATCACATTTATATCAATTCCAAATCAGACATAGAAAATCAAGATAATATAGTACTGCAAACTACAACCTACGGAAGCCAATTGCTAAAGGGCGATGCAGCAGTCCCTGAAAACAAAGAGGCAGACACAGCCGTAATATCTGCTTCTGTGCGCAAAAGGCGTTTGGTAAATGTTTATCTTCGGGATGAACCTAAACCACTAGAAAATGCAGGGATAGAAGGACTGCCCGTATCAAACA
>JAVBQU010000052.1:0-7870 GCA_031548675.1 Bacteroidales bacterium
GTGTAATCATATTCCTGTGTGTCGTAATCGCCCGGTATCCATTAGGCTTTGATATCACCGGACATGGCAAATTGTGTTTTTTCTTCTTTTATTATAAAAAACAAAAGGTTATTTTGTTCGGGAAATTCATAGCGAAAACCCAGCCCGTCGTTAAATAAGCGGAAACGAATAAGCAGATTTCGTTTACTTTCGAGCTGATAGAGGGTAACCAACAATTCATTGTAATGATTGCGGATACTTTTTAATTCTCCCCACACTGGGTTCCAAGTTTCATCGAAAACAGATGTTTCTGTTTTTGCAACTAAAAAACCATCGAATAGAGAGGGATTTTGTTCTTTGTATGACAGTTTAAGTTCTAAGCCTAGTTTACTGGGTTTTATTACCGTTTTATTTTTATATATCAGTTCATAAACAGGCTGTCCGTCTTGTAAACGAAACGTCATTTTCAAATTACCATCCGGAGATAATAGTTCTTGAGCTGTAAGAGTAAAGATTCCTGAAAATAACAAGCAAAAACTTAATAATAGATGCTTCATATTTTTTATTTACAAATGTTCTACAACATATTTTTTTCCGACCGGTTCTTCTATAATTTCTAATTTTTCGTAGAGCAATTCTGCTATATCTTTTACGGGAACAGGAGATAATTTGGCAAAGGTTTTCTTACACAACGGACAAGCGGTTGCAACACAATCGGGCTGAGAAACGGTAAGCTTATGAAGTGCCTGCAAGGTAATATCACGTTTGGTTTGGGATGCTAAACCAATGGAGCCGACACTGCCTCCGCAACAGATAGAATTTTCTGCATGTTCTTCGCTTTCTACCACTGTTCCTACTTGTTGCAAAACTTTGCGTGGTGCTTCAAAAACACGGGTTCCCCTGCCGAGTTCACACGGATCGTGATATGCAATAGCTGAATTGGATGCAGTTTTTAGAGTAATCTTTTTCTCATCCAGCAGGCGGGAAAAGTATTCGGAATGATGGAGTATTTCGAGGCTTAAGCGGTATTCTTCTTTAAATATCTTGTAACAAATCGGACAGGATGTAACCAAAGTTTTGGCTTCGAGGTGAAGAATCATTTCTTTATTTTTCATCATCAAATCCTGTGCCGCTTTGTACTGTCCGGCTAAACTCATCGGTCGTCCGCAGCAGATAGAACCATTTTTATCCAAAAAATGATAGTTTACTTTGGCATGCCGCAAAATTCCTTCTACGGCTTGCTTTACTGCGGGGGTAAGATGCCCCATACAGCCTGCAAAATAAATCACATCGGGCTTGCGTGATGTTTTGGGATTGGGAAAGGCATATTGAAGCGGATATTTGTTGGTAACTTGTGCCCGAACTGCTGTCCGTACATTATTTACTTCGATATGTACAGGGCAGACTTCCTGACATTTTCCACATTCCAGACATTCGAAAGCCGTTTTACTGATAATTTGCTTTACTCTGGTAATATTCCGCTTCGCTCTGTAATCGCGGAAGAAATAAGCGGGAATCACATCTTTTTCTTGGGAATTGGCATATATCGGGCAGGCATCTACACATAATCCGCAACGGGAACATGAATAAATCTGCATTTTTTCGAATCCGGAAACTGTTTTACGGGTTTTTATTCCCCAATTTTTAAAGAAAATAAAAAGGACTTCGGTAAAAATATGCATATATCTAGAGAAAGGCAATGCTATCAGGAATACGCATAAGGCAATGGAATACAGCCACCAGAAAGGGTATGCCAACGCACTTGCGGGCAAGAAAAGGTTTAGGAAATTACCTACGCTGTTTGTTAAAAAACTTCCTAAGCCCGTTTCGGCACATGTAAAGCTTTCGGCTAATAACCGCAAGGGAAAGATAAACCAAAGGGCTGTAATGGCAACTTTATCGAAGGTGGAATGGCTTGTGGTTTTGTGCATCCCGAACCATTTTTTCTTTTTCCGTTTTACCCAAGCCAATACTACGCCCGAAAGCACAAAAAGCAATAAGGCATCCATCATAATGTGGAAAAAATTGGGCAGCGAATAAGTCTCGAAAGGAAAAGCGTGTTCTTGGGCTAAAAAGAATTTAAAAAATATGGGATAGTAAGGCGGATTCAAATGGGTCCCGCTATAATACCGACTCTCTAAAGCTCCGCCGATAATGAGCAAAAACCATCCTAAAGCCAGCGACATGTGCATGTAGCCCAGTAATTTGTTGCGTTTAAAAATACTGATATGCAGCAAACTTTCGGCAATAATTTCTTTGAATGCACTAAGGGTTCTAAGTGAAAAAATAGATCGTCCTATTTTATATTTATCTTTTAGCGGAATGCTATAAATCCAATTACTGTATCTGATAATGAGCTGCAAAAGAAAATATGCAACGCCTATGGTAAAAGGAAGTACAAATAAATCAAATCTCATGTGTTGTATATTTAGTAAACGAGTTGGCAAGCAGACAAGTTTACATCGTTTTTATTCAAATTAAGCGGGCTTTATCAATTTGCTCGTTAAAACCCTTCGACAATTAAAAATTCTACTTTTTCTTTTTCCGGTTTTAAAGAAAGTCCGTATTCATTCAATAATTCTTTTTGTAAAAGAGAGATATTTTTTCTGCTTATTTTATCAAAATCAAAGCCATCATTAAACATGATATCGCTTTTAATAATAGTCTTATATGTATTACTTAATTCATGTGCCAATTCATTAATCGAAAAATTAATAAAAGTGGCGGATTCGTTTGTGCGGTCGGCAACTTTTGCCTGAACAATTGCTTTATGTTTGTTAAGTTTAGAATAATCTGCAATATCAATCATCCAAATTGTTGTATCAATAATTTGCCGATAGACTCTAAATTTATAAATATTACCAATACTATTGACCAAGAAGTCTTTCGATTTTTCTTCTCCAATATCCTGAATATAAAAATCGATTGAAATATTTTTATCCAAAATTTCCGGTGGAATATTTTTGTAAATAATTTTTTGAGCATCATCTCCATATAAATGAAAAAAAGCATCTTTTATCTCTATATGGTTAACGTTAAACATAGAAAAATCGGACGAAAACCCTGTTGAAATAGAGCTAGGTGTGGAATTCTCATTTGAACACTCTTTTATTTCTAGGAACAATTTTGGTGGTTCGTTTTTAGACACTTCCTCTTCGGACTCCTCATCCTCATATACTTCCTCTTTTTCATCAGAGGTTGTAGCAATTTTATTTTTATCTGCAACAGTTCCGGTTTTTAAAAATTCATCAATCAATTCTGTCGTAACATTTTTCCCTTGCCATTGAATAATCCCATTTTTATCAATAAAGAAAATCTGAGGGAGCTGATTTACGCCAAAGTTATTTTTTGTTTTTTTGTCGGAATCTACAATAAAGTAATGGGTTAAATTATATTTCTTAATGAAAGTCTCTACATTCGAAGAAGTTTCTGCTGTAATGGCAACAAAATCTATTTTATCGGTATATTTTTTTATCCATTCATTTGAAGCCAAAAGCCCATATACACAAGGTCCACACCATGTTGCCCAAAAATCCAGAATAATGGGTTTGTTACGGGGTATTTTATAGCCTTTCGGATAGCTTGTTTGGTAATCTATCTGCGGAGCTTTAGTTCCTACCGATAATTCTTTTTGTGCAAAAGAATTTTGAAATATAAAACAGAAAAAAAGAGAAGTAAATAAGATTATAATTTTATTCATATTGCTATTATTTATAAATCAAATTGCTCTACTGCTTGGTGGATTGCCATGATAGCAGCCCGGTTATCTACACCACGTGGACAGGCAAGCTGGCATTTGCCGCAAAGCATACAGTTTGACATTTCTTTTTTTATTTGGCTTTCTACTCCGCGACGGATGGCGGTGTGTACTTTACGGAAATTGAAATTGGTAAACTGAGCAGAACTACAGGTAGATGTACAGCTGCCGCAAGCGATACAGGTAACAAATGAAGGGACTTTTTCGCGTAAGAGCTTTAAAATCCTGCAATCGTTTTTATCATAATCTATCTGCTGATCCTTATGGATAGCATAACCGAACATTATGTCCATGTGTAGAGTTTTTAAAGTTGAATGTTAAGTTAACAACATAAATTATTTTACTCAAAATTATATGAAAAATATACTCCAAATGTAAAATTTTTCATGTCTATTTCGTTTTCATTAAGCAATCTTTTATCGGGCGAATAAACCCAAGGTTTTTTATTTAGCTTAAATATATAACCACCATACAATCCTGCTGTCCAATAACTACACGGTAGTATGTTGTAACGACAAAACTTATATGATAAATTTAATCCTAAAAATCCTGTTAATTGATTAAATCTAACATCCAAATCCCGTTCAGGTAAATATTGAGCTAAAGAAACATCATCTTTTTTGCTATTAATAAGTCTGTATCTATGCCATTGAACTGATGCTTTGGAAGTAATTAAAAATCTTTTACTGTTGATTAAATTATAACCAAAGTGTATTCCATATTGAGTTGTATTAAATGTAATATTTAATGAATCATGATTATAGTCCTCATTGTTTGAAAATCCAAAATCTAATCCTGCTAACCACCTTTTGTAAGTACCTGTCATCCCAAACACTAAAACTCCCTTTACTTCATTCATAACATCTATATTCCATTCTCTTAATACAGGCTTAAAAGCATCAAAATCATTATATACAAGTCCGACTTGTAAGTAAGAAATAAAACCAAATTTTAGAGGTTCTATTTCTGTTGTAACCCTTCCCAAATTATTATTTTCTACAACTTGACTATACAAATTTGTAGTTGCGAAGAAAAAAAGTAATATGGTGAAAAATTTATAATTCATACATTATAAATTTTATTATTGATTCAAATAAGAATATACCTCTATGGCTGTAGCTTTAGAATCTGCAATGGTTTCGGGTATCGATTTGATTCCGGTACAGCTTCCGGCATAAAAAATTCCATCTACGGATGCTTTATTAGAGCTTGTATATCTATCCGGTGCTTCAATAAAACCGTCTGTAGATTGAATTTGTCCGTCTTGCAATAAGTTTGATGTATTTTTATTAGGTTTTACGCCTGCCAATAGTATCAATAAATCGACCGACATTTTCAAAGGTTTGCCCATAAGCGTATCTTCTACTTTAACTAAAATAGTCTGGTCTTGGTTTTCGAAAGATTCTGACAAGCGTCCGCGAATAAAATTTACCCTATGTTTAAGTTGTGCATCATAATAAAGTTCTTCAAAATGACGTCCATACATCCGCAAATCCATATAAAAACAAAATACTTCTGATTCGGGCAGGTGCTCTTTTATTTCAATAGCCTGCTTTACTCCGGTAATGCAGCAGAGTTTAGAGCAATGAATATTGTTGATTTTTTCGTCGCGAGAACCTACACAATGTACTATGCCGATACGTTTTGGTGTTTTGCCATCGAAGGTTTGAATAGAGCCTTTGGTTTTCAGCATTTTTTCCAAATCGACAGAGGTAATAACATTGTTATAAATGCCATAACCATATTCTTCTTTCAGGTGTGCATCAAAAATATCAAATCCGGTTGCGATAACCACTGCATCGCTTTCCATAACCCGACCGGTAGAAAGCTCTGCCGAAAAGGCTGTGTCGTTTTTTTGAATAGATTTCAGGGTTGTATTGTAAATAATATCAAAGTTGTTTTCTGCCTTTTGATTCATATATTGCATAATCTCATCAGCATTTCTGAAATCCGGAAATAGCTTATACCAATTTTTTACATTTCCGCCTAAGGTGTCGGAGGCTTCTACAACCGTAACCTGCATGCCTAAGCGTGAAAGCTGATAGGCACTCTCAATGCCGGAAAGTCCGGCTCCTGCTATTATAATTTTCTTTTGCATACTTCTTTCGTTACATGTGACGCGTAACGCGTTACGAGAGTTAATACACTTTTAATTTTTCGGGCTGAGGCGGCACGCCTAGTTCTTTACCTTCTCTGCCTGTATATTTTGTTGATTTATCGTAAGGGATTCCCATTTTATCTAAAAGCGGCTCGCACGAAACCTGATGAATCTGCAAACCTAAATCCCAAGGATTATAACCCAGAACCAACCCTGCCAATTCTTCATAGGTTAGAACCGGAATGCCGTATCCGTTTTCACCGTAAGTTTTATTTTCTATTTCGGCAATCACATATTGCCAGCGGTCTAAGAACATAGGACAGCCGGGGCAATTGGAAAAAATAAAATCGGGTTTATAGCTTTCCATCGATTCGAATTTCTTACGTGTACAAGCTACCGAGTAGCCCCGATTGGCTTGTACCAGATATTGCCTGAATCCGAATCCGCAACAATGTCTTCTTTCGGGATAGTCTATTATGTTGCCTCCCCACGATTCTGCCATACCTACCAACACATAGGGATATTCGGCTCCGCCTACGCCTGCATGGGGAAACATTTTGGCATAATGGCATCCGATATGTTCTACCACATTTAAAGGCTCACCTGTAATAGTGTTGTATAGTTTATATTTGGCTTTTTGAGCAATTTCTTCCCTGAATTTAAAAATAATATCGCTCGTATGGGCTAGGTTTTTAGGTATTTTAAATTCGCGTTTGGTTGCCTTCCAAAGATTCTCCCGCGCTTTGGTTTCTTCTTCGGGAAAGTGTTTCCATGTTTCGAGTATCTCTGTATAAATGCCAAAAGAAGTGATGCACGAAGCGGCTATATTTTCATATCCGGCTTCGGTCATCAGCGAAAATTGGCGGGCTACAATGGCTTGTGTGGTTTCAAAAGGCAGAATATCTGAGTGATAGCCAATACCGGAACAACTTGTATGATATTCTGTTTCGAAAACATCTTTCCCTAATTCATCCCGCATGATGCGTAAAAAAATAGTTTCTGAACCGGGAAAGAAATTTTGCCGGATACAGCTTCTTACATAAAAATAATGATCATCAGCTATTTCTTTTTGATAATCTTTCCAGATTTTTTGTTTGCCTTCTACTTTCATTGTTGATGGGTATTATTATTAGTCGTAAAAATATGCTGGCAGTATTTATTATCAAGCCCTTCGGTATCGATTTCAAATCCCATTTCTTTGGCTTTTTCATCCGAAAACTTTTCTAAGGCAGCAAATCGCTCCGTTGCTCCCGTTACTTCAAAAATCTGCTGTAACTCATCTAACGATTCTTGGGGTATTTTCCGCAAAATTCCGGGTCCTTCTTTACCCAGATTTCCACCCAAGCGGTCGTAAATATCTTCCGAATTTTCCAACACCCATGCGAAAGTAGGTCCTTGTTCGGGATGAAATTTGGGCTCCATTACCGATGGATGGATGCAGTAGCCGTATTCTAAAATCCATTTCCCGATGGTACGTTTGATAGCCAACTGCTGGCGTCCTTTCTCCGATTCGGCAAAATATCCGGTGTCTTGTGACAAAGCACGAAGGGCAGAAATTACCAATCCGCAGGTATTCCCTCTCGGGCAGCGGGTTTTACAAGACATACATTCGCCGCAATACCAAATAGTTTCGCTCTTCAGCAACTCGATAAGCGCATTTTCATCGTAGGTTTGTAAACTATCGGCTATTTGACGGGGGTCGTAGTTGTAAAAAGAGGCAGCGGGACAAATAGCAGTGCATGTACCGCAGTTGATGCAGGCTTTCAGACCTTCCTGAAAGCGGACATCTTGTTTCAACCTGTCGAATAATTTTCCCATAATTGTTTAATTTATTAAGAAAACACAAAATTACAGATTAATTGATTTGCTTGTTGTTTTTAAAAAGTGAAATATTTCACCTTTTGGATAAAATGAGCTTCTTGAAAGATTCAAATCAAGGGAAATATTATCAAAATGAAAAATATAGACTGAATAAAGCAATTTGATTGCTTTGCTAGATAAGTAAGTCCATTCAAATTGATAAATAATTTCAAACA
>JAVBQU010000198.1:0-5790 GCA_031548675.1 Bacteroidales bacterium
TAATGAGTCACATCAGCAATATGCACGCCAATTTCTGTATTTCCATTAGGCAAAATCCTATACGAGAGAGCATCATCAAAATCTTTGGCATCAGCAGGGTCTATCGTTACCGTAATCACATCGCGGAAATCACGCCGCTGGCGGATATCTTTTTCCGTGATTTTTTCAGGAATTTCTTCCGACTCTTTCAAAGTCTCCGGCTTAAAAAACAAAGGAAAATCAAAGTCGGCAAGTACCGATTCCATTTCCACATCATTATTTCCCGGTTTACCCAAAACCTTAATAATTTCTCCAAAAGGATTGTTAGACCGCTCAGGCCATTCCGTAATACGGGCTACCACCTTATCCCCATCCGAAGCCCCGTTCAATCCGTCGGTCGGAATAAAAATATCAATCGGCACATGCTGGCTATCCGGAACAACAAAAGCATAGCGTTTGCTTATCTGTATCGTTCCTACAAACTGTTTTTTGGCACGTTCCAAAATTTCAATAATCTGTCCCTCCTGTTTTCTTCCCTTACGAAGCGGAAACAAATGCACCCGTACCCTATCGCCATGCAAAGCATGATGAGTATTATTCGGAGCAATAAAAATATCGTCAAAATCCTTTTCATCGTGCATCACATAAGCCTTTCCCGTCTGTTTCATATCCACCTTACCCTCAATAAAAGAATCCTGCTTCAAATCTCGGCTTATGTGTTTCGGATTCAACTTAAACTTCCCCCTGTCAGTATCAATTAAAGCACCCGATTCATACAAATGATTTATGGCGGCATTTACCATCATTTTACTATCCTTTCCCGAAATACCTAAACGGGAAGTAATCTGTTTATGATTATAAGCATCAAAAGGGTTTTTGGCAAATATTTTTAATACAGAAGTCAAAAAAGCATCAGGAATATGGTTGATAGGTTTCATATTTATTTCAACGTTTAAGGTTTACTATTTAGTATTTACTATTCGTAAAATGTAAGAGTGAGGTGTGAGAAGAAAAATACGTTCATAACCGGCATTCTTAACTTATCGGTCATTAGATAACAAAAGTACAGATAATAATTTAGGTATACAAAAATATCAGATGCATTCTAAGATTATTTCCAAGCCCAAGTATTTTTGAATCAAATAAAATAATATTCAGGATATTTCTTGTAAATTTGCATATCGTTTATTTTGTATTTTCAAAACCCCAAAAACGAAACATAAATTACCATTTAAAATTACATTAAGCCATGTATCAAAAATTTGAACAATACTTAGAAAAAGAACTTGCAGAAATAAAATCAGCAGGATTATATAAAGACGAACGCATTATAGAATCTCCTCAAGGAGCCGAAATAGAAGTAAAAGGACAAAAAGTGCTTAACTTTTGTGCCAATAACTACTTAGGTTTGGCAAACAGCAAAGACCTTATCGATGCAGCTAAAAAAGCTCTTGACAACAGAGGCTACGGCATGGCATCTGTCCGTTTTATTTGCGGCACGCAAGATATGCATAAACAATTGGAACAAAAAATTGCCGAATTTTTCGGAACAGAAGATACCATCCTTTATGCTGCCTGTTTCGATGCTAATGGGGGTGTTTTCGAACCTCTTTTAGGCGAAGAAGATGCCATTATCTCCGACGCGTTAAACCATGCATCTATCATCGACGGTGTACGTTTATGCAAAGCCCAACGCTTCCGTTACGCAAATGCCGATATGGCTGATTTGGAAAAACAATTGCAAGCTTCGCAAAACTGCCGCTTCCGCCTGATTGTTACCGACGGCGTATTTTCGATGGACGGCAATGTAGCTCCCGTTGATCAGATTTATGCTTTGGCAAATAAATATGATGCTATGGTTATGATTGACGAATCGCACTCTGCCGGCGTTGTTGGAAAAACAGGACGGGGAACTACCGAACTTTATAACTTGCAAGGCAAAGCAGAAATTATTACAGGAACTTTAGGTAAAGCTTTCGGAGGAGCCATCGGCGGTTTTACAACCGGAAAAAAAGCAATCATAGATATGCTCCGCCAACGCTCACGTCCCTATTTATTTTCCAACTCCATACCCCCCGCAGTAGCCGCTGCCGGTATAAAAATGGTTGAGTTAATGACTACCAGCAATGAGTTGCAAGACCGTCTGCATGCCAATACAGCCTATTTTGCAGAAAAAATGAAAGCTGCCGGATTCGATATCAAACCTACACAATCAGCTATCTGTGCTCTTATGCTTTACGATGCAAAACTTTCTCAAGAATTTGCAGCCAAAATGCTGAATGAAGGTATTTATGTTATCGGATTTTATTATCCGGTAGTTCCTAAAGACTTAGCACGTATCCGCATCCAAATATCGGCTGCCCATACCCAAGCGCATTTAGATAAAGCTATCAATGCCTTTATTAAAGTAGGCAAAGAATTAGGAGCCATAAAATAAACATAAGGTTAACCTGCATATAGGTTTATCCAGCAAAAAATAAGTTTTACAAATGGGTCTCATTTGTAAAACTTATTTTCTATTAATATACGATATTATGAGTAATATACTTGAAGGTTTAAATGAAGAACAACACCATGCAGCAGCCTGCATAAATGGTCCTGTAATGGTTATCGCCGGAGCAGGTTCAGGCAAAACCCGTACCTTAACATACCGCATAGCTCATATTATCGACCAAGGGGTAGATGCTTTCAATATTCTTTCGCTCACCTTTACCAATAAAGCAGCCAAAGAAATGAAAGACCGGATAGAGAAGCTAATCGGTACCGAAGCCCGTAACATCTGGATGGGAACTTTTCACTCCGTATTTGCCAAAATTCTCCGTTTCGAAGCTGTTAAAATAGGCTACACTAACAACTTTACCATTTACGATACCGACGATGCCAAGGCTTTGCTCAAAAACATCATTAAAGCTCAGAATTTAGACCCCAAAGTTTATCCCGTTTCCCATGTGATGTTTCGCATTTCATCAGCCAAAAATAATTTATTGTCTCCGGCTGCCTATGCTGCCAATCAAGAAATTATGGATGAAGATAAAAAAGGAAACAAACCTTTTATTGCCCAGCTATACGCCATTTACAATCAAAAATTGAAATTGGCAAATGCCATGGATTTCGATGACCTGCTTTACAATACCAATGTACTTTTTCGCGATAATCCCGATATTTTATACAAATACCAGCAAAAGTTCAAGTATATTTTGGTAGATGAGTATCAAGATACCAACTTTTCGCAAAACCTGATTGTAAAAAAATTGGCTGCTGCCCACGAAAACCTTTGTGTAGTGGGCGACGATGCCCAAAGTATTTATGCATTCCGCGGAGCTAATATCGAAAATATACTCAATTTCAAAAAAGATTATCCCGATGCCAAAGTATTTAAGCTGGAGCAAAACTACCGTTCAACCAAAATGATTGTTAGTGCTGCCAACAGCTTGATAAAAAAAAATAAATACCAGATAGCCAAAGAAATTTGGACAGATAACGAAGAAGGAAATTACATCCCGATTATAAAAGCATCATCCGAAAACGAAGAAGCCCTTAAAATAGCCCAGTCTATTTTCGAAACCAAAATGAATAATCAGCTTCGCAACGATGCTTTCGCCATTTTGTATCGAACCAATATGCAGTCGCGTTCGCTCGAAGAAGCCTTGCGTAAACTCAATATTCCCTATCGTATTTATGGAGGCATGTCGTTTTACAAGCGAAAAGAAATTAAAGACGTGCTGGCATATTTCCGCTTAGTGCTCAATCCTTACGACGAAGAGGCATTTATGCGTACAATTAACTTTCCGGCAAGAGGAATCGGGCAGACCACTTTGGATAAATTACAAATTGCTGCCGACACTTGGGAAACAAGTATTTGGAATATCATCGAAAGAATCTCCGAAATACAAATAGACATCAACAGACCTACCTGCCAGCGTTTGGCAGATTTTCAAACCATGATTAAGAGCTTTGCCGTACAAGCCAAGCATAGCAACGCTTACGATTTGGCAAAAAATATTGTACAAGGCAGCGGCATTATCAAAGCGTTGAAAGCGGAAGATACACCCGAAAGCGAAAACCGCATCGAAAATATTGATGAGTTGTTGAATGGTATTCACGATTTTTGCGAAGCCAAAGATTCCATATATGATGATTTGGCAGAAGACGAGCAGGTTGTAAAAACTTTGGATATGTTTTTGCAAGAAGTTTCACTCTTAACCGATGCCGACGAGAACGACGAAGATGCACAAAATAAAGTATCTTTGATGACGATACACTCCGCAAAAGGTTTGGAATTTCCGTATGTGTACATTGTAGGGATGGAAGAAAATCTTTTCCCCGGCATGCAGTCCATTGCTTCCCGTGCTGATTTGGAGGAAGAGCGGCGTTTATTTTATGTAGCCTTAACAAGAGCAGAAAAACAAGTATCTCTATCCTATGCCGAAACCCGTTTCCGCTGGGGAACACAAGCTTTCTGTGAACCCAGCCGATTTTTGTCCGAAATAGACGAAAAATATGTAGAATCCCCCAATAACCGCCAATACACCAAAACTACGCCTGCATTCGGCAAAACATTTGCTCCTAAAAGTACTGAAAACAAAGATAACACCATACTTCCGGCTAATTTATCTAAATTTAAAAAAGTAGATAAAGTCACAAGCAATTCGCACGAAATGGCAATAGACATAAGCCAAATACATATTGGAGCAAAAGTATTCCATCTCAGTTTCGGCGAGGGCGAAGTGTTGAACCTCGAAGGCAGTGGTTCGGACGCCAAAGCAACGATTTTATTTAAAAATGCAGGACAAAAGAATTTATTGCTTAAATTTGCAAAACTAAAAATCCTTTGAGAACGATGAACTATAGACTATAAACGATGAATGTTTGTAGTTTGCTGCTTATTTATATTGGTTATTGGTCTATAAATGCTTATTTCTTGCCAAACAAAACTGTTCATAGTTTGTCATTCATAGTTTATAATTAAAAAGACATGGAATATAATACTACACGCAACCACCTTATAATTCCCGAATATGGGCGTAATGTGCAAAAAATGATAGAAACCGCAATTGAAGAGCCGGATTTTGAGAAACGTACACGCATGGCATACGCCATTGTAGATGTAATGGCTCGCATTCATCCACATTATAAAGACAAACCTGAATTTCGTCAAAAGCTTTGGGATCACTTGATTATTATTTCCAATTTCCGTTTGGATGTAAATGGTCCTTACCCAAAACCGATTCCACAATCGGAAATACCCCGTCCACAAAAACTGAATTATCCGAATAAATATATCGCCTATCGTCACTACGGAAAAAATATAGAACGTATTATCGAAAAAGTAATAAGCTTGGAAGATGGTGCTTATAAAGCGGCTTTAATCAAAAATATCGCCAACTATCTCAAAAAATCATACTTAAGCTGGAATCGAGATTCGGTAAATGACGAATTAATTTACAAGCATTTCGAAGAAATGTCGGGAGGTAATTTACAACTCAGCGAAGGTTTTCAATTAGCAAATACGAGATCCATTATTCATAACATGGGACAAGGCAAAAAGAAAAATATTCCTGCCCCAACTAATAATGGCAAGTATGGGCAAAACCGGAATAATAAGAATAATCCCAAAAACGGATATACACCAAAGAAATAAAGCATATATTGCTCTACAGATACTTCCTTACTTTACTATTCGGTACATTAATTGACCTGAGAATTGTATAATATATTTTCTATTGTATCGCCATGCTTTTGTGTACAGAAAAGCTAGATAAAAAACTATTGCTGATAATAGTCCAAATTGCTATCTTTAATTGCCAAATT
>JAVBQU010000185.1:0-5777 GCA_031548675.1 Bacteroidales bacterium
TTTATACAGGAATTATTACCGATACAGGCTCTTTAAGTTACGCTTGTAATTATCCGGAAACTTATCGTACTATTGCTGAATTGGTTGAATGTGGAATTAATACAGAAGACGTTCATCGGCAGATTTATGATACATATAGCGAAGAACGTTTGAGATTGTTAGGATTCTGTATTTCAGAGCGGATGATTGTTAATAAAGAATTGCATACTGCATATATTTATCTGAATAAAAAAGATTTATACAAATATAAATATAAAACAGGCGATTTGGAGGGTGTTGTAAATTACACACTGGCAATGTCGGGAATAAATTTTGGAGCTTTGTTTACCGAACGCGAAGACCGTATTCGAATTTCATTCCGATCTAAAAAGTACTTTGATGTAAATTTATTTGCCCGAGCGCATTTTGATGGAGGCGGACACAAAAATGCATCAGGCGGTAATGGTTTTGATACGCTGGATAATATCATCAAAAAATTCGAAACTCTTTTGCCTCAATATAGATCGGAATTAGAACAAAGTTAGTTCTTTTACAATAGGTATATGAATAAGCATATTAATAGTATTTTTGGGCTGATAGCAGCGTTGCTTTGTTCATGTGGAGGAAGAGTTACAGAAGTAGATAATACAACACCTGTTGATAATACTCAGCAAAAAACAGAAAAACAATTACTCAAAGCGCATCAGCATTTGGTGCGGATGGAAAATGAAATAATTGAAAATTTTTTGCACCGCTATCAATGGAATATGGAAAGAACCGGAACAGGGTTACGTTATCAGATTTACCAACAGGGAAAAGGAAATTTGGTTCAAACAGGTCAAACAGTTACTTTGAAATATAAATTGTTCTTACTTACCGGCGATTTAATTTACAGTTCAGATAGTACAGGCGTTAAGGAATTTAAGGTTGGAAAAGGAAGTGTTGAGGCAGGATTGGAAGAAGGAATTTTGAAATTACATAAGGGAGACAAAGCCAGATTGATTATTCCATCCCATTTAGCCTATGGAACTACTGGTGATGGCAATTTAATCCCAGCGAAGGCTCCTATTCTATATGATTTAGAAGTAATAGATACAAAATAACAATCAATTTAAATAAAATCAAAATTAAACGTAAATGCAAATTTTCAAAAAAACAATCATTTTATCAGCAGTAGGAGTTATTGCTCTTTTTGCTGTATCCTGTAAAAAATCACCATTTAAAGGCTATACAGAGGAAAGGCAAGGTGTTTATTACAAATTTTATACCTCTAATGAAAAAGCTGCAAAATTAGAAACAGGCGATTTAATCAGAGGATCTATTTCTGTATGGAAGAATGATTCTGTAGAATTAGATAATACCAATGGACAAACTGTTACATTAGGTCTATTAGATTCAAGTAATTTCATGTATCCTGTTCTTAAAAATGCTCATTTGGGAGATAGTATTTCTATCATTTTCTTAGCAGACACACTTAAGAATTTAAAAATCATTAAATTAAGTAATGAAATAAAAGCTACTGATTACATTAAATTCTCATTAAAAATTGTAGATAAAATGTCTAAAAATCAATTAGATTCTGCAAATAATGTTAGAATGAAAGCCATGGAAACGGCTCAAGCTAATGAGAAAGCAAGTCTTCAAAAATACCTGACAGACAATAAAATACAAGCGACTCCTACAGAAAGCGGACTTATTTATATAGAAACTAAGAAAGGTACAGGCAAAGAAGCTGTTGCAGGAAAATCTGTAAAAGTAAATTATGCCGGATATTTAATAGACGGAACTTTATTTGATACAAGTATTGAAAAAATAGCCAAGGATCATAAATTAGACCAACCGGGACGTGAATTTAAACCTATTGATTTTCCTTTAGGAATGGGCTATGTTATTCCCGGATGGGACGAGGCTATCGCCAAAATGAAAGTTGGAGGTAAAGCAAAACTTATTATACCTTCATCTATTGCTTATGGTGCTCAAGGAAGACCCAGTATTCCTCCTTTTAGCACATTGGTATTTGATGTAGAGTTATTAGATGTATTCGATGCTCCGGCAACTCCTGCCATGGCTCAATAAACAAAAATAGCAATTATTTGTTTATTTTTTCGTAATACAATAGTTTTCATAAAAATGGCAAGTTTTTTAATGCGAGACCGCCATAAATTTATACAACCGCATCAATTGATGTAAAAACAATAAAAATAAAATAGACACAATTAAAATTACAACTATGAAACAAATTAGAATTTTACTAGCCGAAGATGATTATAACTTAGGCGGTGTATTGAAAAGCTATCTAGAAATCAAGGGTTTCTTTGTTGGCTGGGCTACTGACGGACGAGTTGCTTTCGATGAATTTTTGAAAAATGAATATGATTTTTGTATTCTCGATGTTATGCTCCCTGAAAAAGACGGATTTACTTTAGCTCGCGATATTCGCGGAGTGGATAAAAAAATCCCCATTTTATTTTTAACTGCAAAAGCAGGACAAGAAGATAAAATAGCCGGTTTTGCAAGCGGAGCTGATGATTATATGATCAAACCGTTCAGCATGGAAGAATTACTTATGCGTATTCAAGCTATCATCCGCAGGGTTAACGAACAAGCTCTTGCCGGTTCTACAGAGCCTAAAACTGTATATCAAATTGGCGGCTTTAAGTTTGATACTATTCGTCAAACTTTGAAATCCGAACACGGAGAACAAAAACTTACTTCAAAGGAAACAGAATTATTGAAAATTTTGTGCGAACATTTGAATAATGTTGTTGATCGTTCAATGGCATTAACCAGAATATGGAAAGATGATAGTTATTATAATGCTAGAAGCATGGACGTATATGTAACTAAACTCAGAAAGTATTTAAAAGAAGATACTACCATTGCATTGATAAATGTGCATGGAACAGGATTCAAATTAGTTCAATACGAATAAAAATTAAATCTGTTATTAAAAATGCTGTCATATCTATAATATTTATGGGTGTGACAGCATATTTTATTTATTATTAAAGCAAAAATTATGATTCAAAGAATTCAATCTTTATATTTAATTGCAGTTTTGGTTATAGTGGGTGTATATTTTAATTTAACCATCGCAAAATATCCCATAGACGGCAGTGCTATTACCTATCGCTTGATTCCTGAAAAGCAGAAAGAAAATACATTACCTATAGATCAGATAACTGATATGCAGCAAGTAAATTCGTCTATTAATAATGTTGTGGCTATGAATCAATCGAATTTTGTAAATTCAATATGGGCAATTATTGTTAATGTGATTTTAGGTATTCTGGTTATTGTGACGATTTTTTTATATAAAAATCGTGTTTTACAATTAAGGGTTAATGCGTTCGCATTTTTAGCAAATCTAGCTTTGCTGGGTATTGTGTTTTGGCAAACAGATATTATTTCGACAAAATTGAAAGTAACAACTAATTATGAAATAGCCGGAACACTGCTTCCATTGGTTACAATTATTTTACTCTTTTTAGTTAATAAAGCTATTAGAAAGGATGAACGGATGGTACGGGCAGCTGATAGGCTTAGATAATATTATTTCTAATAGGTTTTTCATTTCATAAAAAAATGCTGCTCAAAATTTTTGAGCAGCATTTTTTTATGAAATAGCTTTGCTTTTTTACTTTGTTTTCAAAGCTTCTATTTTAGCATTTATTCTATTCATATCGTCTATTTGTCCTAACTTGACATATATTTTCTTCAATACCTCTAAGGTTGCTTTATCTGTAGGATTTAAATTAACAGCACTTTCTAAATATCCTGCTGCTTTTGTAAGATCTCCTTTCGCACTTTCTTCTAATTTCTTGATTTTGGCTTCGTTTTCTTTGTTAAAGCCTTCTGCTGAAATTTTATCGCTTTTTTCTAATGTTTCTACGGATCTATTTAAAAACATGGCTCCTAAATTATAGTAAGCATCAAAGTTTGATTTTATACTAATAGATTTCTCATAGCTGGCTTGCGCTGCTTCAATATCTCCATTTTGCCTATGAATATCGCCAATAGCTGAATATACTATGTAATTATTAGGATCTTTAGCTGCAAGGGCATCTAAAGCTTTTTTAGCTTCTTCTTTTTTGCCCATTTTTAAAAAAACATTTACTTGACGGGTAATAACCGACATTGAATCGGGGTATACGCTAGCAGCTCTTGCAATGACTTTTTGTGCTGCAATGGAGTCATTTTTATTTATAAAATAAAGATCAAAGGTATTGGTATAAATATCCATGCTGATTTCTTTAGGATCTTTATTTCCCAAAACAAATTTATAGTTTTCTAAAGCTTTGTCTGTATTTCCTAAGGCTGATGATGCCACAGCACCATATTCGGCAGCTATACATGCATAGCTCAGGGGTTGTTTAGGATCTACCATTTGTGTAACTTTAGCTACTTGAAATACATCATAAGAAATAGTTTTA
This sequence comes from Bacteroidales bacterium, assembly GCA_031548675.1. Lineage (GTDB taxonomy): Bacteria > Bacteroidota > Bacteroidia > Bacteroidales > P3 > JAVBQU01. The sequence continues at coordinate 4,413 of JAVBQU010000185.1, forward strand.
GCTTTTTCAAAAGAGCCTAAAGCTTCTTGATATTTTTTTTGTGTATACTCATCTATACCTACTCTGATGTATTGATATCCAAATTGAGATTTGGTAGCAAAGTTTTCTTTATCAAACTCGTGGTTGGTTTTATCTAATTCCATAGATTTTTGTAATGCTTCATAAGCTACATCTACAGGATTATCTGCAAGAGGTTTCTCTTTGTATTTTTTTAATTTAGCATAAGAAGGGTCATTGGCTGTAACATATTTTGCATCTGCAATTAAGCAATATATTAAAGCCTTATATCTCCATGTTTTTGCTTCGTTCATGGTTGATTCGTGTAAGCACGCGGCATCAATATTTTCTTTTGCTTTATCCAATTGCAAACTCTTCATATATGTGAATGCAGATTGAACTTTCATGGATTGTGCATTTGCAGATACTACAAATGCACATATCAAAATGGTTAATCCTAATTTTTTCATCGTATTAAATTTTTAAGTTGATAATTAGTTAGTATATAATTTAATTATTTTCTTGTGTGGGTATTTCTGTTTCTGTATTCTCAGTATCTAAAATTTCAATGGGTGTGCCATCTTCATTAAGTAAGATTTCTCCTTCTTCTTCTGATGCTGATGGAACTTTGCTTACTGATGCAATTTCATCGCCATTATTCAGATTTATTAAGCGAACTCCCTGAGTGGCTCTTCCTAAAATTCTTAGGTCTTTTACAGCCATACGGATAGCAATACCGGATTTATTGATAATCATTAAATCATCATTATCTGTAACATTCTGAATGGCTACTAATTTTCCTGTTTTATCGGTTACGTTAATAGTTTTTACTCCCTTTCCTCCTCTATTGGTTGTTCTGTATTCATCTAATTCGGAGCGTTTTCCATAACCTTTTTCGGAAACTACCAAAACATTATATTCTGGATTGTCAACACAAATCATGCCTACAACTTCATCTTTTTCGTTTTGCAAGGTTATACCTCTAACACCTGATGCAGTTCGTCCGGTTGAACGAACGGTTTCTTCGTTAAAGCGAACTACTTTTCCTGACGCTAAAGCCATCATTACTTCGCAATTACCGTTCGTCATCTTAGCTTCGAGCAATGTATCGTCTTCTCTGATAGTGATTGCATAGATTCCATTTTGACGTGGGCGGGAATAGGCTTCTACTGAAGTTTTCTTAATAACACCTCGTTTGGTACATAATATGATGTAGTTATTGTTGATATATTCTTCGTCTTTCAAATCTTTTACATTGATATATGCCCTTACTTTATCGTCAGGCTCTATATTGATAAGGTTTTGAATGGCGCGCCCTTTAGAAGTTTTAGTTCCTTCGGGTATTTCATAAACCTTGAGCCAGAAACA
>JAVBQU010000213.1:0-23815 GCA_031548675.1 Bacteroidales bacterium
ATGAAAAATAATACTACGCTTTTAATGTCGGATAAAGCAAAAACATTGAGCCAACTGGATTATAAAATGCTGAAAAGCCGGAATTATCCGTATTTAAAACTCAATGCGGGTTATGGATATGTTTTAAATACCTACCAGCAGAATGTGTACGACCGTCAGCAAACTTTGGGTTTAAACTATGGTTTGACCTTAGGATTTAATATTTTCGACGGATTTAACCGGAGTAGGGAACAAAGTAATGCCCGTTTAGAAATCAATAACAGGGATTTACAATACGAGCAATTACAAAATTCCATTAAAGCGGATTTGGCAAATATTTGGATGGCATATCAGAATAACCTGAACCTGATGAATCTGGAACATGAAAACTTGAATACGGCTCAAGAAAATTATGCTATCGCTATCGATCGTTATAAATTGGGGGATCTTTCGGGCATAGAACTGCGTGAAGCCCAAAACAGCTTATTGGCAGCAGAAGAACGTTCGCTTTTGGCTCAATATAATACTAAGTTATGTGAGATTTCTTTATTGCAAATCAGCGGACAGATTTTGCAGAAATAAAATCCGGACAACTTCTAATATTGTAGCAGCATAAATACATATTTGATCGCTAACAAGTACGTACTTAGTACTCACATAAGTACGTATTTGTATCCCTTGTAAATACGCACTTAGCAGGTGGTCAAGTACGCATCTGTTACCTATGTAGATACGTGCTTGACTGCCTGCTAAGTATGTACTTCAGTCAAAGCCTCGTTCTTATTTACCTGTTTTAAATAACTTCCTTGTAAGGTAGATTATACAGAACACAACATAGTTTGTATTTCACTAATTCTTTTTTCGGTATGCTCTGTATCCATCAGATGACGTACCATACAAATATTGCGGGCTCCTGCGGCTGTTATTTCTCCTATATTGTAAGGAAATATCCCTCCAATAGCTACCACCGGTACCGTTGACAAACGCAAAACTTCCGAAAGTTGTTTTGTCCCTACTGTAGGATCGGGAACAGCTTTGGTTGTAGTGGGATATATGGGACCAAAACCGATATAGGCAGGAGACAGGGCTAAAGCCTCACGAGCTTGTTCGATAGAATGGGTTGAGATCCCGATAGGCATGTCTTTTCCTACAATACGGCGGGCATCATCCCACGAAAGGTCACTCTGTCCTATATGCAAAGCATCGGCATCTGCCAGCACTGCAATATCAGGACGGTCATTGATAACGAAACAAGTGTCTGTTCCGGCTGTTACAGAACGTATTCGTTTAGTAGCCTCCAATAGCTGGCGGTCGGAGAGATATTTCTCCCGCAGTTGCAGCATCCGAACTCCTCTACGCACACAAATTTCAGCAATCTGTTCATACGAAAGGCGTGGTTTGGTAATAATTACATATAGCCCGAAATCTTTCATACTTTTATACAGATTTTATGCGTTCCATCATCAATTCGGCTGCTTTTTTGCCTGAAAGCAGCATACCGCCGAAGATAGGTCCCATGCGGAAACTTCCACTTACTCCATTGGCAGCCATACCCGAAACAAACAATCCGGGATATACCTCTTTGGTGTTTTCGATAGTAGTTTTTTCTGCTATCTCGACAGATAGAGACCGCTCTCCTACAACACTTCCGGTAGATGTGTTTAACTTTACTCCATTTTTACGAGCCACCAAAGATGCTACCATGCAATCGTGTCCTGTACCGTCGAGTACGCTTTTGGAAACAATCATTAAGGGATCTACATGCATTTTTTCCCTTGTTACAGGAGCCCAATTTACCACTAAACCCGAAACTTCTTCATTTTTGAAGATTACATCTTCTACCGAAAAACAATTGAAAATTGTTGCTCCGGATTTTGTGGCAGCATAAACAAGAGCCGATGTAGCATGTACCGAATCAATGATGTAGGTGTTATCTATACCTGCACGATAATTTATGCCGAGTTCTTCGACAATGGGTATTGCATCCTGCTGGATAATGATATCGTTAAACATCATGGCTCCGCCCCACATTCCGCCGCCGGGAGCAAGCTTACGCTCAAAAAGAGCAGTTTTTATGCCTGCGCGTGACAGATAAAAAGCGGCTACTAAACCCGAAGGTCCTCCGCCTACGATGGCGGCATCAACAGAAAGGTTGTCGCGTAACTTTCTGAAGTAAGAATCGACGATTCCTAAAGAAACAGTTGTTTCCATAATAATGATAAAGATTTTTTTACAAGCTGTCCGGAGAGATTTTTCCGTAAGACGCATAGAGGTTGGCGTCAGCCTGCGGTTTAACAATATGTTATACCGTATTCCCTTCGTCGGCATTATCCGCATCAGGTTCAATGGGTATGATCTCAGCCACAGCAATATGCCATAGCACCCCTATAAAGATGAAGCAAAGATACAAATTATTTGAATTCGAATCCCATATTTATAATAGAAAACATGAGAAGCTCTACTATAAGCAAAAGAGAATATTCCTGATTTGTTATTTCCTGATATCTCTTACTTTTAATCCTATCCAGATTATATTGATAAGGGTTAGTAAAGTTATAATACCTAAGCCCCACGCAATAAAACTCCAATTGAAGTTTTCAACTTCGGGCATCATGCTTTGGAAACTCCTTGCATAATATTTATGCAGCCACGATACGATACCTAGAGCCATTGCCAGTACAAATATATTTAGGATGATAACCAAGCCTTGATAGGGCAGGGCAATACTGCGGGTTGAATAACCGAGCAGAGAAAGATTTTCTATTTTGGTATGATTCTTTTGGATAAGCAGATTGATACTTAACAGCATTAACCCTAATGCCAAAAGTGTAATAATAATGCCGATTCCCATTACAATAAAAATTAAAGTCCGCAAAAAAGAAGAAGCCTCTCCGGCGGTAGCCTTATCATTGGCAATATCGTAATTATGATTTGAAAAATATTTGCCGATAGCAGGGTCCGTAAGGTTATGCGGTTCTATGATAACCCGAGAAGAAGGCGTTACTCCGGTTCCATATTCGGCATTTGCCCAATCCATAAAACTTTGTGGAACTAAAATAGAATTAATTCTATCCGTAAAACCTACAATTCGGCTTTTGAAAACACCATGCTTTTTCCCTGAAATTTCTATTTTGAGTGTAAGCATGCTGATGGTTTTATCAGATAATTGCGGTAAGCCTTGTCCTGGAGCAAAACCGAAATTATATAAAGTAAGGTATGATTTCGGAAGTACAATAGGTACAAAATCCATACCCTGCTGCCAATGCCATTCGTCGTTTTCAATATCTAAATATTCATCGGGAACAGATTCGAAAAATAATAAAGTTCCAAATTTTTTATCGTTGTTAAGCTGGGCAGAAGCATAAACCTGATAGGATGCAACTGTAAAACCCGACATCCGTTTTACAAACGATTGCGATTGTAATTGCTCCATTTCTTTTTTATCAAAATCGGTACTGCCGACCTTCAAGGTATTGAGAACTGAGACTTTTTTACTAATTACCAGAAAATCTCTGCCAAAAACACCTTTCTCGGAAGAAAAAATTCCTTGTATATCATAATAGAATTGAATAGAAAAAAGAACTATAGTCAGCCCCAGCAAAGTTGCAACCCAATAGCCTAATAACTGTCCGATTACAATATTTTTTCGTAATAATTTCCAAAGCAGCATGGTGTAAAATGTTGATTGTTTTCTGTTGAATGATTAATTTTTGGGGTCGAAAGTTCCTAAAGTTTATAATGTTGTAAAGCCTAAATTTTTATGATTTCTGCATGAGAAAAAATATATTTTTTATTTCTTTTCGTCAAGAGCATGCCTCCATAAATTCCGTTCCACAAATACCTTCTCCACTTTCTCGCCAATAGTTACAAATTACTTGGTGTTAAAATTCATAGTTCATAATTCATAGTTCATAATTCATATCTCATCATTCATTTACATTTGTAACTTTTCGTTGTAACTAAAGAAATATTCATCGCCCAGCGAACAAAGAATTAATCCTGCTCCCGAAGCATGTAATTCCTGATTGATGAGATTGCAGATTAGTTGCTGATTTTGCTTATCCAAGTGGCTGAAAGGTTCATCCAATAACAAAAAATCGAAAGGCTGGGCGAGTGTCCGCAGTACCGCAACCCGTTGCTGTTGTCCATATGAAAGAAACTGCAAAGGCGTATGGATTTTATCCGGAATACCTAAGGTATCGAGCATCGCTTTTATTTTTTCATCCGAAAGATGATGAGTGAGTTTATTTTTGAGCTGGATATTTTCCCATACACTCAATTCGGGAAAAAGCCTGAAACCTTGAAACACTAAGCTGATTTCTTTTTTTCTGACCGTATTCCAATGATGTGTTGAGTATTTTTTTATATCTTGATTATCGAATAATATCGACCCTTTATAATCTTTCCGCCTGCCATACAAAAAGTCGAAAAACGAAGACTTTCCTGTACCCGATTCGGCAAAGACAAGGTAATGCTTCCCTCTTTCAAAGCTAAAGTTTTTGAACCAAATAGAAGAATTTGGAGATGCCGTATCAGCAATAGGGCAGGGGACAACTTGATTTATTTGTATGGTTTGCATTGATAAAAGCGTAAAGAAATTCTTTATAATCATGTAAGTCCTCACAGGTTTTTAAAACCTGTGAGGACTTTGTATTTTAGAAGTATGAAAATTCTCTGTTAATTAAATTTTTCAATAGTTTTTGCAATGACAGCCAAGCTGTTTTCTTGGGTATTTTTCAATCGAAGCACAGCCGTAGATTTACATGAAGCTGTATCGTAGGTAACTTTGAAATCTTTTAATACCGATAAAGATTCAGCAGCTTCAGGTAACATTGCTGCTAAAAATGCTTTGATGTTTTTGGGGTAAGTTTCCAAATCCAAATTCAGATAACAATAAGCGGGGGTTTGTAATTCCTTGCTGAATTGAGATGTAGCCAAATTTTTGGGAAGAGCCGTGCCTGTCGAAAAATTTTGGACTACATTTTCATCATTGGTAAACATCAGCCTGTCGTCTTTTTGAGCCAAAAAGAAATTGAGCATTTCTCCGGCAGCAAACATGGTGTAACCTTCTTTATTTTCTTTAGGCATAGAGTTTAATACTTTTTCTATAAGCATATTTTGGATAGAAGTATCGCTTACCGAAATTGCGGCTGCAAAAGTGGGAATATTAGATTCTGAAAAACCAAATAAAGAAGCAGTAATATCGCCTTTCCATGTACTCATCATGTGCAATACCTCGGCAGGAAGCATTTTTTCATATTGACTAAGTCCTCCGTCTTGTATCATTTCTTGCCAAAGTCCGCTCCAATTCAAAGCCATTCCAATTAAAGCAAACGATTGCTCAGGGAAAGAAGTAAGTAATTTAGTATCAATACCTTTTTTATAATAAGTGTCGTAGAGTTTTTTGGCAGCATCTGTAGGAGTAATCTGCATGGTTCCTGTAACATCTCCTTTATTAAATGTAAGATTGGCATGTATATATAAACCTTTCATTTTGTCTACCATTTGCTGGCTGAAAGCTTTTTGAGCCTCAGGAAGCATAGGAAGCGAATACAATTGTTTCATCAGAGTTTCATAGTTGAGCCAAAAAGCAATTTCTTTTTTCTCCTTGTAGAATTGTGCAAAATCAGTGTTTTTGACAATACTACTATCTTCTTTAGTATTAAAAACTTCTTTGGCTTCATCAAACGAACCATACATTACCAATACTTTGTCATCATTCCAAAGCACAGAGGCATCGACATCCTTTTGTTCCAAATAAGAAATGCCGTTATCGGTTTTTATGGAAACGCCTTCTCCTTTCGATTCTTTTATAGCTTTCTCTAAAGTACTTTTAAAATTGGAAGCACTTTTTAAATCAGCAGAAATTCCGAATTTATTGGATGGAAGTACAAATAAATATACTTGTTCTAAATTCACTCCGCTTTGTTTGGGATTTTCAAATATGCCTTTCATGGTAGGACTGTCTTTCATGTCGTCCAAAATATCTTTGAACATGGCACTTTGCTTAAAATCTTTTATATTGCCTTTTTCCCCAAGCGTTTTTAAGTCAATAGAACCCACAATAGTAGCATTGTGCGGAATCATGGTAAGACTTTCCGAATATTGTTTTTTAGAACAAGAAGAAAATATGAATGATATAAAGAGCAAACAAATACTTGCAAATTTGAAAAGGGACTTGAAATTTTTCATAGTAAATTGAGTTTAAAATTTTAAGGTGCAAAAGTAATATAAAAATCAGAGATTTTATATATAAAAACAAGCTGGTAATTTTGTGTAGATATGAAAGTTTGTTACTGGATAATAAGTTTTTGCATGAAAATATTTGTGGGCATTTTTATATACATTGTATATATCCCTTTTTCTAAATGTGATATAGGAATACTATAGTATGATTTGCTCGCCGGAAATTCTTTTTGCATTACTTTTTGACCCTGCATATTGAAAAGGTAGAGGATGGCATTTTCTGTAATCCCTTCCATTTTTATATTAACAGCTTGAGTTGTAGGATTGGGAAAAACTGTAATAAAAACTTTACTCGCAGTATTTATACTTTCAATGGAGTTTGAACGAGATACCCTGATTAAATAATCCTTACTACTGCTGTCTTGTGCGATAACTGTTATGATAAAAATGTTTTCGCCAATTTGCAAATCCTTTTCTCCCGTTCCTATAACGCTGGCATTTGTATCGTGAGCTTGTGCTGTAATGTTTAAAGTTGTAACCTCATTAGAAAGATTAACTATATAGTCGGTTACAGACGAATCAAAAGCAGGATTAAGTGTTCCGGTGCTTAAAGCTAGACTTTTTAAATACGCATCATTACTTTTCTTAAATGTTGTATAAGTGCGTAATTTAAAACCTAGAGCATAAGGCAATGTATCTGTCTTTGATTCTGATATATTAACAGTATCAGAGGTCAATGGTCGTAAAGTTCTACCTAGCCAATTATTATTATGAGATGTTTGTTCACATCGTACAATATATTTTCCTTTGGGAAGCATGTTGTTAAGCGTATCTTTTCCGTTCCACAATGCTGTAATTGTAGTATCATGGCAAAGTATGGTAGCGCCGGTACATGCGTCTAAGGTATTATAAGCAGGATTTTTTGCAGTAAATTCAACCAAATTCTTACGATGATTGATATTTTTTGAATAAAGCGCTAATGTTTTTACAAAATTACCTTGTAAATCTTCAATCCAAATTGCAACCAGCATTTTGTTTCTAAATTGAATTGTGTCAGTAGCTTCTTTTTCGGTTTGTACAGTTACAGTCAGGGGATGTTGAGCATATATGACATTAAAAACCCCCATGAAGCAAAGTAAAAATGCAGAGAATAAAATGTTCTTCATAATAAGTGTAGTTTGTTGAATATTTAAGAGTTATATGATTGAAATTTGATTCTACTGTAATAGGGTGCAAAGGTAAAAAATATTTTTCTGAAATTTTATTGTAGTTGTTTTTTAGATTTAATAATTAAAACAGTATTCTAGCTTGTCATGATAAATTCGTATTAACACTGAGAGCACAACAATTGAAAAAACTCAAAAAGAGGACAATAAAATCCCTTTGCTGTCCCGAATATTTTCCCGTATCTTTGCATGATTGCAAAAATTGCAATAAAACTTTATTATAGCACTGTAAAACAACGTAATATGTCTAATTTTTTAAGTAAGTTATTTGGAAATAAATCTCAACGCGATTTGAAAGAAATTATGCCCTTTGTGCATAAAATCAGAGAAGCCTACGAATATATTGAGAAATTAACGAATGATGAATTAAGAGCAAAAACTCAAGAATTTAGAGCGAAAATCCAAGCTTATATTGCAGACGAAGAAACTCAAATTACAAAATTAAAAGACGAAGCCGAAAATAATGTAGAATTAAGCATCCAAGAAAAAGAAAATATTTTTGGAGAAATAGATAAACTTGAAAAAGTTGTTTACGAAAAAACGCAAGAACAATTAGCAGAAATCCTTCCTGAAGCCTTTGCAGTAATGAAAGAAACTGCCAAACGCTTTTCTGAAAATGAAAAAGTAGAAGTTACAGCTACCGAATTTGATAAGGAATTAGCCACTTTCCGAGAAAGCATTAATATTATTGGAGACAAAGCCTATTACAATAACTCATGGATTGCCGGCGGCAATATGATTAAATGGGATATGGTACACTACGACGTGCAGTTAATCGGCGGGGTGGTGTTGCACCAAGGGAAAATTGCGGAAATGGGAACAGGAGAAGGAAAAACTTTGGTAGCTACCTTACCTGTTTATTTAAATGCCATTCCGGGAAAAGGAGTACATGTGGTTACAGTAAACGATTACCTGTCAAAACGTGACTCCGAGTGGATGGGTATGCTTTTCGAATTTCATGGCTTACGCGTAGATTGTATCGACAAGCACGAACCCAATTCTTTCGAAAGAAGAAATGCGTATTTGGCAGATATTACCTATGGAACCAACAACGAATTTGGTTTCGATTATCTGCGTGATAACATGGCTCACGATTTAGACGGCTTGGTACAACGAAAACATAATTATGCTATTGTGGATGAGGTTGACTCCGTTTTGATTGATGATGCCCGTACACCTTTGATTATTTCAGGACCTACACCTAAAGGCGATAATCAGGAATTTGACGCGTTAAAACCTGCCATTCAGAAGATTTATAATGCACAACGGAATTTAGTAACCCAGTTTTTGGGAGATATCAAAAATTATCAAAGAGATAATTCAGAAGAAAATCAAAAGAAAATAGGCGAACTTCTTTTACGCTCGCATCGCGGATTGCCCAAAAACAAAGCTCTTATCAAATTGCTGAGTGAATCGGGTATGAAATCCCTGCTCCTAAAAACAGAAGCATTTTACATGCAGGAGCAAAACAAAAACATGCATATTATTGATGACGAATTATATTTTGTTATCGATGAACGCCATAATGCCATTGAATTAACAGACAAAGGTATTGATTACATCTCTACCGATGCCGAAGATGCTAAATATTATATACTTTCCGATATAGGCAGTGAACTGGCAGAACTCGAAAAAGAAAATCTGGATCCAAAAGAAAAAATTGAACGTAAAGAAGAGATTGTACGGAATTATGCCATACAATCTGATCGCGTGCATACCATCAACCAATTATTGAAAGCCTATGCCCTGTTCGAAAAAGATGTAGAATATGTAATTATCGAAGGACAGGTAAAAATTGTAGACGAGCAGACAGGTCGTATTATGGAAGGTCGCCGTTACTCCGATGGCTTGCACCAAGCTATTGAAGCTAAGGAAAGCGTAAAAGTAGAGGCAGCTACCCAAACCTATGCTACCATTACCTTACAAAACTATTTCCGTATGTACAGCAAACTTGCCGGTATGACAGGTACTGCCGAAACAGAAGCCGGAGAGTTTTGGAAAATTTATAAGTTGGATGTGGTGGTTATTCCTACCAACAGACCTATTGCCCGTATCGATTCCGAAGATTTGGTTTACAGAACCAAACGAGAAAAATATGCAGCTATTATAGAAGAAATTGTACGATTGGTAAACGAAGGACGTCCAGTATTGGTAGGTACTACTTCGGTAGAAATTTCCGAATTACTCAGCAAGATGTTGAAAATGCGGAATATCAAACATAATGTTTTGAATGCCAAATTGCATAAAAAAGAAGCCGATATTGTTGCCGAAGCCGGTATTAGCGGAACCGTAACCATTGCTACCAACATGGCAGGTCGGGGTACCGACATCAAATTAGGAGCAGGGGTAAAAGAATTGGGAGGGTTAGCCATTATCGGTACCGAACGCCACGATTCCCGCCGTGTTGACCGCCAGTTGCGTGGACGTGCCGGTCGTCAGGGAGACCCCGGTTCATCACAATTCTTTGTATCACTAGAAGATAATCTGATGCGTCTTTTCGGTTCAGAACGTATTTCGAAAGTTATGGATAGATTTGGAGCAGTAGAAGGCGAAGTAATCCAGCATTCCATGATTACCAAATCTATCGAACGAGCCCAGCGCAAAGTAGAAGAAAATAATTTTGGTATGCGTAAACGTTTGCTCGAATATGACGATGTCATGAACGCACAACGAGAAGTGATTTACAAAAAGCGTAGAAATGCTTTGTATGGAGACCGTTTATCCATAGATGTTGCCAACATGATGATGGATGCTTGCGACCATGTGGCTCATGAAACTAAAGATGACTATGAAGCATTCAACGAGAAAATGCTGATTACGTTTGGAATGGAAGCACCCTTATCTCAAAAAGAATTTGAAGACGGACGTCCCAGTGAAATCTCAGAACAAATATATGAGGCAGTTTACGAAGCATATAAAAATCGTTCCGAAGCCACAGCAGCACAAGCCTATCCGGTAATCAAAGGCGTTTACGAAAACGAAGGCAGCCGCTACGAAAATATTGCCATTCCTATTACCGATGGTAAAAAAACCTTACAATTAGTTGTCCCTTTGAAAAAAGCATACGAAAGTCAAGGAAAAGAAGTAGGCGTTTCTATGGAAAAAGGGCTTACTTTAGCCGTTATCGATAATGCTTGGAAAGAACATTTACGTGAAATGGACGAATTAAGACAATCCGTTCAAAATGCTACCTACGAGCAAAAAGACCCTCTGTTGATTTATAAATTTGAGTCGTTCAATTTATTTAAAACAATGGTGGTAGAAATTAACGAAGAAATTTGCTCGTTCCTGAATATGGCAAGATTACCTATAAACGATACTTCCAATGTAAGAGAAGCACAAAGACCACGCGAAGACAACAGCCGTTTGCGTGCCGGACGTGATGAAGTATTTGCTAACCAAACCAGCGAAGAATCTAAACCCGAACCTGTAAGAGTAGAAAAGAAAATTGGGCGTAACGATCCCTGCCCTTGCGGAAGCGGAAAGAAATATAAGCAATGCCACGGCAAAGACTTGGAATAGAACAATGAACGATGAGGTATGAACTATGAATGCAAAAACCTCTGTGTAATGAAAAAATCCATGGTTTCTAAAGAAATAAACTAAAACATAAATATATAACTAAAACCATAAAAATCATGCCAAAAATATCACAAAGGCAGAAGCATTTCCGGTTTCACCCATTCGTAAATTGGGAACTTTTGCTACAGCAGCCAAAAAAAGAGGTATCAAAATATACCATTTAAACATCGGACAACCCGACATTAAAGCTCCCGAAGCAGCTATTGATGCCGTACGTCATTATCACGAAAAATTGATTGAATATGCACCATCTCCCGGTATTCAATCCTATCGCGAAAAATTAGCAGAGTACTACAAAACCAAAAATATTATGGTAGAAGCCGATGATATTATCATCACTACCGGAGGTTCAGAAGCTTTGAGTTTCGCTTTCTTAACATGTTTTGATAAAGATGATGAATTACTTATCCCCGAACCATTTTATGCAAACTATAAAGCGTTTGCTACCGTAGCTGATGTAAAATTCAAAACTGTTCCTTCCTATGTAGAAGATGGTTTTGCATTGCCCCCTATCGAAGAATTTGAAAAAATAATTACTCCCCGTACTAAAGCTATTGTGGTTTGTAACCCTAACAATCCGACCGGATATTTATATACCAGAGCCGAATTGGAAAAAGTAGCCGAATTGTGTAAAAAACATGATATTTTCTTGATAGCCGATGAAGTATATCGCGAATTTGTTTACGACGGACAAGAACATTACTCCGTAATGAATCTGAAAGGAGTAGAACAAAATGTGATTTTGTTAGATTCCGTTTCAAAACGCTACTCTGCTTGCGGTGTACGTATCGGAGCATTCATCAGTAAAAACAAAGAAGTGATGGCTTCCGCTATGAAACAAGCACAAGGACGTTTAAGTTCGCCTACTTTCGGACAAGTTTTCAGCGAAGCCGCTATCAATACTCCTCAATCTTATTTCGACGAAGTAGTAGACGAATACGTTGCCCGCAGAAATTTGGTTGTAAGTAGATTAAATAAAATGAAAGGTTGTTTCTGTCCTAACCCGATGGGAGCATTCTACACAGTAGCCCGTTTGCCGATTGATGATTCAGATATATTCTGCCAATGGCTGCTAGAAGAATTTCAATACAATGGCGAAACCGTTATGTTTGCTCCGGCAACAGGTTTTTACGATACTCCCGGCAGAGGAAAAGACGAAGTACGTATAAGTTATTGCTTGTGTGTAGAAGACTTAGCCAAAGCTATGGATATTTTAGAAAAAGCTTTGGAAGTATATCCGGGCAGAAAAAAATAATCAATCAAAGCAATAGTAATTTTTATTTTACTAGAAATTAAACCAATAAATATATGAGAATGATAAAAAAAATCTTTTTGTTTGCTGCATTAGTACTATGTATGAATTCGTTTTCGGCAAAAGCACAAAATGCCTATTCCGGCGGCTTATTACAAAATTGGGCAGCAGGAATAAGTGCCGGAACTTATGGTTTTGGTATCTATGGAGCAACATCCGTGTTGCCTAGTTTAAGAGTGAGAGTAGGCTATGACTATATGGCTTATAAATATAAAGAAGCTATTTCATTTGATGCAGACGCTACAGATGCTAATGGCAATAATGTAGGAAGAACCTTAAATGGTAATTTTAATAATGCAGAACTTAAATTTCCTAATGGAAAAATTTTGGCAGATTATTACCCTGCAAAAGATGGTATTTTTTCCATAACAGTAGGTCTTTATTTTGGGAAAAATACAGTAGTAGCCGAAGGGCAGATTGAAAATTACAATGGAACAGACTATTTTAAGATGCAGGATTTTCTTATAAAACCCAATTCAGATGGAAGCTTAGATGCAAAAGTTGTTTTAGGAAATTCCGTAAAGCCTTATTTTGGTATCGGCTTAGGCAGAACAATTCCTAAAAACAGGGTTGGATTCCGCTTCGATTTAGGTATTATCTATCAAGGCGATTATGTCTTTTCAAGCCCAAATTCTACTATACCTACGCAGAGTGTAGACAATATGGCAAGTGATATTAATATTCCTACATGGCTTTTGAAAAGCTGGCCCATACTTAATTTTTCACTATCATACCGGATTACAAAGTAATTCATATTTTTTTGATAATAAATAGCTGAAATATGAATGTATTTCGGCTATTTTGCTATTATTTTGTACCTTTGCTACATTAACAAATTGCTATTAAAATAAATCATGAAATGTCCATGATATATCACCGACATTTCATCTGACCCAAATTCAAAAATAAACAGATGAAAAAATGGATTCTTTTGTATTTTCTTATTATATCAACTTGTGGATTTGCTCAAGTTAAAGTCGGCTTTCAGGCAGGAGGAAATCTTTCATTAGCTAAATCCAGCGGAGAATATAAAATTAAAGATTTTCAGCCTTATATTGGATATGATTTGGCTTTTACACCCGATATAAAATTGAATAAAAATCTGCATTTACAATTCTCAGTAGCTTATTCAGCCATAGGCTATGGAGGGAAAACCCCTGAAATAGTAACAGATACCACTACTTTCTCAGAGCAATTTAAATACAAATTGTCTTACATAGGAATTCCTGTCAATTTGGTTGCAAAATTTGATATAGGTGCGGACAGCCGCTTTTTACTATTAGGCGGATTATATGCTAACTTTTTGGTTAGAGCCAGTGAAAAAAGAACCTATGATTTCTTTTATATCCGTAGCCAAATTCAGAATAAAGGTACAGATGATCCGAAAGATGTTACCGATAAATATAATAAATGGAATTCAGGATTATGTGTCGGATTAGGCTTTGAAGTGAACCAATTTCAGATAATTGCATCGTACAATTATAGTTTTTCAGAAGTTTATCAATATAGTGATACTAAAATTAACTTGTCTACTATTCATCTTACTTTAGGTTTCTTTTTTTGATGAAATAAAATAAATGGGTTTATTAAACATTTTCAATTTTGTCGGCTATTTTTGGATTTATCTTATCCTGATTAGTTTTATATCAGCTCTGCTTTTTTATACAGATAAACAAAGAGCAGTTAATAATAAGCCTCGGATTTCCGAATCTGCGCTGCATTTTTTCGAATTAGTCGGAGGTGTTTTTGTAATCCTATTTTTGATGTATGCTATCCGGCATAAAAACCGCAAGTTGAGATATTATATCATAACATATTTAATTTTAACGATGTGGATAATAGGCTTATATTGTTATCTAGCCTATTGCTGAAAGAATAATCAAGCTAAGCTTTTAAAGCTGTTTTTGAGCAATTCCCCTACTTTATACCGCTATAACTCGACCTTATACTATAGATAAATTTTATAATACCAAAATAATGTGTAGATTTTTTCCACAGAGATATTGTGGATTAAAAAAAAAGCTGTAATTTTGCAGACCCAATTAAGAAAGTTTTAAAAATACGTTATATAATCAAACTTAGTAAGATGCCAACAATTCAACAGTTAGTACGTAAAGGACGTAATGAATTAATCTACAAAAGTAAATCCCCTGCATTAGACTCTTGTCCTCAAAAAAGAGGAGTTTGTGTAAGGGTTTATACCACTACACCTAAGAAACCTAACTCAGCAATGAGAAAAGTAGCCAGGGTAAAATTGGTAAATGGAAAAGAAGTAAATGCTTACATTCCGGGAGAAGGACATAATTTGCAAGAACACTCATTAGTAATGATAAGAGGAGGTCGTGTTAAAGACCTTCCCGGTGTAAGATACCACATTATCAGAGGAGCTTTAGATACATCAGGTGTTGATGGAAGAAAACAAAGCCGTTCAAAATATGGTGCTAAGAGACCTAAACCGGGTGCAGCTCCTGCAAAAGGAAAAAAATAATATTAAAGGATAGAAATATTGTAGAACAATGAGAAAGTCTAAACCAAAGAAAAGAATTATACTTCCCGATCCAACATTTAATGATGTAATGGTAACTAAGTTTGTAAATAACCTTATGTTGCAAGGGAAAAAAAGTATTGCTTTTAAAGTTTTCTATGAAGCTATTGAAATAGTTTCTACCAAAAGCAACGATAACGGGTTAGAAGTATGGAAAAAAGCATTAGCTAATGTAACCCCTTCCGTAGAAGTACGCAGTCGTCGTATCGGGGGAGCAACTTTTCAAATTCCTACCGAAATCCGCGCAGACAGAAAAATGTCTATCGGTATGAAAAATTTGATAGGATTTGCTAGAAAACGTAACGAAAAATCTATGTCGGCTAAATTAGCAGGAGAGATTTTAGCAGCTTTTAAAGAAGAAGGCTCAGCATTTAAAAGAAAAGAAGATACACATAGAATGGCAGAAGCTAACAAAGCATTCTCACATTTTAGAGTTTAATGTTTAACAAAAGGATAAAGCGAAGAGGGAATTTGCTCCAGTAAGGACAAGTATGGCTGATTATAAAAAGACAAGGAATATAGGGATTATGGCTCACATTGATGCCGGTAAAACAACAACTACCGAACGCATCTTATTTTATACAGGAAAGAGTCATAAGATAGGGGAAACGCACGAAGGTTCTGCAACTATGGACTGGATGGCTCAAGAGCAGGAAAGAGGTATTACAATTACCTCCGCTGCTACAACCGTTTTTTGGAATTATCGCGATAGCGAATATAAAGTAAATATAATAGATACTCCGGGACACGTTGACTTTACAGTTGAAGTAGAACGGTCGTTAAGAATTTTGGATGGAGCAGTTGCTTTATTCTGTGCAGTAGGAGGGGTAGAACCTCAATCAGAAACGGTATGGAGACAAGCAGATAAATATAAAGTACCCCGTATCGGTTTTGTAAATAAAATGGATCGTTCCGGTGCTGATTTTTTCTCTGTACTTGCACAAATAAAAGAACGCTTAGGGGCTAATCCTGTTCCTATTCAAATTCCAATCGGACAAGAAGACACATTCTGTGGAATTATTGATTTGATTGCAAACAAAGCTTATGTTTGGGACGAATCAACCAAAGGAACAGTTATCAACGAAATTCCAATGCCGGCTGATTTAGTAGAAACAGCAGCAAAATACAGAGCAGAATTAGTAGAAGGCGTTGCCGAATCTAACGAAGCTTTAATGGAAAAATTCTTTGATGATCCAGATTCTATCACAGAAGATGAAATTATTGAAGAAGTTCGTAAAGCCACTGTGGATATGCGTATCACACCTATGCTTTGCGGTGCTTCATTTAAAAATAAAGGAATACAACGTTTATTAGATGCGGTTATTAGATTTTTACCCTCTCCGATAGATGTTCCCGAAATAGAAGGGATAAACCCTAAAAACGATTTGCCCGAAACAAGAAAAGTTGATGCAAAGGCACCTTTTTCAGCATTGGCATTTAAAATTGCAACCGATCCTTTCGTTGGACGTATTTGTTTCTTCCGGGTTTATTCAGGAAAATTAGATGCAGGATCTTATGTATTAAATGCATCAACAGGGAAAAAAGAAAGAATTTCCCGTATTATGCAGATGCATGCCAATAAACAAAATCCGCTTGAAGTTATCGAAGCAGGAGATATAGGAGCAGCCGTAGGATTCAAAGAAATCCGCACAGGAGATACTTTGTGTGATGAAAATTCACCAATCATATTAGAATCTATGTCATTTCCCGAACCGGTTATCAGTATTGCTATTGAACCCGTTTCACAAGGAGATATGGATAAAATGGGAGTAGCATTAGGAAAATTGGCAGAAGAAGACCCCACTTTTAAAGTAAAAACTGATGAACAATCAGGACAGACCGTTATCAGTGGAATGGGTGAATTGCACTTGGAAATTTTGGTTGATCGTATGAAACGCGAATTTCATATCGATTGCAATCAAGGAAAACCACAAGTAGCCTATAGAGAAGCCATTACCCGTGAAGTTGACCATCGTGAAGTTTACAAAAAACAAACTGGTGGTAGAGGTAAATTCGCCGATATTGTTTTCAAAATCGGACCCGCAGAAGAAGGATTTAAAGGCTTACAATTCGTTAATGAAGTAAAAGGTGGAAATATTCCCAAAGAATACATACCATCAATTGAAAAAGGGTTTAAAGCAGCTATGCTGAATGGAGTTTTAGCAGGATTCCCGTTGGAAAGTATAAAAGTTACTTTAATAGATGGTTCTTTCCACCCTGTCGATTCAGATGCTTTATCATTCGAAATGGCAGCTAAATTAGGTTATAAAGAAGCTTGCAGAAAAGCCAAACCTATTTTACTAGAACCTATAATGTCTGTAGAAGTACTTACACCGGATTTATATTTGGGCGATGTAACAGGTGACTTGAACAGAAGAAGAGGATTAATGGAAAGTGTAACCGCTAAAATAGGAGTACAAGCCATAAAAGTAAAAGTGCCTTTATCACAAATGTTTGGTTATGTTACCGCTTTGCGTACCATAACATCAGGAAGAGCAACTTCTACTATGGAGTTCTCACATTATGCAGAAGCACCTAAAGATATAACAGAAGAAGTTGTAAAAAAATAGTATTAAAATTTTAAAATAGACACGCTGTGAGTCAAAGAATTAGAATTAAATTAAAATCTTACGATCATAACTTGGTTGATAAATCAGCAGAGAAAATCGTAAAAACAGTAAAATCAACAGGAGCAGTTGTAAATGGACCTATTCCACTTCCAACTAATAAGAAAATCTTTACAGTAAACCGCTCCACTTTTGTTAACAAAAAATCAAGAGAGCAATTTGAATTAAGCTCTTTCAAAAGATTGTTGGATATTTACAGTTCTTCATCAAAAACTATTGATGCTTTGATGAAGTTGGAATTGCCCAGCGGTGTGGAAGTAGAAATCAAAGTATAAGTTTTGGGTCTGTTTTAGAATTTAGAAAAACGAATACATTAAAGAAAATAATATAAAAATGTCTGGATTAATAGGTCGAAAAATCGGAATGACCAGCATATTTGATGCCTCTGGAAAAAATGTTCCATGCACGGTAATAGAAGCAGGTCCTTGTGTAGTGACGCAAGTAAAATCTATCGAAAAGGATGGTTACGAAGCCATTCAGTTAGCCTTTGGCGAACGCAAAGAAAAAAGAACAGTTAAAGCCTTAAAAGGTCACTTTGCCAAAGCGCAAACAACTCCAAAACGTCATGTTTTTGAATTTACCCGTTTTGAAGAAGGACATCGCAAGCAATTCGGAGAGATAGTCACAGTAGATGTATTTAGTGAAGGCGAATTTTTGGATATAGTCGGAGTTTCAAAAGGAAAAGGTTTTCAAGGTGTTGTGAAACGCCACGGATTCTCCGGAGTAGGAGATAAAACACATGGACAACACGACCGTTTGAGAGCTCCCGGTTCAGTAGGTGCTTCATCATATCCTTCAAGAGTATTTAAAGGATTACGCATGGCAGGAAGAACAGGCGGAAAAAATGTAAAAGTTCTCAACTTGAAAGTAGAAAAAATCATCCTTGAAAAGAATTTGATTTTAGTTAAAGGATCAGTTCCCGGTCCAAAAGGTTCAATTTTAAAATTACAGAGATGGAGCTAACAGTATATAACACAAAAGGACAAGAAACCGGAAGGTCTATCAAATTAAGCGATAGCATATTCGGTATTGAACCAAACGAACATGCTATGTACTTGGATGTAAAGCAATACTTAGCTAATCAACGCCAAGGAACACATAAAGCAAAAGCTCGTTGGGAAGTATCGGGAAGTACCCGTAAGCTGAAAAAACAAAAAGGCACAGGTGGTGCTCGTTCAGGCGATATCAATTCACCTTTGTTTGTTGGAGGAGGTCGTGTATTTGGACCAGTTCCCAGAGATTACAGCTTTAAATTGAATAAAAAACTGAAACGTTTAGCTCGTAAATCAGCTTTAACTCACAAAGCAAAAGACGGCAACATTGTAGTAGTAGAAGATTTTACATTTGAAACTCCTAAGACAAAAAACTTTATAGAGGTTTTAAATAACTTACACTTGAATGATAAAAAAACTCTATTAGTGCTTTTCCAAGAAAATAAGTTCGTATATTTGTCATCCCGAAATTTACAAAACATCAAAGTTGTAAATCATACAGATTTAAATACTTATGATATTTTGAATGCGAAAAAAATGATGTTTTTGGAAAGTTCAGTGAAAGAATTGGAGAATTTTTACGCTAAAATGCAATAATAAATTTAGTAAAAAATAGCAGAAATGAACGTAATAGTTAAGCCTATAATAACCGAAAAAATGACGAAGACGACAGATAAGTTTCCGAATCGTTATGGTTTCATAGTAGAAAAAAAGGCAAATAAATATCAGATTAAAAAAGCTATTGAAGAATTGTATGGTGTAAAAGTTGAAACTATCAACACTGCAATTCGTGCCGGAAAAGTAAAGGCAAAATATACAAAAGCAGGTTTATTGGTTGGAAAAACCAAAACTACAAAAAAAGCGATTGTAACATTAGCAGAAGGTCAGACAATTGATTTTTATAGCAATATTTAAGGAAAGAAATGGCACTAAGAAAATTTAAACCAACAACCCCAGGTCAACGCTTTAAGGTTATCAGTACTTTTGAAGAAATTACATGTGATACTCCTGAAAAAAGTTTGACAACAGGAAAGAATAAATCAGGCGGAAGAAACGGAAGCGGAAAAATGACAGCACGCTATATCGGTGGTGGTCACAAGAAATTGTATCGTTTCATTGATTTCAAACGCGAAAAAGAAAATATACCAGCAACTGTTAAAACTATTGAGTACGATCCAAACCGTACAGCACGTATTGCTTTGGTATGCTATGCCGATGGTGAAAAAAGATATATCATCGCGCCTCATGGGTTGAAAGTTGGACAGACAATCATGTCAGGTAAAGGCGTTGCCCCTGAAATCGGCAATACATTATATTTAAGTGAAATTCCTTTCGGAACTATCATTCATAATATTGAATTGAAGCCGGAACAAGGTGCAAAAATGGCTCGCAGTGCAGGATCTTATGCACAGTTGATGTCAAGAGATGGAAAATATGCCATTATTAAGCTTCCTTCAGGAGAAACCCGTTTGATTCTTCAGGCTTGTAGAGCTACCGTAGGCATGGTTTCTAATATAGACCATAGCTTAGAAGTATCAGGAAAAGCAGGACGCTCTCGTTGGCAAGGACGCCGTCCCAGAACAAGAGGCGTTGCTATGAACCCTGTTGATCACCCAATGGGTGGAGGTGAAGGACGTTCTTCAGGAGGTCATCCTCGTTCAAGAAAAGGATTGCCATCTAAAGGTTACAAAACCCGTGCACCTAAAAAGCAGTCAAGTAAATATATTATTGAAAGCAGAAAAAAATAATTCATTAAATTATGAGTCGTTCATTAAAGAAAGGTCCCTATATCCATCACAAATTGGAGAAAAGAGTTTTGGCAGCTGCCGAAAGCAACAAAAAAGTGACTATCAAAACATGGTCGAGAGCATCGATGATATCTCCAGATTTTGTAGGACAAACTATCGCTGTGCATAATGGCAATAAATTTATACCTGTATATGTTACAGAAAACAGGGTTGGTCATAAATTAGGCGAATTTGCTCCCACACGTATATTTAGAGGACATGCCGGTCAAAAAGATAAAGGTAAAAAATAAGTAATCTATCATAGAAATGGGATCAAGAAAACATATTAGTGCAGAAAAAAGGAAAGAAGCAAAGAAAACTGTTTATTTTGCAAAATTGATGAACAACCCGTCTTCACCAAGAAAAACAAGATTATTAGCAGATTTGATTCGCGGAGTAGATGCAGAAAAAGCACTCCATATCCTACAATACAGTGCTAAAGAATCAGCACCTAAAATGAGAAAGTTGTTGCTTTCTGCTATCTCAAATTGGCAACAAAAAAACGAAGGTCAAAGAGTAGAAGATGCAAATTTATATGTAAAAGAAATATTTGTAGACGAAGGTAGAACGCTTAGAAGAATGAGACCTGCCCCACAAGGAAGAGGTTACAGAATCAGAAAACGTTCAAATCACATTACTCTTTTCGTAGATAGTCGTAGTGCAATTTCAACAACTACTGTTGGCGAAGATAATCAATAATTAATCAAGATAAAAGCATAAATTAGGATGGGACAAAAAGTTAATCCGATTGGAAGTAGATTAGGAATCATCAAAGGATGGGAATCAAACTGGTACGCTGGTACAAGAGAAAGAAGGTTTGAGAAAATGTTGATAGAAGATGATAAAATCAGAAAATACTTGAATGCTCGTTTGTCGAAAGCAGGTATTTCTAGAATTAATATCGAAAGAACACTTAAACTTGTTACAGTAACCATTAACACTGCACGTCCGGGTTTAATTATTGGAAAAGCCGGTCAAGAAGTTGACAAGTTGAAAGAAGAGTTGAAAAAATTAACTCAAAAAGAAATACAAATCAATATATCAGAAATTAAACGTCCTGAATTAGATGCAATTATTGTAGCTAATACCATTGCCCGTCAATTAGAAGGTCGTGTTTCTTATAGAAAAGCTATCAAAACAGCGATTGCTTCAACTATGAGAATAGGAGCAGAAGGAATAAAAGTTTCGATATCAGGTCGTTTAGGAGGAGCTGAAATGGCTCGTAGAGAACACTTGAAAGAAGGAAGAACTCCACTACACACTTTGCGTGCAGATATTGATTATGCAACAGCAGAAGCACATACTTCTTATGGTCGTATCGGCTTAAAAGTATGGATTTGTAAAGGACTTATCTATGGAAAACCCGAGTTGGTTCCATCAGGTTCTGGCGCTAAAGAAGGAAAAGGTCCTCAAAACTTTTCCAACAATACAGGCGGCGGTCAACGTCCAAGACAACAACAACCAAGAAAAAGAAAATAAGTGTATAAATATTAATACATTACACTATAATGTTACAGCCAAAAAAGACAAAATACAGAAGACAGCAAAAGGGAAAAGGCCAGATGAAGGCTAAATTTACCAAAAGAGGAGCAGAATTAGCTTTCGGTTCATTTGGTATCAAAGCAATGGAAACCACCTTTATTACAGGTCGTCAGATAGAAGCAGCACGTCAAGCGGTAACTCGTTACATGAAACGTGAAGGACAAATTTGGATCCGTATTTTCCCCGATAAACCCATTACCAAAAAACCAGCCGAAGTTCGTATGGGTAAAGGTAAAGGAGCTCCCGAATACTTTGTTGCTCGCGTATTGCCGGGTAGAATTTTATTCGAAGCAGAAGGTGTACCTTTGGCAATAGCTAAAGAAGCCTTGCGTTTGGCAGCTCAAAAGTTACCAATTGCGACCAAATTTATAGTAAGAAACGATTACGTAGAAGAATCATTATAAAATATAGCAATGAAAAATAAAGTTATAATGAACGATCTTTCAGTAGCAGAATTGAACGAAAGATTAGCCGAAGAAAAAAATCAATTGGTGCGTTTAAAACTAAACCATGCTGTTTCTCAAGTTGAAAATCCAAGTAAAATCAGGGCATACAGGAGATCTATTGCGAGAATTTTAACGGAACTTCGTAAAAGAGAAATTACAGAAATTACAAAATCGTAAAATAGACATCCGTAAACCATGGAAAGAAATTTAAGAAAAGAAAGAGTTGGGCTTGTTAAAAGCAACAAAATGGATAAAAGTATTACCGTTGTTGTTGAACGTAAAGTAAAACACCCCAAATATGGTAAATTTGTGAAGAAAAGTACCAAATTTATGGCTCATGATGAAAAAAATGAGTGCAGCATAGGGGATACTGTACGCATTATGGAAACAAGACCCTTGAGCAAAAATAAATGTTGGAGATTAGTTGAAATTATAGAAAGAGTTAAATAATATGATACAGCAAGAATCAAGATTAACTGTTGCTGATAACAGCGGAGCCAAGAGTGTTCTTTGTATTAGAGTGTTAGGCGGAACCAAAAGAAGATATGCTTCTGTTGGAGACAAAATCGTTGTAACAATCAAAGATGCGTTACCTTCAGGAAACGTGAAAAAAGGACAAGTAACAAAAGCTGTTGTAGTTAGAACAAAAAAGGAAATAAGAAGAAACGACGGTTCTTACATTCGTTTTGATGATAATGCAGTAGTATTATTAAGTGCAAACGAGGAAATGAGGGGAACCCGTATTTTCGGACCGGTAGCTCGTGAATTGCGTGAAAAACAATTTATGAAAATTGTTTCCTTAGCTCCCGAAGTATTATAACGTAAAACATATAGATAGGTATGAAGTTGCATGTAAAAAAAGGAGATACCGTAAAGGTGATTGCCGGTGAGTCGAAAAACAAAACCGGAAAGGTATTGGAAGTACTTGTTGAAAAACAACGTGCTATTGTTGAGGGAGTAAATTTAATTTCTAAACATACAAAACCAAGTCCTAAGAATTCAAAAGGTGGTATCGTAAAGCAAGAAGCTCCTATTCATATTTCTAACCTTATGGTTGTAGATAACAAAGGCGTTGCTACAAGAATAGGTAGAAAATTGGATGAAAAAACAAATAAATTGGTTCGTTATTCTAAAAAATCAAAGGAGGTTATTAAGTAATGAGTTACACACCAAGACTTAAAGAAAAATACCGCAGTGAAATTATAGCGGGATTAACCACACAGTTTAATTATACAACTGTGATGCAAGTGCCTCGTATCTTGAAAATATCTTTGAACCAAGGTTTAGGCAGTGCAATAGCTGATAAAAAAATTATTGACAGCGGGATTGAAGAGATGACAATGATTGCCGGACAACGTGCCGTTGCAACTAAATCTAAAAAAGATATCTCTAACTTTAAACTCAGAAAAGGCATGCCGATTGGCGTTAGAGTAACTCTAAGAGGCGATCGCATGTATGAGTTCTTAGATCGGTTGATTTCAGTTTCTATTCCTCGTATCAGAGATTTTAGAGGTATCAATGATGGATTTGATGGACGTGGAAATTACACATTTGGAATTACTGAGCAAATTATTTTCCCTGAAATCAATAT
>JAVBQU010000143.1:0-6079 GCA_031548675.1 Bacteroidales bacterium
TAAAAGAAAAAAGATTGTATTGATAAAACGAAAAAAGGATGTCTAAATTAGACATCCTTTTTTCGTGTTGTTTATCAACCTGAATTTGGAATAAGAAATAGACTAGTACTATGTTAAGTCTGCAATAGACCCATGAATGAATTAGTTTATAAATTAATTACGGTTACTTACTTTCCCTCTTTTTCCAATTCTGATTTGCGGAAGGCTCCGCAAGCTATCTTTTTTCCAGTTCTGACTTGCGGAACTCTCCGCAAGCTGTCTTTTTTCCCAGTGGGACTTGCGGAACTTTCCGCAAAGACATTATTGCTTTATTTCTTACTCTTAGGTGCTTACACAGCAACTAAGAGTATTTTCATTATTAAATTTTTCCGGAAAACGGCGTCATTATAATCTGTATTTTACCAAAAGCTAATGTATATTTCAAACCCAATGGGTTCATATATTTATAAAATACAGCCAAGTTTTCAATAAATACGGAGGCGTAGGTTTTTGGAAATTAAAGGTGCTATTTTCCAGCAGTATTTTCTGTCTTTAAATCATATCGGGATAGGAAATACGAACATGATATACATTCATCAGCTTGGTTTTTAGAATCTGCTTTGCACATTCAATATCCCGCAAGGTAATATCGGAATTTGCAAATTGACCTTGGGCAAGCTGCTGGTTAATAATACGATCTACCAAGTCAGCAATACTCTCTTCGCTATATTCTTTAAGGCTTCTGGAAGCTGCTTCAACCGAATCTACCATCATCAGCACTGCTGTTTCGCGGGAATAGGGTTTGGGTCCGTGATAAGTAAATACACTTTCATCGATAGGCTCGTTGGGAAATTCCTGCTGCTGTTTATAATAGAAAAATTCTGTTTTCTTAGTTCCGTGATGGGTTCGGATAAAATCAATAATTTGTTCGGGCAGCTTATATTTACGGGCTATTTCGATACCGTTTATAACATGGCTTATAATAATTTCGGCACTTTCTACCGGCAAGATTTCGTTATGGGGATTGATTTTAGAATTTTGATTTTCAACAAAGAAAATAGGATTTTCCATTTTCCCGATGTCATGGTAAAGCCCCCCTACCCTTGCTAATAATGAATTTCCGCCAATTTTATAGATAACATCTTCGGCAATATTTGCCACTTGGATAGAATGTTGAAAAGTGCCGGGAGCTTTGAGCGAAAGCATTCTCAGCAATTTGGAATTGGTGTTGGATAACTCCAACAAACTTACCTCAGTTACATAACCGAATATTTTTTCATATAAATAAATAAGTGGATACGATAACAGGACTAAGAAAGCATTCCCTGCAAATAATACATAGGGTTTAAAACTTAGTTCTGATAAAGGTCTGTTTGTCAGCAGAAATACACCTGTAAATAGAATAACATAAGTCAGAAATATAAAAATAGAGGTAGCAAAAATCTGCGTGCGGCTTTGTACCTGATTGATGCTGTAGATAGATAAGATACCGACAATTAACTGAAATAATGAATATTCATAATTATTAGGAATTAACAGGGCATTCATTATCAGCGTTACCACAAGAGAAATTGCAGCCGTTCTACGGTCGAAAACTACCCTTAACGTGATAGGCATGATACAAAAAGGTATCATAAATTTGTACTCGGGAAAATTCCTAGCAACAAAAGCCACCAGCGTAGAGGTAAGAACAATCAGCAATATGATAGCCAAAATATCTTTTTTACTCCCCCATACTTTGGGACGGGCTTTTGCCAAGAATAATCCGAGCAAAGCAAAAGAAAGCGTGATAATGATAAACTGCCCGATAGAAATAAAATACTTCTTGGAGTAACTCATCTGCTCTAAATACTCTTTGCGAAAAGAATCGATAATCAATTTCTTTTCTTCGGTAATGATTTCTCCTTTCGAAATAATACGCTGTCCTATCGATATCATTCCGATGGATGGCGAAATTTCGGATAACTGTTTTTGCAAATTGCTTTGGGTAAGATTATTATCTAAAACAGCGTTTTGCAATAAATTTTCACTTAAAACATGGATAAGCTTTTTGCTTTCCGCCAAAGGCAGCGCATGAGACTGATTGGATATAAATTCTTGAGCAGAGGATAAGGTAAAGAAACTACCCAGCATCCGCTCTACAGCTCTGTCGTTTTCTACCAGCATCAACACATAATCGGGCGATTTGCCTTCTATCAGCGGAGTGGATGCTATAATACCGGCATGGGCTAATGAATCCCAGATTTTTAAACCGAAGCTGACATACTTATCCTTATTAAATTCTTGTTTTAACTGTGATTGTAATTTTTCTCTTGGGTTTTCAGAATTCCGCAGCCTGAAAAATACTTTGGCATTGGTAGTAATTTCTTTCTTTTCTGCCTCAAGGGTATCTTTGCTTTTCAGAATCGCAAAATCGAAAGGGGCAATAAGGTCGTTATACTGCCAATAGGTGTGGAGTTGATACTCGTATTGAAAACTTGATTGCTGAGGGAAAACCAAGCACAATGTAAGTATGGTTATTAAAAATAATAGATACTTTAAGTAAGCTGATGTATTTCTAACAATTTTCATAGCTAATCTTTAGTCAAACGTATTTATTTTATTATACATCGAGTCTCTTTCTACAGGTATTTTACGGGTAGACCGGATTAATTCTATCATATCTGCTAAAGACATGCTTGGAGCGTGTTCTTCCGAACCTGCCATTGTATAGATTTTGGTAGAATCCTGTATCGTTCCGTCCAAATCATCTACACCGAAATTGAGAGCGAGCTGGGCATTTTGTTTACCAATAGCAGGCCAATACGCTTTCAGGTGTTGGATATTATCGAGAAAAATACGGGAAACAGCATAATTCTTTAAATCTTCGATAATCGAAACTTCAGAAATATTACTCATCTCATTATTTTTATTCCTGAATTTTAAGGGAATAAATGCATTAAATCCATGTGTTTGATCTTGCAAGCTGCGCAGCATTTCCATGTGTTCTAAACGATGACGGTAATTTTCTATATGTCCGTAAAGTATGGTAGCATTCGTTTTGATGCCATTTTCGTGCAGAATCTGATGAATCTGGAGCCAGCGTTGGGCATCGGCTTTTTCGGGACAAATCTGTTTCCGTATTTCGCTGTCAAATATTTCGGCTCCGCCGCCGGGGACAGAATCCAAGCCGCAAGATATTAAATATTTAATTCCGTCTTCTAGCGAAATTTCTGCTTTTTCTATCATGTAATCAATTTCTACTGCCGAAAAAGCTTTGATATGTAAATCCGGATGCTGTTCTTTGATGGATTTCAATATATCTCCATAAAAATAAACATCCTTATCGGGATGTGCCGACCCTACAATATGAACTTCTGTAGCCGGATTTGTTTTGCAACCGGCTAAAATTTCATCGATTTTAGCTAAAATATACACTTTATCATACTCCCAACATTCATTATCCTGCTTATGTCTGTATGAACAAAACTTACAGGTATAGATACATACATTGGAAGGTTCGATGTGAAAATTCCGGTTAAAGTACACTTCATCGCCATTTTTAGATTGGCAGACAAAACCGGATAGAATCCCCAATAATCCTAAATCGGCTTTTTCAAATAATATGAGACCTTCTTCTACCGAAATCCGCTGTTTAGCAAAAACTTTATGAGCTACTGCATTGAGTTCTTCTGATAAATGACCGGACAATATCTGACTGATTTTGTGATTCATAAAAATATATAGAAAATTTTGCAGGTACATAAATCCTGCTTAGGGTTTGTACAAACTTATTTTTTAAAAGAAACTTTAGGTAAAAAGGCTTCTAAATTGTTGGCATATTTTAGATCTGGAGCAACGGCAATAAAAATTAATGATTTACTATCATTTACTTTTGTATAATATATCGAATAATTATTTTCGTCATGATCAATCAAACTCAACGAAATCCATTTGTGACCATTTATCACGGTGTAACCATCTCTTAGAAAAGTCATGGTGTTGTTTCCTACAGCAGAAGCAAGTTCACTTATCATTTTTTGTAAATCGTTGTCTGATAAAATACCTACATGGCAATATGTTTTGTAATCTTCTCTATAAGTAATATAAAAATTATCATTACCGTCATCCCCATCATCATTCGTGTTTTCAATTGCAACAGATTTTATATCGCTGCTTATTTTCCTATTCCCTATATTATGTGATTCCAAAAAAGGAACTTCGGCAGTAATACCCAATTCTGTAAAAGTGCAATTAACGGTTTTCGTTCTTCTTTCTTTTTCTTTGTTTAATGTTACTTCTTTTTCTCCTAATTTCTTAATTCCCACAAGTTCTTCAAAAGATTGGACAGGCAATACCGCTTTTACTAAATTGGCTTTTATGGAATCTGCTAAATAAATTTGAGACAGAAACTGAGAGACTTTTGAAATATTTTCTTGGGCTATGCTTGGAAAAGTAAAATATGCCGTATATCGGTTTACAGGTATTTCAACTTTAATTGTCGGAGCAAAATCAGCCCCTGAAATATATACCTTTGAGGCAATTCCGGCAACTGCATAATCGAAAGAAGAACGATACTCATCTGTTGTGTAAGATGAATTTTTCATCTCATCACTGCCTTTTGAAAAATAGTAGTACATCTCAAAGCCGGATCCGGAAAATGAGGATTTTTCCGATTCATCAGAATCGTCAAGATTCAAATTTGCAGATAATAAAGTAGCTGTTTCATTAA
Organism: Bacteroidales bacterium; assembly: GCA_031548675.1. Taxonomy (GTDB): domain Bacteria; phylum Bacteroidota; class Bacteroidia; order Bacteroidales; family P3; genus JAVBQU01. Next base: position 4,691 of record JAVBQU010000143.1, read on the forward strand.
TTTCAAAAGACTTAGCATAAATATCCGCCTGAGCATCAACACCGATAACAAATCCTAATCCCAACGAAGGATAATAAGTGCTGTCTTTGGCATTATATTCAATAGAATGATGGTACTCTGAGCCTTGATAGCCTTCGTAATCGTAGTATTTTTTACAAGAGCGTATCAATTCGCGGCAAAGTTCTTTTTCTTTTTCATCTTTTGTAAGGATATAGAATGTAAATATTTTATCATTATAAACATGCTGATAAGTCTCTAATTTTTCAGAATAAATGCTGTCTACTCTGTTCCAATTGCCAAATCCCGATTTTAGAGAATGACTGTTTTCTTCGTTTGCAAAGCCTGTGATTCGAAGCTCTAAACATGGGTTTGTTTTTTCGGGTAAAGCAAAAAAGAAATTTACAGGTCTTTTCAAAGACTCGCTGTCTGATGCATCAAAACTATATTCTATATCTGCTCCTACAGATAAATGTGCATTATAATCTTTTAGAAAAGGGACTTGAAAGCCCCAGTTTTCGGGGAGCGAGGTACGGATATATTCTGCTATGGAAAAGTCAGCCTTATAGGGCAGTCTTGTATAATCCTTGCTCCCTGAAATTTGGGCAATACTGGATGCGGATAGCAAACTGAAAAACAAAAGGACAGGTAAAAATATTTTTTTCATAAATAAACTTGTGTAAAACTTGTATTAAAATTATTCGTTTGGTAAAATGATATTATGGGTATCTAATAAGTTTTCGCCCCTATATTGTAAAAAAAGCTGGGCTATTGTAATTACGTCTTTTTGGCAGTAAGAAACTATACGTTCTAAATCTTTTTCCTGCCAATATACCTTACCTACTTGGCTTCCGTCGATGTCATCCTTAGGCGTAGGAATCCCGAAAACAGCCGCTAAAAGTTCTAAGGAAGTATAATTTTTGTAATCGCCGAAACGCCATAATTCCATCGTATCCAAATAGGGAACTTCCCAAGGCTTTTTGCCCGGAATATCGAGAATCGCCGGTAGTTTCAAGCGGTTAATCAGCATGCGGCGGGCAATGTACGGAAAGTCAAATTCTTTTCCATTATGGGCACATAATAAATGCTCTTTGGTATTAAAATGCTGATTGAGTAATTGTGCAAATTCTGATAGAAAAAGTTTCTCATCATCGCCATAGAATGATTTTATTCTAAAAGTACCTTGTGAGAAAAATCCACAGGAGATACATACTATTTTTCCGAATTCGGCATAAATTCCGGCTCTGGAATAAAGCGTTTCGGGAGTGTCGTTTTCGGGGTCGGTGTTATGTGTAAGCTTTTCCGCTTTTTTGCTCCAAAGTAACTTCATGGGTTCGGGCAGTTCGCTATAACTAGGCAATTGCGGAACTGTCTCTATGTCTAAAAAAAGAA
>JAVBQU010000199.1:0-3595 GCA_031548675.1 Bacteroidales bacterium
TTCTTTTTGGGGAATATCCGCAGTTTGCCTAGAAGATTCTTTTAATCCTGTATTAACGGTATTATCTGTAGAACTTATGCCTTGTGTATGTGGTACAACTGTTTCTGAATGCTTAGTTTCTTCTTTTGTTGAACTTTGCATAAGCCATACGGTTGTCAATGCAGCCACTAGCACTATAGCAGAGCCTATCCATATTGCTAGCTTCCATGGAAAAGCTTTAGGGGCAACCATAGGTACATCCAGTTGTTGGTTGATTTTATCCCACACTTGTTTTGAAGGCTGAATCTCATGGTTCTCAAGCCTTTCTTTTATAATTCTTCCAAAATCTTTTTCTTCCATTGTTTATCAAATATATGCTTTCTCTTGCTTATCAAGGCAAAGTTAAAAATCTTGTTTTTCTAACAATTTGGTTTGTATGTATCGTTTGGCTTTCAAAAGCTGGGATTTTGATGTATTTACCGAAATATTCAACATCTCTCCTATTTCTTTGTGTGAATATCCTTCTATTTCGTACAGATTGAAAACCAATTTATAACCTTCCGGTAATTTTTGCAAGGTATCTAAAATATATTCTGTGGTCATATTTTCGATAGCTGCATTTATATGTACTTTATTTTGTTGTCGTTCTATAATTTCATAATCCTGATGAAGAGCATATTTAAGATTTGCCTTGTAATGGTTAAGTGCTGTATTAACTATCGTCCGCCTTATCCATCCTTCAAAAGAACCTTCGTTACGAAACATATTAATATATGAAAAAACTTTCATAAAACCCTCTTGCAAAATATCTTCTGCTTCTTCGCGATGCTTGGCATAACGCATGCATACAGCCATCATCTTAGGTGCATACTGCTCATAAAGAGACTTTTGTATACTCCTATCATTTTGTTTACATCCGTTTATTAATTCCTGCTCTGTAAGGTTCTTCATAAATTATGCAAGTGAGACAATATTTATCAATAAAATGGTGTCCATAATAGCAGATTGAAAGTGAATGGTTTTCACTTCATTCATTAGAATTTAAAAGTACAAAATTAAACATTAAACTATTCTAAAAGTCTATATCTTTGTATTTAAATCTTCAAACCAATAACCAATGACAGCAGAAGAGGTTTTATTTATCGCCATAGGTAAAGGTATCGCTAAATCGGAACAAAGCCAGATGTTTGGCAAACCTTGTTTCAAAATTAATGGAAAAGCTTTTGTATGCTTTTTTCAAAATACGATGGTATTTAAACTTTCTGGCGATTCGCATCATGAGGCTTTGAGTTTAGACGGTGCTAAACTTTTTGATCCTTCAGGCAAAAACCGTCCTATGAAAGAATGGGTACAAGTTCCATATGTTTATCAAGATAAATGGAAAAAATTTGCTGTAGCTGCTTTTGACTATGTAAATTGTAAATAATTAAAAATCAATTTACTTTTAGATTTTTTAGAAATTCTTCAACTTCTCTATTGAACAGTTCCGGCATTTTAGATGAAATAAAATGATCTCCTTTAGGGATGATTCTACGCTGGGTATTTTTCATTATTTGGGAGAGAATGTCATTGTGTTTTTGGCTAACCCTATCTTTTTCTCCTGTTATAATAAGAGAGGGTATCGTAATACTTTCCAACTCATTGTGTGTTAAGTTCGGATGATTTACCATAAGATTCCATATCTCTTTTTGAGCCTTCATGGGTTTTGAAATCCACGATAAAATAGAAAGACGTATATAATTCAATCTTACTGATAATCGAGGAATAGGCAGTAAGCCTTTGGGATTATAATTTACACCTGCAAGTACCATGGATTCTATCCGTGGAGGTTCAAGCAAAGCCAAATGCAGTGCAGTAATAGCTCCATCGCTAAAGCCTATGATATTTATCTTTTCTACCTGTAATTCATTAAGAACTGCCAAAACATCTTTAGCCATTGTCCAGAAGTTCAAAGGCTCTGTTCCTCTTTTTGACAATCCGTGTGCACGGCTGTCTATCTCAATAATATCATACTGGTTTATAAAATATTTAATCTGTGGTTCAAAGTAATGCAGATTTTCGCCATTGCCATGCAAGAAAACCAATATGGGTCTATTTTTTAATGCTCCGTAGGTTTCGCAATAAATATCGGCATCTCCTACATGAATGTATAAATTCTGATGCTGCTGGTTATTTAAATATTTATGGGTATTAGACTCCATGAATGATTTTTACATATTTATATTACAATGCAATAACTTATATACTTCGTTTTTTTAAATACTCTTGAAAGGCTTCTTTATACTGTTCCCCGACAGGTACAAGGTGTGTTTTGTTAAAAATAATATGATTGCGTTCTATGATAGTTACTTTGGGAAGACTTACAATGTATGAACGGTGTACCCGCATAAATTCATTTTTAGGCAGGCGTTCTTATAGGGATTTCATGTCAGTATCTTTTTTGCAAGATGCTGCCAAACCTACCAAAACAGCAGTCAGTAAAAATGTGTAAAAAAATTTCTTCATAATTTTGAATTTTCTATTTAATAAATAAGGGTTGGTAATATATAACCAACCCTTATTTTATCTATTGTTTTATTATTACTCGGCAGAACAACTAGCTTGTTCTATTTCCATTTTATATTCGCCTAAGGTTTGAGGATCGAAATTATCGATATAAGCTGCAGATTCTGCATTTTTACCCCATCCCATATTGATAAATATTTCTGCTGAGCGTTTGTAGCAATCGCAACGGTTGGCATCTATCAATAATAAGTAACCCATAATGATATAACCAGCCATTTCTACCATACGGCGTGCATGGAAATCATAAATTTCCGAAGTTGTTCCAAAAGCACTTACTTTGGCAACTACAGCTTCGAATTGGGCAGTCATGGTTATTAATTTACTGCGTAGGTATTCCAAGTTAGGTTTAATATCCATAGCTTGGTATTCTTGAATACGTTTCAAATATGAACCATTTCCGATACCACGAATAGCGGCTACTACTTGCAATTGCGAAGTTCCTTCATAAATAGTCAAGATTCTAGCATCACGATACATCCGTTCGCAAGGGTAATCTTTCATAAATCCAGAACCGCCATGTACTTGAATAGAATCATAAGCTATTTGGTTGGCATATTCGCTTGAGAACAATTTCAACATCGGGGTAAAAATATCAGCCAAACGTTGATAGTATTTCAAATCGGTCTTTTCATCAGCAGTAAGTTGTGTTTCTTTGCTCTTCATATCTAATATTTTGTACACATCCACAAAGCGGGCTGTTTCGTACAAAATAGAACGGATTGCATCGGTTTTGGCACGCATATTCGATAGCAATTCATATACCTGAGGGAAGCGTGCAATCGGTTTGCCGAATTGTTCGCGTTCTTGAGCATATTTATACGCTTCGCGGAAAGCGGCTTCTGCCAAACCTACCGACTGGGCTCCAACACCTAAACGAGCTCCATTCATCAACGACATTACATATTTAATCAAACCTAATTTGCGGTCGCCCACAATTTGAGCCGGTGCATTGTTGAAAACCAATTCGGCAGTAGGCGAACCTTTGATACCTAATTTATTTTCGATACGGCGAACGGTAACGGCTTTATGTTTACGATCGTAAACAAAATAC
>JAVBQU010000202.1:0-8114 GCA_031548675.1 Bacteroidales bacterium
TGTATGAAAATTTAGATGATCTAAAAAATGAATTACTGGGTTTCTTGGCTTATTATAATGAACACAGACCGCATTCTGCTATTGGTGGTAAAACACCTGTAGTAATGGCAAATCATGTAACGAATTAATTAACTTCTACAATTGCGACTGCGAGGAAGACGAAGCAGGAAGCAATCTATGTTTTTATATGGGATTGATTCGGCTAGCGCATCAGCAACGACAATATGATTTTAGTTTTATGCGATTTCTCGAATAGATAAATTTACAAGTATTAAAAAGCCCCGATAACTTTACAGCTATCGGGGCTTTTTATAGATATTCAAATAATTATTTCGCGTATTTGAAGTTTTTACCTAAATAAATTGCCTCTTCACCCAACATTTCTTCAATACGGAGCAATTGGTTGTATTTAGCAATTCTATCAGTACGGCTTGCCGAACCTGTTTTAATTAAACCGGTATTCAAAGCTACTGCCAAATCAGCAATCGTAGTATCTTCGGTCTCACCCGAACGATGACTCATAACAGCTGTATATGAATTTCTGTAAGCCATATTTACAGCATTTATAGTTTCTGTCAACGAACCGATTTGATTTACTTTTACCAAAATAGAGTTAGCAACACCTTTGTCAATACCTTCTGATAAACGTTTTACGTTGGTTACAAATAAATCGTCTCCTACTAATTGTACTTTATTTCCGATTTTCTCAGTCAACAATTTCCAACCAGTCCAATCATCCTCAGCCATACCATCTTCAATAGAGATAATAGGATACCTCTTTGCCCAGTCAGCCCAAAAATCAACCATTTGCGAAGGAGTTAATTTATCTCCGGTTGACCATTTCAAATGGTAAACGTTCTCTTCGGTAAGATAATATTCTGATGAAGCAGGGTCAAGAGCCAAGAAAATATCTACTCCGGGTTTGTAACCTGCTTTTTCGATAGCTTCCATAATTACAGTTACTGCTTCTTCGTTCGATTTTAAATTAGGAGCAAAACCGCCTTCATCGCCTACATTGGTAGAATGACCCGCTTTTTTCAAAACAGATTTCAAGCTATGGAATACCTCTGCACCCCAACGCAATGCTTCTGAAAACGAAGGAGCTCCCACAGGCATAATCATAAATTCCTGAAAATCGATAGAGTTATCAGCATGCGAACCTCCATTCAAAATATTCATCAAAGGAATAGGCAGGGTATTAGCATTGCAACCTCCTACGTAGCGGTACAATTCTTGACCTGTTTCTATAGCCGCAGCTTTAGCACAAGCCAGAGAAACACCCAAAATAGCATTGGCACCTAATTTACCTTTATTAGGCGTGCCATCTACTTCAATCATTCTTGCGTCAATTGCATTTTGGTCTGTTACATCATATCCGCGTAATTCTTCGCTTAATATCTTGTTAACATTATTAACTGCTTGTAAAACACCTTTTCCTAAAAATACATTTTTATCACCGTCTCTTAATTCAACAGCTTCGTGTATTCCTGTAGATGCTCCTGATGGAACAGCAGCTCTACCCACTACACCATTCGATGTTATTACATCAACTTCAACCGTAGGATTACCACGTGAATCCAAAATCTGACGAGCATGAATACTAAATATCTGACTCATATCCTCTTATATTTTATAAATTAATAAATATTTTATTTGCAAAAGTAGCTAAAAATACTGATGAAACCAATGATGTTTTGAATAGAAAATTTCTAATCCAAAATCTCAAATTCCTGAACCCTTTTAATCGGCTTGGGATAAAGCCTATCCAAAGTAAGCGGAGCATACTCAAGAATTGAATTTCCACTATGCAATCCATTAGATGCCATATCGCCAATACCGAGTTTACGTACCCAATAATAAATATTCAAAATAATTTCCTTCATCAAAGGAAGCTGCAATTCAGGATTTTTCAGCCGGTCAACAATAATAAATTTATAATCGGCAGTTCCATTATATTTACGTAATGACGGATAACGGCTAGTATTATCAATTTCACCCGATCTTTGCAGGTCTGATAAAATCTGAACAAAGAATTGATTAATTTTAGGCTCTATCCGGAATCCCAAATGTAAATAAATACGATAAATCACCCCTTCTAAAACCGGCTCAACCATATATTCGCATTTATAAGGCTCTCCAACGGTTTCTATATGAATAAACCAATAAATATCTGCCCGTTTAGGAGTATGGGACGTGATAGAGAAAATACACTTGTCATCAATCTTATGTTTATTGCTTGTATTAGAGAAAAATACCAAGTTGGTAGCAGTCCTCATAATCATTTCATCTTCCGATATATCTTTAATGATTGGCTTATATACCTCCATATCCAAAAAGCGAATAAACCGCTGCTTTATCCTGCGGCCATTGTACCAGCAGAACATAACAGTAAAAAATATCATGGATAATAATATCGTAAACCAACCGCCATCTATAAACTTATGGAGATTGGCTATTAAAAACGAACCTTCAATAATCCCATATCCTACCGCAAAGATTATAACAATAGGCAGTACCAAACGTTTTTTATACCGTAAATAAAAAATCATCAGTATTGTAGTCATAAGCATGGTAAGCGTAATGGCTAAACCGTATGCAGCTTCCATCCTTGTCGATTCTCTAAAAAACAAAACAATAAAACAGCATCCCACCCATAGCATTGCATTAACACGGGGAATATATACCTGCCCCTTAATGTTACTGGTATATTTGACTTTTAAACGCGGCAAAAAGTTCAAAGAAATAGCTTCGCCTACAATGGTAAATGCCCCCGAAATCAAAGCTTGGCTGGCAATAATAGCTGCTAATGTTGCCATTATGATTCCGGTAATCAAAAACCATTCAGGCATAATTGCATAAAAAGGATTGGTAAACTTAGTAGCCGTTGCTCCGTTTTGAATAAGCCAGACAGCCTGTCCCAAATAATTTAATATCAACATTATCTTTACAAAAAACCACGAAATACGTATGTTTTTTATACCACAATGCCCTAAATCGGCATACAAAGCCTCTGCTCCTGTAGTACAAAGAAATACAGCTCCCAGAAGAATAAAGCTTCCCGGATGGTTTACCAGTAGATTATATGTATAATAAGGATTTAAGCTTTCTATAATTTGAGGATAGTTAACAATTTGGCTGATTCCTAAAATGCCCATCATCGAAAACCACAAGAACATGATAGGACCAAACGACCGCCCGATATTCCGCGTTCCTAACTGCTGTATGCCAAAAAGCAGGCAGATAATCAATAATACAATCAGCACAACAGGCGTATCGGGTTTTCGCATTTGAATCCCTTCAATAGCCGAAGTTGTAGTAATAGCACAGGTAATTACACCATCGGCAAGCAAAGCCGCTCCTCCGATAATCGCAAATAGATACAAACTTTTACGCTTTGCCGCTTTTTTAATTAAAGCATATAACGAAAATGTACCTCCTTCACCATGGTTGTCCGCCCGAAGGGTAATCAATACATATTTAAGCGTTGTCTGCAAAGTAAGTGTCCAGAAAATGGCAGAAACAGCCCCTTTGATAAGGTCGGGATTGGTTAAAAACCCATGAAATGAAAACATGGCTTTAAATACATACAACGGAGAAGTTCCAATATCTCCATATACTATACCTAAGCTCACTATTAAGGCTCCGAGAGACAGGTTGATATGTGTAGAGGACGGTTTACTGCCCGTTGATAAATTTCGTTTCATTTTTTAATAAAATATTTTTGCAAATATAAAGGATTTGAGGCAAGATACAACAATAAATTATGATAATATTCGTTTCTCAAATCACTACCTGAAATACGATAGTTTTCAGGCAAATAAAACCATATACATGGTATTTTGTTTATCTTTGCATTCTGTAATAACCTTATCAATAAATGTTGGGGTAAAACATACACCCATCTGTTACTAAAAATGACCCCTTACACTAAACGAAATATCTGGCTGGGCAGCCTGCTGTTTATAGGTTTAACCATTATTGTACTTATTGTACTCTATATTAATGATATTATCAAAAATGTAGCTCAAAATGAACGCGAAAAAGTACAGTTCTGGGCAGCGGCTGTAAAACACAGGGCTGATTTGGTAAATTACTCTGACGATTTTTTTGAAAATGTTCGGAAAGAAGAGCGGAAACGCATAGCTACTTGGGCTGAAGCATACAAGAAACTTTATAATTCTAATCTAGATGAAGAACTTACCTTTTATCTCAAAATTATTGAAGAAAACACCAGTATTCCTGTTGTAGTTACCGATTCGCATTCTCAAATTCTATTTAAAAAAAATGCAGAAGATATTCCCGATTCGGTACATGTTTTAGAAGGTAAGCTTTTAAGAGAATATTCCCAATTCAATCCTTTGATTTATAAAGAATATGGAAACGAAATGTGGGTCTTTTACAAAGAATCTAAAATTTATACCGATTTGCGGGCGATGTTCCAAAATCAACTGCAAGCCTTTTTTACAGATGTTGTTGAAAATCCTCAACTTTCTATTCCTATTATTATTACAGATTCGACTCAGAATCATATCATCGCAAGCGGAAGCGTTATTAAAGACATGCAGGATTCTGCTGCCATACAGGCACGTTTAAACGTGCTGAAACAAGCGCATATACCCATTACTCTAAACATCCGTCAGATTGGCAAAACCTATATTTATTACGAAGATTCGTATCTGTTAACCCAATTGCGTTACTATCCTTACGTTTTATTCGGGATAGGAATGTTATGTTTAATAGTTGGATATTTGCTATTTAACACAACCCGCAGAAATGAACAAAACCAAGTATGGGTGGGAATGTCTAAAGAAACTGCCCATCAATTGGGGACACCCCTATCCTCGTTGGTAGCTTGGGTAGAATACATGAAAATGAAGCAGATTGATGAAGAAATTACAACAGAAATCACGAAAGATTTAGAACGGTTGGAAACTATTACAAGGCGTTTTTCGAAGATAGGCTCTAATCCGGAATTGAAACCGGAAGATATTATCAAAATTTTACATCAATCCATTTCATATCTCAAAAAACGCACCTCTCAAAAAGTACAATATATTATTATTGCGCCCGAAAAAGAAGTTTTTATTCCGCTTAATGCCTATTTGTTCGAATGGGTGGTTGAAAACATCTGTAAAAACGGAGTAGATGCCATGAGCGGAATTGGTACTTTAACTATTGAATTTTCGGAAGATGCCGATCATGCTTTCATTGATATATCTGATACCGGAAAAGGCATGACTAAGGCTGTTGCCAAAACGGTTTTTAATCCCGGATTTACTACAAAACAACGTGGATGGGGTGTAGGATTATCTATTGCCCGCCGGATTATCCGTAACTATCATAAGGGTAACATTTCTATTAAAAGTACTGTGGTAGGAAAAGGAACTACTTTCCGCATCGAATTACATAAGGGTAATCACAAACACACTTTTCGAAAACTCAAAAAAATATTGTTTGGAAAGAAAGATTAATTATCGGTTGATTTTGATTCCATCGCTTTTTCTGCCATTTTCTCCAGCGGAAAGAAAAACAATGAGTTTTCTTTTATATGAGATTTCAAAAATAACTGCTTATGGTCAAATGTATGAATTACATAAAACAAAGCACTAAAAATAACAGCTATTTTTAATATTCCGAATACAGCCCCTAAAAGATGATTAGCAAAGCCTGCTTGGGCTGCATCTATTATTCGCTCTATAAGCTTTCCTAATAAAAATACCAAAACAACTACTGCTAAAAATGTAAGAACAAAAGTAATAACTTCTGCATACTCGCTATTTATTGTAAACTTACTGCCTATATAATCTGAAAAATTTAAACAACAATACATGCCCAATACCAGAGCGCCGAGAGAGAATAATTCCATGATAAGCCCTTTGGTAAATCCGCGAAAAGCAAACCATGCGGCTGGAATTAGAACTATGACATCCAAGAAATTCATAGTATCTTATTTTTTGAGGTATCTGGTCAGTTCTGAACAATATACAAAATCATTTACTTCCTGATTTTCCGTATGAAGTATAAGTCGTTTATTGCCTTCCCACCATAGCTGCCCTTTATTGATAAATATGATTTTATCTCCGATTTCCATAACCGACTTCATATCATGTGTATTAATTACAGTGGTAATATGGTATTCGTGGGTAATTTCCTGAATAAGATTATCTATCACAATAGAAGTATGCGGGTCTAAGCCCGAATTAGGTTCATCGCAAAATAAATAACGGGGGTTATTGACTATAGCACGTGCAATTGATACCCGTTTACGCATCCCTCCGCTTAATTCCGAAGGATGCAATTTTGCGGCATTATCCAAATTTACACGTTTCAAGCAAAATGTAGCCCTTTCGTAGCGTTCTTCCAACGTTTGTTTGGTAAACATAGTAAGGGGAAACATTACGTTTTCTATTACATTCATCGAATCGAACAAAGCTCCATTTTGAAAAACCATTCCGATTTCCTGACGTATATTTTGGATATCATTAGATGAAATATCCGCGAAATTACGATTATCAAACAAAATTTCTCCTGAATTAATAGGGTGTAAGCCTACCATAGACTTCATCAATACGGTTTTACCCGAACCACTGGCTCCTATGATTAAATTACATTTTCCTTCTTCAAAAACAGTAGAAATGTTTTGGAGGATCTCTTTATTTTCAAAGCTCTTGCATACATTTATTAGTTCTATCATGTCAATAATATTTGAGTTAGAACTAAATCAAAAATAATAATCAAAATACTGCTGACCACTACGGATTTGGTACTTGCGTCTCCTACTTCTAAAGCACCGCCTTTTACCCTATATCCATAAAATCCGGAAATGCTTGCAATCATAAATGCAAAAACGGTGGTTTTAATCAATGCATACACCAAATGGAAAGGCGTGAATTCGGATTGAATGCCATAAATATATTCTGACGCCGGAATGGCAACTAAAAAACATGACAAATATCCTCCAATAATGGCAATAAACATACTAATGATAATCAATATGTTGTTAAATACCATAGCGGCAATCATTTTAGGAAAAATAAGATAGCTTGCCGAATTAATTCCCATTACTTCCAAAGCATCTATTTGCTCGGTAATCCGCATAGTCCCAATTTCTGAAGCAATTAACGACCCTACTTTACCGGCCAGAATCAAACTAATTACAGTAGGAGAAAACTCCAGCAGTACCAATTGTCTTGAAGAATAACCTATTAAATAATTTGGAATTAGTGGATTATCTAAGTTTATCCGCATCTGCATAGTTGCAATAGCCCCCATAAACAAAGAGATAAAAGCGACAATACCAATAGACCTTAATCCCATGTTGTCTATTTCAAACCACAGTTTTTTAGTATAAACCCTCTTATTTTCGGGCTTTTTAAAAACCTGAAGCAGTAATAAAACATATTCTCCAAAAAGATTAAAAAACTTCATCTATTTATTATTTCTAATTTTTCAATGGTCTGCTTGGAATTTTAATATCACTATCAAAATAAAAAAATATCCTTGATAAAAACAAATATTTACTATTTTGATTATCAAGGATATTTCATAGATTTTTACATTTTGTAAACTATTTACAAATAAATAAATTTAATACATCGGATATTAATAAGGAAGTATCTTTTTTCCTTTTACATCCTCGAGTAATTCAGCCATTGCTAAATAAAATGCACTTCCCCCGCAAATAATTCCTACAGCACCTGCAATTTTTCCTAACACCTCTCCTATTTCTGTTCCGTGTGAAAAATTATGTGCTGCCAATAATGCAAACAATAATACTAATGTGCCGAATACAAATTGCATAACATAACTTTTGCCCCAAGTGCCTATCCACATAAAAAATGAGAAAACACCCCATAAAATTAAATACCAAGCTACAAATGCAGGCTCACTTGCTCCGCCTTTGGCAAAGCCCATATCAGGGAGAATCCAAATAGCCACTAAACTAATCCAAAAAAGTCCGTATGAAGTAAAAGCAACTGTTCCAAAAGTATTTCCTTTCTTAAATTCCATAACTCCTACAATAACCTGTGCTATACCACCGTAAAAAATTCCCATTGCTATAATAACAGCACTAATGGGAAAAAATCCCATATTATGAATATTCAATAAAATTG
>JAVBQU010000115.1:0-6072 GCA_031548675.1 Bacteroidales bacterium
AAGTATACAAATTCGGGACGGGCAGATTCTTTGGTTTTGCCTGTTAAATAATCTAATTGGTTGTAACCGTCTAAATGTACTTTAAAACTTTTACCTCCTTCAGTTACCCCTTTAGTAGCGCTTTCTCTTATATTTGCATCACCGCCGGCAGCAGCAACCAAGGTAGGAAGCCAATCTTCGGCAGAGAATAATCCTATAAAATTACTTCCGGGTTGAATATGTCCTGGCCAACGAACCAAAGCAGGTACACGGAAGGCACCTTCCCAGTTCATGTCTTTTTCTCCGCGGAAAGGAGATGAACCTCCGTCTGGCCACATATTTTTCATGGCTCCGTTATCAGTTGTATAAATTACAATGGTGTTATCTGCAATGCCCAAATCATCAAGTTGTTTTAGTAATTCTCCGACCATAAGATCGTGGTCGGTCATACCATCAGCTTGGGTTCCTAAACCTGTTTTTCCTGCTGATTCAGGTTTCAAATGTGTCCAAATATGCATACGGGTAGCATTAAACCATACAAAGAAAGGTTTTCCTGCATCGTTTTGACGTTTGATAAAGTCTTTGGTTGCTGACAAAAATTCTTCATCTACCGTTTCCATACGTTTTTTGGTCAAAGGACCAGTGTCTTCTATTTTACCATCGGCAGTAGAACGCAATACTCCGCGAGGACCGAATTGTTTTTTAAATGCAGGATCTTTCGGATAATCGGGATTCTCAGGTTCTTCTTCCGCATTTAAGTGATAAAGGTTTCCGAAAAATTCATCAAATCCGTGAGCCGTAGGTAAATATTTATCTTGGTCGCCCAAGTGGTTTTTACCAAACTGTCCGCACATGTAGCCCAATGGCTTTAAAAATTCTGCAATGGTAGGGTCTTCAGCTTGTAAACCTACGGGCGAACCGGGTAATCCTACTTTTGTCAATCCTGTACGAAATGGACTTTGACCGGTAATAAATGCAGCACGTCCGGCAGTACACGATTGTTGCCCGTAATATTGAACAAATACGCCTCCTTCAGTACCGATACGGTCAATATTGGGTGTCATAAAACCCATGAGTCCACGGCTGTATGCACTGATATTGCTTTGCCCGATGTCATCACCAAAAATTACCAGAATATTGGGCTTTCCGGTTTTGGCTTTATTTTGTTGTTTTTGCTGAGCATCCACATTCTGTGGAATAATGGCTCCAGCTGCTAAAATAGCACCTACAGCTGCTATTTTACCACAGTTTTTCAACTTTTGTTTTACACTCATTTTCATTGTATTAATATTAAAAGTAAATAATAGAGTTAATTTAGCATTATGAAAAAAACAATTTTATAAAAGAAATGTTTATTAGCCTAATTACTTTTTACACACCGGAAACCTATATGTCCCATTCCTGTGTCGTAGGGTGTGCCTCTGCGGGCAGTAGGGCGGTAGCTTTCGCAATAGGAGGGGTTGCAAAGAAACGAACCTCCTTTGGTTACTCTGCGTACTTCGTTTTCAGCATTAACCGTTGGTTTAGTTGAATTTTTGTTAGCCATATCGCAGTTCATCGCACACATTTGAGCATGGTTTTCGGCAATATATACATCGGCTGTCCAATTCCATACGTTGCCTGCCATATCGTATAATCCGTATCCATTGGCAGGAAAAGAACCCACAGGGGCTAAACCTGCAAAACCATCAGCGGCAGTGTTGTTGTAAGGAAAATCGCCGGTAAAAGTGTTTGCCATATACTTACCATCTTTTTTGAATTCATTTCCCCAGTAATAACGTGTATTTTCCGATTTTCCACGACTGGCATATTCCCATTCTGCTTCGGTGGGTAAGCGTTTTCCTGCCCATTTGGCATAAGCCGTCGCATCATCCCACGAAACTTGTACAACAGGATAGTTATCTTTCCCTTCTATTGAACTGCCCGGTCCTTGCGGATGTTTCCAGCTGGCGCCCAAAGTCCATGTCCACCAAGCACCCATATTGTTTAGGTCAACTTTGCCTTGTGTCGGAGTAAAAACCAGCGAGCCGGGTTGAAGCATTTCATCGGCAGGCTTGGGAGTTCCCGGAGGAAGTTGTTTTTTGAGTTCTTCCCAGTCAATAGGTTTTTCTGCTGTGGTAACATAACCTGTAGCATCTACAAATTTGCGGAATTCGGCATTGGTTACATCATATTTATCTATCCAAAAACTTTCAACTTTAACTTTATGTGCAGGTCTTTCGTTGGGAAAGCTGTTAGAATCGTTTGTGCCCATCGTAAACTCTCCTGTTTGAATGAGAACCATATTATGATGAACGTCGGCATTAGAAGTCGTTTGGTTTTTTTGTGCTTTTGAATTTCCTTGATTACATGCTGAAAAAGAAAAGCCTGCAATTATAATTAAGGAATATATTATTTTATTTTTCATATAAGCAAAATATAAAATTTCGAATTTCTGTATTAAATTTACATTACAATAAACATACTAAGTACAGTTTTGTTTGCTGAAACGGTTTGTATAAGCAAAAAAAACTAATCCCAATATCAGGATTAGCTTTTTGAATAATTTGATTCTTATATATTGTGAATTTTAGAATATCTGATTTATATGGATAATTTTATTTGAAAGGGCTAAATCTTATCATTTTCCAGTAGTTTTGAGCAATTTCTGAAGCTGGTTTAACCCTATTTGAAAACCTTCTTCAAAGCCCATTTCGAGCAGCCGCTTCATTTCTTCTTCGCTTGCCAAAGAGATAGCAACCTGCACGGTGGTTATGCCGTTTTTTTCCGAAAAATTGTACATCCAATTTAATTGAGGAAGCGTTGTATCTATGGTTCCGTTTTCATCACAAAAAGCATCAAATGCTTCATAAAATTTATTGACTTCTATTTTTTTATATTGTGTAATGCCCCAATGTTTTTGTCCTTCGGGCGATAGCATATAATATAGCCAATGTCCGCCTTCTTTGAAATCTGCGGTTTTTGTAACGGCTTTGTAAGGCTCAGGAGCAAACCATTTTTCTAAAGTTACAGGGTTGGAGAATGCATCCCAAACAACACTGAGCGGTGTTTCGAATGAGCAGGTAATGTTAATTGTTTTATGAGCATAATCTTTTACAAAAAGAGGAGTTTTCATAATCAAAATAGTTTTATACTTTTATTTTTGTTCTTTGTGAGATATAAAACAAATTGAAGATTAATAAGTTTTGGGAATACTATTTCTTGAAGAAAGTTATGATAACATGTAGATAAAAAGATAAAAATTTACTACCCATAGTATATTTATCTTTAATCAACAGATCTAAGTATATGCATAAAAATCCATATCGTCTGCCGGAAGTACCGGAAACTTCCGTTTCTTCCTCAAATTGCCCGTCGGGAGTATCGGAAACTTGCGTTTCTTCTTCAAATTGCCTGTCTGAAGTATCAGAAACTTGCGTTTCTTCCTCAAATTGCCTGTCGGGAGTATCGGAAACTTGCGTTTCTTCCTCAAATTGCCCGTCGGGAGTATCGCAAACTTGCGTTTCTTCCTTAAATTGCCCGTCTGAAGTATCAGAAACTTGCGTTTCTGTACCAAATGGCAGGGGATGGCTCTTAAACTCAAGTTTTCGGAAACGATAAATGATATAAGAAAGCTTTTGTATATATTTCCGAAGAAGCCTATTTTTTTACGGCATTCATAATATTGGCAGGAGGGCGGTTATTCTGTAACTCTAGTTTCATAAAGTCCATATAGGGGGCTATATGTTTAAAATATTTATAATAGCCTTTACATAAATAATTCAAACCCGGTTCTCCATCAGAAGTGTTAAGAATTCTATTTTTTGGGCATTCTCCATTACAGGCAAAAAGAAACTCACATTGCCGGCATTGCTTGGGTAAAGTGTTTTGCTTGTTGCTGCCAAATTGCATTTGCTGTGGCGAATACATCATTTCGGTTAAAGTTCGGGTATAAATATTACCAAGTTTATATTCAGGAAAAACAAAATGATCACAGGCATACACATCGCCATTAAATTCCATTACCCCTGCATGCCCGCAGGTTTTAGCCAAAATACAAGTTCCGGGATGTTCGCCAACCCAATTTGCCAAAGTGGAATCGAAATATTGTATGTAAAATTCTCCTACATCTTTTCGTACCCATTCATCAAAAACAGCTATCAAAAAATCGCCCCATTTTTCGGCAGGTACATTCCAAGGAGCTAAAGTCCCGTCGGAAAGTCTTTCCACAATAGGGGCAAACTGTATAAAACGGGTATCTATTTCCTTAAAGAAGTTATAAAATTCGAGAGGATAGTCCACATTGTAATCATTTACAACCCCCATTACATTAAATTCTACACCATGTTTTTTCAATAAATCGATTCCCCGCATTACTTGTGTAAAGCTAGGTTTACCCTCGCTGGTTTTGCGGTATATATCATGGCAGTGCTGCGTGCCGTCAATAGAAATCCCAATCAAAAAATTATGGTCTTTAAAAAATCTGCACCATTCGTCGGTAAGTAAAGTCCCATTCGTTTGCAGGCAATTGTCAATCTGGCGACCCCTGCCGTAATAGCGTTGCAGCTGCAACGCCTTTTTGTAAAAACCGATATTTTGCAGCAAAGGCTCGCCGCCGTGCCATGTAAAAAGTACTTGCGGCATAGTTTGCGATTCGAGGTATTGCTTGGTAAATTTTTCGAGCAAATCCTCCGGCATCATATAGCGCTTGAATTCGGGATATAATTCTTTTTTGGACAGGTAATAACAATATTCGCACCGAAGATTACAAACTGCACCAACAGGCTTAAGCATCACATACAAAGGCTTGGCAAAAGGTGCGGCAGTAGTTCCAAAATCCATAAACTTTTATCAGTTAAGTAATTTTACGCAAAGGTAATGTAATTGTTTGGTAGGTTTATTTTGCAGCTTTAATTTCCTCAACCCATTTTACTACCTCGTTTTTGGCATTTTTTACACTGCTGCCTTTGAAAGCATGACCTTCGATGATAATAGATTGCGGACAAAGCTTTTTGATATCGTCAACACTGCGACCCAATCCCTGACTTCCATAGGTGGTAAAAGGAATGATAGTTTTTCCCGAAAAGTCATAACTGCTAAGCAGCGTTTTTACCGGCGGCGTAATGGTTCCCTGCCAAAGCGGCGACCCCACATAGATTACATCATAATCTTGCAAGTTTTCTATTTTTGTTTTGATTGCAGGACGGGAATCGTTGACAGTTTCCATATTAACCCTTGCACCGCAGATGCTATCTACTTTTGAATAAGGTTCGACAGGTTCGATACGAAGAATATCTGCATCGGTGGCTTCTTTAATATAATTAGCTATTGTTTCCGTATGGCTGCTGCGAGAAAAATAAACAATCAATGTCTTTTGCTTTGCAGAAGAAGTTTTTGATTGTCCATACCCCATATATGTACTCAAAAGAGCTAGACTTAAAATTAAAATTTTTGTTTTCATATTAAAGTTCTCTTTATGTTAATTTGGTAATACAAAGGTAGTATGAATTATGCAAACTTAGCCGGATTAATCGAATTATAATTCTGATATGAAACGCAAAAAAAACCGATTGTGAGTTTATACCCACAATCGGTTTTGATAATCCATCTCATGCAGAGCTTAATTTCCGAACCCTGATATCAAATCTTTTGTTTTGCAGAAATAACATTTACCGCTAAAACCCGTGTAAGGAATGAAAATTTTTCTTTCATCATATCATAATCAGCTCCCGAATCATAATATTGAGCAGTTCCTTCAACCACAAATCCGGTTCCCTGATAATCTTTGAAACCCAATACTTCCTTACTTCCAAAAGAGAGTTTAACTTTATTGTTAGCCTCAATATTCCGCTGTGTCTTTCTCATCCCGTATGCCGGAATCAGTATGCGTCCGTCATCAGTCACAACAAGGTAAGAGTTCCATGTATTTACAATATGAGGTTCTTCGTTTCCCCACGAAACGATTGTTACAACTCCTTCATGGGCTAGTACATCAAAAAGTTTTTCCGGTAATTTTTCTGAATCTTTCATTTTTATATCTATTAAATTTGAGTGCAAAGAAAAGTAACTAAATACATTACTATAACGTATGTCTGCTATAATTGTTTGATATAC
>JAVBQU010000063.1:0-14653 GCA_031548675.1 Bacteroidales bacterium
GCAAGTTTAAAACTAAAAGTTCTATTTGATTGAATTTTATACAACATATTTAATCATCTAATGTATAAAAATGTGCCCATATTAGGATGCTATCTTTTAATTTTCTGACATGTAACAAATTATATGCTAATATGTTTTTCATTATTTTCGACGCAAATCAGTTTGAATCCTATATATTTGCAAATAATATAGAGAAAAGAAAACATGTATGACCGAAACTTGTTTATTTTCAAAACAGCTTGTAATACTGAGTAAATAAAAATAGATAAATATGAAACCCGGACTACAGAAAAAAACGAAAATAGTAGCTACTATTTCCGACCAACGTTGCGACATAGATTTTTTAAAAGCCCTTTATGAAACCGGCATGAATGTAGTACGTTTGAATACTGCCCACATGTCGATGGAAGGAGCCAAAAATATTATCAATAATGTGAGAGCCGTATCCAAAAAAATTGGAATACTGATTGATACCAAAGGTCCCGAAATCAGGCTTACTGCGATGGAAAATAGTTCCGGTTTCGATATTTCAGCAGGAACGATTATTAAACTTTCCGGAGATTCTAAAAAATTGTGTACCCCCACCATTCTTTACACAAATTACAGCGATATTGTACATGAAGTACCTGTAGGAGCTAAAATTGTGGTTGATGATGGAGAAATGGCTTTTACTGTGGTAGATAAAGATAAAAATTTCTTGTTTTGCAGAGCCGAAAATGATGGAGAAATGAAAGGGCGGAAAACAGTAAATGTCCCTGAAATTCCATTAAACCTAAAAGCAGTTTCAGATAAAGACCGCGAATTTATCCGTTTTGCAATTGATAATGATATTGACTTTATAGCCCACTCTTTTGTAAGAAGTAAAGCCGATATATTGGCAGTGCAGGAAATTTTGAAAGAACATGATAGCCCTATACGTATTATTGCCAAGATAGAAAATAAACAAGGGATTGAAAATATTGATGAAATTTTGAGTTGTGTACATGGCGTTATGGTTGCACGCGGAGATTTAGGCGTTGAAATTGCAGCCGAAAAAGTTCCTGTAGTTCAACAAATGCTTATCGAAAAATGTATCGAACGCGAAAAAGTATGTATCATTGCTACACAGATGCTTCACAGCATGATAGAACATCCGCGTCCCACTCGTGCCGAAGTTACCGATGTTGCCAATGCCATCAGCCAGCATACCGATGCCATTATGCTTAGCGGAGAAACCGCTACAGGGAAATATCCGGTAGAAGCCGTACTTACCATGACTAAAATAGCTATGGAAATGGAAAGCCGGGTAAAACCGATAATGGATAAAAAATATAAAAATCCGAAAGTAAACGATATTAACCATACTTTGGCTAAGGCAGCCGTACAGGCAAGTATAGAGCTAGATTTGAAAATTATAGTTACAGATACCTATAATGGACGTTCAGTTCGGCATTTGGCTTCTTTCCGCAGTGCAAAACGTGTTTTTGCCTTCTGCTACCACGAACGCACCATGCGGCAATTGGCGCTTACCTATGGCGTATATTGTTTCCCTTCTGATAATTTTACCAATACTGAAGCATTTACCCGCAACGCATTGAATTTTTTACGAGGGAAAGGAATTATAGAATCCCAAGACGTAGTTGCGGTTATGAGTGGAAATTATAACCGGCGAGGACCAAATGCTTTAGAAATAGATAAAGTAGAAGAACTGGTACGCGAAAAACGGAATTTGTACGCATAACTTAATAGAATAGCAAAAGCCAAACCCTCATTGCGATAGCGAGGTACGAAGCTGGAAGCAATCTAAGGGAATGCTTCACTTCGTTTCTCCTTGCAGTGTACAGCTATTTAAACCCTTGAAATCAGTATTTTTCGAAGAAGTCTATAACAGGTAATGCCTAGCTATGCCATTTTAATCTTCATTAAACACTCGGCAATTTCGAGATACATGGCTTTAATGTTTTGAGAAGGGGCTTTAGTGGTTATAGAAATATCATAGATATTTTCTAAGATAGGATTGATTCCGGTTATACCGACTTTGCAAGAAGCCTTAGAAAGTCCTACAATATAGCTGCATGAATAATCTTCGTGCAACGACAAATCGATTAATAAATCTAAGGGCGTATTCATGAAATCATCAATCCTGACGCCTTGAGGCTTGTTGTACCAATTCATTTGGTCTGCTGAACAAATATCCATCGATAAATTCTCTACAGCATACAAAGGCTTCTGATTTCCATGAAAAATACCTACCGATTTAGTAGCAATACCGGCTTCTTTTAATTGAGAGCTTACTTGCAATATAAGGTTCCATGTAGCCTCTTCGTCCAAAATATAAACAATGCCGAGAGTTTTGGCTGTTTCAAAATTATGAAATGCTTTCGTTCTGCTGAAATTCTTCAATCGTTTTTTGAGCTGGGCATAAGCTATTTTTTTTTTGATATTTGCAAACATGGGAAGTATTATTTGTATGAAAAACGATATGCTTTAAATT
The DNA here is from genome assembly GCA_031548675.1 of Bacteroidales bacterium. Lineage (GTDB taxonomy): Bacteria > Bacteroidota > Bacteroidia > Bacteroidales > P3 > JAVBQU01. The sequence continues at coordinate 2,474 of JAVBQU010000063.1, forward strand.
ATATTGTGCTTGTTTCTATAGATGGCAGATCCGCTTGTGGTATTAAAAATCTGTATAACAATTTAGCATCCTCGCCAGCATAATCAATACCGATACGAGGAGTTGCTGTAATTTTATGAGATGCAATTTGCAAACCTCTATCTTCTATCCAAATTTGGTTGTCTAGCAGAGAAAGCCCTGAATGAGGGACGCTGATGCCTAAAATTTTAGATACTTTTCCGGGACCGACACCGAAATTACGATCTATTTTTGCTTTCTTACTCCGTTTAAGCATAACATCTAAACCATGCGTTGGTTTCACAGCCCGGATAAGAATAGCATGCGGAATGTCTTTTTGATTACTTACCACATTAAATAAGGCATGCATGCCGTAGCAAAGATAAACATAAGCAGTACCGCCTTCCCTGTACATAATTTCAGTTCTGGCTGTACGCCGCCCATTGTATGCATGAGAAGCTTTATCGTCTATACCCCGATAAGCCTCTGTCTCCGTAATAATGCCGCCGGTTAATATGCCATCGATACATGTAAATAGATATTTGCCGAGCAACTCTTGAGCCAACTGCACTACATCAGGATTGCAATAAAATTCTTTACTTAGTTTCATGGCGGTATTTCGTTCAGCGTTTACAAACGCAGGCAAAATGGATTACATCTATATGCAAAGGTAAATTAAAGAATTGATTTGTGTATGAATAAATTTTATTTTACATTTGCTTATAATAAATTCGTTGGATGAAAAGTTATTTAGAACTCATTCATTTGAAAATAATGGATTCGCTGAAAATAAATCAAATGTGCAAATAACATTATTGCAGATTTATAGAGAGAGAAAGAAATTTATGAGAACCGCTACTAAACTTCCATCGATTTATTTAACAGAAATTTTAGTTAGAAATTAAAACCTTAGTGTATGAAAAAATTAATGTTTTTATTAGCCGCATCTTTTTTGATGTGTGCATGTGTAAAAGAAGGACCTCCCGGCCCTCCGGGACCTTCGGGAAGAGATGGTTCAACTGTAAATACTTATTATATCAAGGTATATCCCGCAGATTGGCGCCCTCTAGGTAGTTTTGGCATAGAGGGATTTTGTTATAATGCAGATTTTTCGATGCCGGCAATTACAAATAATGTTATCAATAAGGGAGCCGTATTGGTTTATAGTCTTGATGGAGGATATGATAACCAGCTTCCTTACATTTTGCCATATCAGGGATTTCTAGAAACTATCCGCTATGATTTGAGTCCGGGAAAAATAGGCTTCTTTATTGAAGATTCTGATTTTAGAACAGCACCTCCACAAGGGATAAGAGAATTTAAAGTTGTAGTTGTAACACCGTAATTTTGTTGTAATAGCATGTATAAAAAGGAAAAGAATCAGTGTCTTTTCCTTTTTATATAAAAGAGAGATTTAATAAAATGGGTATTAAGTATAATAGAGAACAAATTCACGCCTTTATTTATGTCCTTTCTTTGATGGGGCTTGCAGTTGGAGTATCTACAGCCGTTTATGTGATGAGTGTATCTACTGTTGTACTTTTTGCCAATTGGGTAGTAGAGGGTAGATTAAAAAAGAAACTATTCTGTATTTGGCATAATAAAGCGGCATTAGCTGTGTTAGGTATCTTTTTCTTGCATGTACTTTGGCTGCCTTTTTCTAAAGACTATGCTTACGGTATCGATGATTTAAGAAAAAAACTTCCCCTGTTAATTATTCCTTTAGTTTTGGCAAGCAGCCGGATTTTAAATAGAAAACAACTGTATTGGATTTTGGGTACTTATGTATTCACGGTTTTTTTAAACTCTGTTCTTGGATTCTACAACCGGATAGTTAATCCATTCGAAGATTACCGCAGTATAGTAAAATATATTTCACAAATTCGTTTCAGCCTAAATGTATGCTTATCATTTTTTTTGATTCTGTTTTTTGTATATCAAAAGCTTAAGCAAAAGAAATACATTTTTCTTTTCCTCCTTTTTGTAAACCTATGGTTTCTTTTTTTCTTGGTAATCTGCCAATCTCTGACGGGTATATTTATTATACTAATAGGCAGTTTTGCAATAGGAATATATTTTCTGTCTAAAAATAATCGTAAGTGGATAAAAATAAGCATAATGGTTTTGATTGCCGGAGGTTTGACTGGAGCAGCCTTATATCTGAAAAGTGCATACGATAGTTATTTTATTCCTACAAGCTATAATTCAAAACCATTAGCCTTGCAAACTCGTTCCGGTAATTTTTATCAGCACGATACGGCTGTTGGAACAATTGAAAATGGGAACTATGTAAATATTTATATTTGCGAAAAAGAGTTGAAAGAAACATGGAATAAAAGAAGCACCTTAAATTACGAGGGTTTGGATGGGAGAAATCAGCATCTTAGTCAAACGCTAATCCGCTATTTGAATTCTAAAAGTCTAAGGAAAGATGCAGAAGGTGTGAATAGTTTATCGGACGTGGATATTCAGAATATTGAAAATGGTATTGCCAATGTTGTTTATACCCATAAATACAGTTTGAAGTATCGTTTGTATCAGGTGTTTTTTGAATTGGATTTATATTACCGCACAGGGCATTGCAAGGGTTCTTCGCTTACACAGCGGTTTGAACTGTGGAAAAATGCGCTTTATATTATCGAAAAGCATTTTTGGATTGGAGTAGGTACCGGCGATGTGGCTTTAGAGGTTAAACAAGCTTTGCAGGAACGAAATTCGGATTTGAAAGATACAGGAATGCGTACACATAATCAGTTTATGACATTCTGGCTGACATTCGGCATATTAGGATTTGCTGTATTTATGTTTTGCCTGCTTTATCCGGCTATTAAGTCTGGAGCTTTTTCTCAGAATTACCTGTATATTCTATTCTTTATTATATCGTGCTTCTCCATGTTTTTCGAAGATACGCTTGAAACTCAGGCAGGCGTAACTTTCTTTGCCTTATTCAATGCTTTGTTATTATTCCAAACCAACAGCCAAAACAGTTTCTTTTGCAAAGAAGCGGATAAATCAAAATCTATTTCTTAACCTTAGCTACTAGCTCGAAAGAATCCTTTATCCATGTTTTTAGTTGAGGATCAGCAATGCCGGTTTTTAGCAAAACCGTATTCCAATGTTTTTTATTCATGTGGTAACCGGGCAGAACATAATCGAAATGTTCGCGAAGTTCAATAGCTGCCTCCGGATTACATTTAAGGTTGATAGAATGGGCTTCCTCCACATCAATAAGGGCAAACATTTTTCCTTGTATTTTGAAAACTAAAGTAGTTTGGTCGAAAGGAAAGCATTCCTCCACATCGCCCAATGAAAGACAAAATTCTCGTATTTCTTCTATGTTCATAATTCATCTAGGCTCTTAATGATTAACTGGCAGCATTCGTCAATTTGTTCATCCGTAATAATTAAAGGAGGAGCTATGCGGAATGAATGCAGTTTAAATAAAAACGAATCGGTTACCAAACCATTTTGGATAAATAAACGTAATAACTTCCAATAAACCTCTTCATTTTCTAAATCGCAGGCTATAAATAAACCATGCTGGCGGATTTCTTTTAGCTTAGAATGAGATTGAAGCCTAGATACAAATTTTTTCCCTTTTCTATCCGCATCCAGATACAGCTTTTGTTGTTCAAGAATTTTGAGAGAAGCCAATGCTGCCGCACAGCTTACCGGATGTCCGCCAAAAGTGGTAATATGTCCCAAAACAGGATTGAAAGTAAGTGTATGCATAATTTCTTCAGAAGAAATAAAAGCCCCGATAGGCATACCGCCGCCCATAGCTTTGGCAACAACTAAAATATCGGGAATAACCGATTGTTCGAGATAAAACAAACTACCCATTCTTCCGAAGCCTGTTTGTACTTCATCGAAAATAAGCAGCGTGTGGGTTTCGTTACAACGCTGACGGAGTTTTTGCAGATAATTATTCTCGGGAAATGTTAACCCTGCTTCGCATTGAACTGGATCGAGAATTACACAGGCGGTACGCTCGGTAATTTCTTCTAAATGATTAATGTTGTTATAAGTAATTTGTTTCGTATCCGGCAAAAGAGGACGGAAAGCATAACGGAAATCTTCGCTTCCCATTACACTCAAAGCGCCATGTGTTGAGCCGTGATAGGCATTTTTCAAATAAATAATTTCACTGCGTCCGGTAAAGCGTTTTGCCAGTTTTAAGGCTCCTTCTACAGCTTCGCTTCCTGAATTTACAAAATAAGAACATTGGAGATTATCGGGCAGAACGCTTGCTAAAGCATGAGCTAATTGCACCTGCGGAGATTGTATATATTCGCCATACACCATTAAGTGCATATACTTTTCCATCTGCTTGTTAACGGCATCAATAACATCGGGATGGCAGTGTCCTACATTGCTTACGGCTACGCCGGACACCAAATCAATATATTTTTTGCCGTTGGTATCAAACAAATAAATGTTTTGAGCAGAATCGATTTCTAACCCTAAGGGACTAGGGGAAGTTTGGGCTAAATGTCTGTAAAAAAGTTCGCGTTGAGAAGACATTTGAATAATTTTATTTTAAGTAATAGTTACAGGTAAATCCTTATTTATGGGATTCATTTTCTTCCAAGTTATCCCTAATGGGAACACTAGGTGTCTCGTTGTATATAGATATAGCCCGTTTGGCTTGTTGAGTATACATAGCATGAAAAGGAAGGCTTATCAAAGAACATCCTGCTCCTAGGCAAGCTGTTCCGGCTGAGATTATGACGTCCGTATCCGAATAACCGGATCTTAAAAGCTCAAGAGAGAATGCTAAAAAAATACTTCCGGCACAATCTAATGCATTGCCTATGCGGTGGCATGTCATCGCTCTTTGCATATATTTCCGAGCATCGGGAGAAATAGATATGGTCTCAGAAAGTTCTTTGGCTGATAAATCATACCCATTCTGTGAAAATGATGGAAATAACCCTGATTTGTCTATAGCAATATGAAGAGAATTAGCATCATATTGCTGTATGCTGTCAATTTGAATATGGCGGGCTAAACTGTCATTTTGTGCAGAAAGATTGCAAAAACCCACTGTAATAAGGATAAAAAAGATGCAAAACTGTTTCATAATTAATATGTTTATAAAAATTACTTTGGATGAATTTAAACAGCCTAGTATTATATCAAGGACAAAATATTGGTCAGCGATGATGTGCTATTCAAACAACTTCTATTATTTTACCGGAACTTCAAGCCCAAAACAACTGTACTTCCTAACTTCTTACCCTGTCCATTTCGCGTTTGGTATCTTTTGCCTTTAGGGTTTCGCGTTTGTCATACAGTTTCTTTCCTTTGGCTAGCGAAATATCGAGTTTAGCCAAGCCTTTGGCATTTATATAGAGTGATACAGGGATAACGGTCAAGCCTTGTTCTTTGAGTTTATTACTCAGTTTTCGTAATTCGCGTTTGGTAAGCAGGAGCTTACGTTCCCGTTTAGGGTCGTGGTTGGCATAAGTTCCGAATTTATATTCCGCAATATGCATATTGCGGATATACAGTTCGTTTTCTCTGAAATAACAGTATGCATCGGTAAGATTGGCTTTACCCTCCCGCAGCGATTTTATCTCTGTTCCGGTAAGTATAATCCCCGCCGAATAGGTTTCGAGTAAAAAAAACTCAAATCCGGCTTTCTTATTCTTAATTAATATACTGTAATTTTCTTCTTGTGCCATAGTGTGCAAAGATACGACGATTATTCTAAAAATGAGGGTTAGATGCGGTATTAATGGTTCTGTTTTTTAGCTTCTTCCCAAAACACATCCATTTCGCTCAGACTCATCTCGTGCAGCATCTTTCCTTGTTCTTGGGCTTTTTGTTCGAGATAGGTAAAACGGCTGATAAATTTCTTGTTTGTCTTTTCTAACGCATTTTCGGGATTGATGTTGAGAAAACGGGCATAGTTAATTAATGAAAAGAGCAAATCGCCAAATTCACCTTCTATTTTTTCGGGGCTGTCATTTTGCAGGATTTCTTCATGAAACTCATTTAATTCTTCTTGTACCTTATCCCAAACCTGATGGGGCTGTTCCCAGTCGAAACCGACGCCTTGGGCTTTTTCCTGAATGCGGTAGGCTTTTATCATCGACGGCAGCGAAGAGGGTACGCCGGATAATGCGGATTTATTGCCTTCTTTCATTTTAATTTTTTCCCAATTGTCTTTTACATCTTGGGCATTCTGCACCACCACATTGCCAAAAATATGGGGATGACGGCGGATGAGTTTTTCACAAATTCCATTCAATACATCGGTGATATTAAACAATTGGGTTTCGGATGCAATTTTGGAATAAAAAACAATATGCAGCATAATGTCGCCCAATTCTTTTTTTATCTCTTCATTATCGCCCTGCAATATGGCATCCGACAATTCATAAACTTCTTCTAAGCTCAAATGGCGGATGCTTTCTATGGTTTGTTTTTGATCCCATGGACATTTTGCCCTGAGTTCGTCCATAATTTTTACCAGCCTATCGAAAGATTCGGAAGGGGTTTCGCAGGTTGATAAAAGGTGTTTGTTTGACATATATATTTAAGTATAAATTTTTTATTATTCCTTAGAATGGTAGGTTGAACTTACGCCTCTTTGCTTGAGCAGCCGCCATTCGTAGGGTTGATATTTTTGTACGCGGGAGAAAAACTGCGAGAAAGTGCTGCCCGAAGGAAAGCCCAAACGCTTACCCACTTTGCCAATAGACCAATGGGTACGTTCCAGCAATTCGCAGCTTGCCAACCGCAGGTATTCGCATACCCACTCCCGAGCTCCCATGCCGGTAAGCACATCCATAGTCTTTGTCAATGCTTGGGCTTCTATACCCATCATGCGGGCATATTGTTTAGCCTGCAAATTGCCATGCTGCCTCACTAATTTTGCAAAAACATCCAAAAAATCGCATCCCGTCGGCCGATTCTCCAAAGGCTTCTGCACAAGTCCGGTTTCAGTTTCTACCGTCTCTGTATCTATCATACTGGTATATACATCCTCAGGAAGATACCTTTTATATATATTATATATATTCATGATTTTATCGAATCTGGTGTTTTCTATATACTGCAAAGGTATAAACTTTTTGATTAAATTATCCTAGTAAGTAGGAGATTTTTTTAGAGCTGAGTGATTCTCTCTAAAATCTATAGACAGAGATTTTAGACCATCATAATTTATACTTAAATGTATTAATAAGGATTTTAGAATAACTTTATTTATACTTAAATCTAAAGGGAAAGTTTTTAGTACTGATTGAGTTGTACTAAATCTACAGAAAAAGTTTTTAGTACAGATTAACTTAGCCTAAATCTACAAAATAAGTTTTTAGGACTACTTGACTTGTACTAAATCTATAAAATAAGTTTTTAGAACTAATTGACCCGGCCTAAATATACTGAGAACGATTATGTATAAATCTTATGGGATATAAAATTACATGATATTTTTTACTAGAAAAACGGCTTGATGTAAGAATGCAATACTGAATACAAAAGTTACAAGTACAAATGTGGTTATTCAGAATGTCTTTACTAACCCCTAAATCCCCTACCCCTCTTGTGTTCTCCCCACAAGAGAGAAAAAGCGGATTCTTTTTATTTTAAGGGGACTTCTGTAAAGTGCATGTACATAAGAAAGTCCCCCTTAGGGGAACCGGAGCGTAGCGTAGCTCGGCGAAGCCATTTAGGGGTAGACCGACTTTTCGAATAGCTTCGTTTATAATTTTATTTTTATATATCTCCTTATATCTTAAATGTTACACCCACCTTGCACCATCGTCCGGGCTGGGGAATATTGCCTATATCTACATACGCTGTATTAAACAAATTGCTTGCTTCTGCAAACACTTCATAATACTTTTGCGTCCAACGTAATTTTACATTACACAACAGATAGGGTTTATAGGGTGTATCTTGTAAGGTTTGAGCATCTACATAAGTTCCTGCCCTGTCTTGCAAAGCCCATAGCCACGATGCGGAAAGGGATTTCCAAATGCGGTGGTCTAACGAAATTTTGGCTTGGTGTTTGAGGCAGTTATCTACATATAGGGAATAATATCCTTGCGTAGAATTGCTCACGGCAAGGTAATCGTAGCCGAATCTGATTTTTTGCAAGAATGAATTCGCCCATCTGTATTCTGCATAAACATTTAATCCGCCTGATGTGATGTTCGACATATTTTCGCTATGCCATGCGATGTCGGCAGGATTCCGTTTTACCCAGTCGATAATCCAAAAACCGTAACGGTAAAATGCCGCTGCCTGCAAAGTCCAAGACTGCAAGTCCCAATGTGCCGACAGCTCTGAGGAAATGCCTTCTTCGGGATGTAAATCGGGATTGCCTACTTGTGTAGGGCTTTTATAGTATAAATCGGTAAAGGTAGGTACTCTGTACACATTTTGCAGCCAATATTTTATTTCGAGATCGGGTTTGGCAAAATACGACAGGCTTCCTGCAGCATATCCTCTAAAGCCATATTCGGAATTACCGCTTGTCATCAAGCCTAGGCTGGCTTTCCATTGGTCTTTTTTCCATTCGTGCTGCAAAAATGCATTGAGGGTTCCCCTACCCTTTTCATAATTAAACATCACATTTTTATCAAAAGGATTTTGTTCCGGTTCTGCCATTTTCTCTCCTAAACCTGTACTTAAAATATGTTCGTTGCGATAGCCTACACCTAAGGTTGTTAAACCCCATCGGGAGGTATAAGCTGTCTTCAGATTTCCACCTATCGTTTGGGTTATATGTTCATTCGCTCCTTGATACCATTCGGGAGCTTCGTTGCGGAACAATTCAAACTTATCGTAATGGTCGCGGATATAGATATTATACAGCATCTGCCATCTTCGCCATTGTTTCGTATAGTTTACAGAGGCAATTAGGGCGGTGTTTTCATCGTGTTGGTCTTTATATTGGGCTGAATAAAAGCTATTGGCTCCGTAAGCTTTTTGCTGGAATCCGATTTGGAAATCGAGACTTCCCATTTTTCTGCCCGAAAATCCGCCTGAGATATATGCATTGTTGATTGTAAAATCGGTATTGGGTGCAAATCCGCTGCTTTGGGCATGGCTGCCACTCACAGACAGAAAGCCTTTTTTGAGTTTTATTCCGGCTACGCCTCCTAGCTGGAAATAATCGTATTCGCCATAAGACATCGTAATCCGTCCGCAGCTTTTTTGCGGTTTCTGCGTAATAATGTTAATAGCTCCGCAAAACCCTGCCGTGCCCGAATTCCAGACAAAGGGTCCTTGTAAAATTTCGATACGTTCTATGGTGTTTAGGTCGATGGGGAGATTGAGAGAGTAGTGACCTGTTTGGGGATCGGTAAAATTAATACCATTGAGAAGAATAACCATTTGGTCGAATGTGCCGCCTCTGAGACTTACATCGGCTTGCACGCCTTCGCTGCCTCGGGTTCGTATGTCAACCCCTTGCACATAGCGAAGCAAGTCCTGCACATTGCCTACCGCCGCTCGCTGAATATCTTCTTTTTGAATAACCGCTACAACAGTCTGCATCTGTTGAAAAGGCACCGGCTTTTCTGTAAAAATAATAACCTCGTCCAGCTCTTTGAGCGTAGTATCTACAGAATTGGGCTGGGTGCTTTGTGCTAAAGCCGGCTGGCTGCTTAGAGCCGTTAGCGAGCATACACCGCATAAACAGCCGATGTGTACCACCTTGCCTACTACCTTAAAAATAGCATACGATTTCCGGCTCCATCGCCTGAAAACGATTTTGCTTACATTGTTTTTTTGTTTAAACATACTTTTTTGATTTAGTGAATAATTTATTGGTTTTAATGCCGCGTTAATTGCAGCATTTTGTAAAATAGCACGTCATGCGTGATAACGTGCTATTATCTGATTTTATTCGTCATTGCGAGGTTTTGCCGAAGCAATCTTAGCATAATAATTAATTAGATTGCTTCGGCAAAACCTCGCAATTATAGAAGTTAGATAATCATTTCTTAAACTCTGCACAATTTTCAATGCACTTAAATTTATAGTCCAGCTTAAAGGATTTAAACTCATCATTCGTTACTTCAATATAATCATCTTTGGGGTCTATCCATTTGAATTTTATGGGTAATAAAATTTCATTGTTTAATCCAACCACACCGCGTTTAGAGTCTTGTGTAACAAAAGCCATATTCTTTTTTATGTATAAGTTCTCATATACAGCCGGTATGATAATTTTATCATTACTATCCACAACTCCTACTTTTTTATTTACTTCATATTGAAAAAGATTGTTTTCAAGCGGAAATAAATCGTCGTATTTCAGAGGGAATATCATTTTCAGGTCTTTCTTTATCAGGGTTCGTTTTCCATTTAAAGATATCTTATAATACTCGAAGCGGGTGTAAACTATTTTATCAAATGAAAGCTCATCCAGTTTTTTCAGCGATGCTGCATCATAGAAGTTCATCACTCCATTGTCTTTCACTATAAAATTATTAAAATCAGAGAAATAATACATATCATCATGCACTATCGGTTCTAATATTTTACCGGAAAAATCAGACATACCCCATTTGTTGTTCTGCTTCAGAAGAAATACGTCAAAACTCTGATTGTATATAATATTCTGAAACTCATTAGGGATAACATTCGATAAGTCTTCATTTATAATTCCCCATTTTCCGCCTTTCATTACCTTATAATAACTATTTTGTTTAGGCCAATCGGTTCTTCGAGTAAAAAGAACAGGGATGTCCAACGAATCTAATTGTACAGCTTTATTAGATATTATATAATAATTCTTATCGTTTTTCTTCAATGCGATAACCACACGGGAATTAACAAGCTGCTCATATATATTAGGAATAGTTATTTCCCCTTTCATATTATATGCTCCCCAAAGATTATCTTTCTTAAAAAGAAAATCGACACCATATTGATAGGATAATACAATACTGTCTTGTTTGCAGGGTACAATTATTTTTTTACATTGATAAATACCTTTTTTATTATTCTTGGTTACAAGATAATAATGCCTAAATTTCTCTTCGATTTCATCAAATTCAATAGGAATACACATGCCATCCATCTCTGAGAAAAATCCCCATTTATTATTTCGCTTTATGAGGTAAGACTTTATATCAGAATCTTTGACTATTACCGTATCTAAATTGTCAAAATAAACGGAATCCTTTTCATCACAAAGGGCATAATACGTGTGTTTTCGGACTATCGACAAATTGGGTTTGTGCCTGTAGGCATCGGATGCAACACCAACTCCTTGTGCATTTATGCCCATAAAGGTAAGTAAGAGAACAGAAATCAGTATTATTCTTTTCATTAAATGTGTATCAGCTTTTAAACAATAGAAATTTATAAACCACGCAGCTGCGGCATCTTTTAGATTCGGCTTCTACGTGGTTTGTTTTAAGATTACCCATTAACGCTTTGTGAGAATATCCGGCAAGCAATCTAATTAATTATTATGCTAAGATTGCTTCGGAAAAGCCTCGCAATGACGTATTTTTATTTCTCATTACTATAATTACTATCCTAAATGCGTCAACTGTTCTTCCAGTACTTTTATCCGTTGTTCGGCATCAGCTTGTTTCTTGCGTTCTACTTCTATCACATTAGCCGGAGCACTGCTTACAAAGCGTTCATTGGATAACTTTTTAAGCACCGATTGCAAAAACCCTTGGGTATATTTTAGTTCTTCGCTTAGTTTCTTACGCTCTGCTTCTATATCGATATTGCTGTTATCTATCGGAATATAACATTCTGTAGAACGAACAATAAACGATGCCGCCCCTTCTATTTTCTCGTCCGTATAATTTAAGGCAGATATATTACAAAGCTTACTTACTATGCCGTCGAAAGTAACATCAGGCTGTTGTCCGTGGTTTTTCTTGATAAATAATTCTATCGTTTCTTTAGGTGCGATATGTTTTTCGTTCCGCACGCCGCGTATGCCGATAATCATTTCCTGTGCCAAAGCAAACTGCTCTAAAATCTTTTCATTTACGTTTTGAGTTTTAGGCATCGGTGCTATCATCAAACTTTCGCTATCGGTACGTTCTGCCAAAATATGCCAGATTTCTTCGGTAATAAAAGGCATAAATGGATGCAGAAGTTTCATCAAATCCTCCAAAAGAGCTATCGTTTCGCGATAGGTAACTTCATCAATCGGTTGTTGGTAAGCCGGTTTTATCATTTCGAGATACC
>JAVBQU010000237.1:0-17349 GCA_031548675.1 Bacteroidales bacterium
GAGGCATTCTGGCACGCAGGGAAAATCAGGAAGACCATAAACAATTGGCAGAATATCATATTCCCGAAATAGATTTAGTAATTGTAGATTTATATCCTTTTGAAAAAACCCTTGCTTCGGGAGCTTCCGATCAGGAAATTATCGAAAAAATTGATATCGGAGGCATTTCGTTAATCAGAGCTGCTGCCAAAAATTTTCAAGATGTGTTGATTGTGCCTTCGGTAAATCAATATGCGGAATTATTGAAAATTTTAAATGCACAAAACGGAACAACACAGCTTGCAGACAGAAAACGTTTTGCATCTTATGCATTCCATGTTTCTTCGGATTACGACACCGCTATTTTCAATTATTTCAATCAAACCGAAAATCTGCCTGTATTTAAGCAGAGCAAACAGCAGGCTCAGGTTTTGCGTTATGGGGAAAATCCTCATCAAAAAGCCACTTTCTACGGTTCGCTTAATGATTGTTTCAAGCAATTGCACGGCAAAGAAATTTCGTATAACAACTTATTGGATATTGACGCCGCTGTAAATTTAATCAATGATTTTTCAGATACCACTTTTGCCATTATCAAACATAACAATGCTTGCGGCTTGGCTTCACGCCCCTCGCTTATCGAAGCTTGGAAAGATGCTTTAGCTGCCGATTCGGTTTCGGCATTCGGCGGAATTTTAGTTACCAACCGTAAAATTGATAAAGCTACGGCAGAAGAAATCAACCAATTGTTTTTTGAAGTAATTATTGCTCCTGAGTATGAAGATACTGCTTTGGAAATTTTAAAAACCAAGAAAAACAGAATTATCTTACAAAGAAAAGACCAAGCATTTTCCTCTAAAATGTTTAAATCAGTGCTGAATGGTGTAATGGAGCAAGAGAAAGATTTAGTAGTTGATATGCCCGAAAATATGCAGACCGTTACCCAAACTATTGTAAGCGATAAAGCCAAAGAAGATTTGATGTTTGCCAATATTATTGTAAAACATACCAAATCAAATGCCATAGTTTTAGTTAAAGATAAACAACTGCTTGCCAGCGGAACAGGACAAACCTCAAGGGTAGATGCTTTGCGGCAGGCGATAGATAAAGCCCATTCATTCAATTTCGATTTGCAAGGAGCCGTTATGGCATCAGATGCATTTTTCCCTTTTGCCGATTGTGTAGAAATAGCACATAAAGCCGGTATTACAGCCGTAATACAACCGGGAGGCTCTGTTCGCGATCAGGATTCGATAGACTATTGCAACCAAAACGGAATAGGCATGGTCTTTACAGGGCATCGTCATTTTAAACATTAAAAGCAGAGTAGTGACGGGGTGACCTAAAGTCACCCCGTCACTACTCAAACATAAAACGAAACCGGTTATTTCATTTTTACGTAAACATAAAGATATTCAAAATATAACATTCATAATTTAGATGGGATTATTTTCATTTTTAACACGCGAAATAGCTTTAGACTTGGGTACAGCCAACTCTGTTATTATTTATAATGACAAAGTTGTGGTTGACGAGCCTTCTATCGTAGCTATCGACCGTACTACCAATAAGGTAATTGCCGTAGGAAAAAGGGCACAGATGATGCATGGGAAAACCCACGAGAACATCAGAACTATCCGCCCTTTGAGAGACGGTGTAATTGCCGATTTTCAATCAACCGAATATATGATTCGTGAGTTGATCAAGATGATCAGTCCGAAAAAACCTTTATTTCCTCCTGCTTTAAAAATGGTAGTTTGTATTCCTTCCGGTATTACCGGAGTGGAAGAAAGAGCCGTTCGCGATTCTGCCGAACAAGCCGGAGCCAAAGAAGTTCGTTTAATTCACGAACCTATGGCAGCCGCAATCGGTATCGGTATCGATGTGCTTGAACCTGCCGGAAATATGGTTATCGACATAGGTGGAGGAACCAGCGAAATCGCTGTAATTGCTTTGGGAGGAATTGTCTGTAACAAATCTATCCGCACTGCCGGCGATGAGTTTAATCAGGACATTGAAGAATACATGCGTAAACAGCATAATATTATCATTGGAGAACGTACCGCAGAACGTATTAAAATAGATGTAGGTTCTGCTATCCAAAACTTGGATAATCCGCCCGATGATATGGTTTTCCATGGTCGTGATTTACTTACAGGTATTCCAAAAGAAGTACAGGTAAATTATAAAGAAGTAGCTCATGCTTTAGATAAATCTATTGCGAAGATAGAAGCAGCCGTATTGAATGCCTTAGAAATGACTCCGCCCGAATTGGCAGCCGATATTTACCGCACAGGTATTTATATGGCAGGCGGTGGTTCTATGCTTAGGGGATTGGATAAACGGATTGAGCAAAGAACAAAGCTGAAAGTCCACGTAGCAGACGATCCTTTGAGAGCCGTAGCACGAGGAACCGGTATAGCTCTAAAGAACTTCGATAAATTTACATTCCTTATCAAATAAGATTTTTACAAAAGCCTCTAAATTATAGAAATGAAAATTTAGGGGCTTTTATATTTAACTTTTTAAAAATGAATTTAGTTTTACAGAGTAACACTGAGTTTTTCTCGTCATGCGTTACCTGTTGCCAGCTACTTTATATTTCTTGTTTACTAAAATCAATAACCCATGAAAAAGCAGATTCCGAATTTTATTACCTTAGGCAATTTATTATGCGGATGTTTATCTATTTATGCCGTATTTAAAATGGATATCCGGATAGCCGGTTTATTAATTTTTGCAGGAGCTATATTGGATTTTTTTGATGGAATGGCAGCCCGTTTGCTGAAAGTCCATAACCCGATTGGAAAAGAATTGGATTCGCTGGCAGATGTGGTTACTTTTGGCGCAGCTCCGGGATTTATTGCCTATTTTTTGCTGCAAAATACACCTTCGCTTCCTTGTGGGCTTGTTTTTATTCCTTTTATTATACCCTTATTTTCGGCATACCGCTTAGCCAAATTCAATATTGATGAGCGACAAACTACTTCTTTTATTGGACTTCCCACACCTGCCAATGCTATGATATGGGCGGCTCTGCCTTTTATGTTCTCAGGACAATACAATTATATTTTTCCCGCTTGTTTTTTTGAAGGAATCGCTCAGATTTTCAGCAATCCCTATGTCATTTTATCTTTATCGGTTGTTTTATCTGTTCTTTTAGTTTCGGAATTATCTTTATTTTCTTTGAAGTTTAAAAATTTGAAATGGAAAGACAATCAAGTACGATTTATTTTTTTAGGAATAGCTACCATACTTATTATCTGCCTTAATTTTACGGCTATTCCATTTATCATTCTATTATATATTCTACTATCTGTTTTTTTCCGGTAAAACCCTTTTTACATAAAGTTTCCCTGAATAAACCTATGGAAGCACATAATCATTCTCACGACCATTCGCATAACCATAATGCAATAAAAAAAATTAATACGGCATTTATTGTCGGTATTGTATTGAATTTTTTATTTCTTACCATCGAATTTATAGTTGGATGGATTAATAATTCTGCAGCATTAATTTCGGATGCAGGACATAATTTAAGCGACGTGGTAAGTTTGCTGCTGGCATTGTTTGCGTTTAAAATAGCTAAAGTAAAACCAAATGAACGATACACATACGGCTATAAAAAAACTACGATTCTAGTATCTCTGCTCAACGCTTTTATTCTGCTGATTGTGATTGTCGGAATTTTTTGGGAGAGTATAGAAAAAATGAGACATCCGCAACCTGTTATGGGAACTACTATAGCATGGGTAGCTGCCATAGGCATATTGATTAACGGAGTTACTGCATTTTTGTTTTTCAGGGATAAGGATAAAGATTTAAACATTAAAGGAGCCTATCTGCATTTATTAGCAGATGCTTTAGTATCGTTGGGCGTTGTAATTGCCGGAGTATTGATCAATTACACTTCTTGGTATATTTTAGACGGAATTATTGGGATAGTAATTGCTTTGGTTATTTTATTTTCTACTTGGAGCTTACTTAAAGACAGCATCCGCTTAGTTCTAGACGGGGTTCCTGCAAATGTGGATATACAAAAAGTAAGAGAAATGATAACGCAAGATGCAGATGTTGTAGAAGTACATCATGTTCATGTATGGGCTATGAGTACTACCGAAAATGCAATTACAGCACACCTTGTAATAAAACCAGAATCCTGTGTTGGAGAACTCAAGCATAGGATTAAGCATGAGCTGGAGCATTTTAATATCCAGCATGCAACGCTTGAAATAGAAAACGAAGGGGAAGCCTGTGCCGACCATTAACGATTAAACACATACCTATCAAAGAAATTAGACCACAACCAATAATTTACTTTCTAGGAAAAGAACTATATTTGCACCCTAAAACGCTGAAGCTGATAAAAAGAAAATAATGTTTCTAATCTATCCTTTCAGCCATCTCAAATAAAAACAGATTATGCTCAATGATATTGAAATAATGGCGCCGGTAGGTTCTTATGAATCGCTTATGGCAGCCATACAAGGTAAAGCTGATTCCGTATATTTCGGCGTAGGACAATTAAATATGCGTTCGAAATCGGCAAATAACTTTTCGCTTGAAGATTTAAAAAATATAGTTTCCATCTGTAAAGAAAATCAGGTTAAATCTTATCTTGCCTTAAACACGGTTATTTATGACCACGAAATGCAGGATATGAAAACCTTGATTGATACTGCCAAACGAGAAGGTGTTACAGCCATTATTGCTTCCGATTTATCTGTACTTAATTATGCTCGGTCGCAAAACGTTCCGGTTCATATTTCTACCCAATGTAACGTTACCAATATTGAAGCTGTCCGTTTTTTTTCCAACTTTGCCAATGTTATGGTTTTGGCTAGAGAACTTTCTTTGGAGCAGGTATATGAAATAACTCAACAAATCGAAAAGGAACAGATTAAAGGACCTTCAGGCGAACTGGTTCGTATAGAAATATTTGTACATGGTGCTTTGTGTATGGCTGTTTCGGGGAAATGTTATTTAAGCTTGGATAATTACAACAGTTCTGCCAATCGCGGGGCCTGTTTGCAAATCTGCCGCCGACCCTATAAGGTTACCGATATGGATGGAGGTACAGAATTAGCGGTTGATAATGAATATATCATGTCGCCCAAAGACTTGAAAACCATAGATTTTTTGGATAAAATTATTAAGGCGGGCGTGAAAGTACTTAAGATAGAAGGAAGAGGACGTTCTCCTGAATATGTAAAAACCGTAACCCGTTGCTACAAAGAAGCTCTCGAAGCTTATTTTGATAATACCTATACGCTTGAAAAAATAGAACAATGGACTTCTCAGCTTCGTTCGGTATACAACCGCGATTTTTGGGAAGGCTATTATTTGGGAAGAACCTTAGGCGAATGGACTGAACGTTACGGTTCACAAGCCACTCAGCATAAAGTATATGTAGGAAAGGTTACTAATTTCTTTGCCAAGCTGAATGTTGCAGAAATTAAGATTGAAACGCATACCTTGAATGTGGGCGATAAAATTTTAATTATCGGCGAAACAACCGGAGTTTATGAGTCAACAGTTCAAGAAATTCAAGTGGATTTAAAACCTGTACAAACTGCCGATAAAAATGAACCTTGCTCTATTCCTGTTGATAGCGTAGTTCGGCGTGGGGATAAAGTTTATAAAATTGTCACCACAGAAGAAATGTTTTGATAGAATCTGCGAGGCTCATTTGCTCTTTTTGTAATCTCCTCTAAATAAGAACGTACAATCATATATATAAATTTATTTATCTATACCTAATAATTTATTTAGATATACATCAAATAATATATTTATTCCACACATATTTTTCTCAAAATCCTTTCTGTTTGTCCGTTTTTAGATAGGTCTATTTGCAGAAAATAAAATCCGGAAGGCTTATTTTTGATATCAATTTCTAAAGATTTTTGACTGCCTGCTTTTTGAGTAATTGTTCGTCCAAAAACATCAAATACAACGACTTGCTGTATTTCCGCATCGGAGACAATGGTAATTCTATCTGAAGCCGGATTGGGATAAACTGAAACTTCAAAATGTGTGGATTTATCAACTTTCTGAATATTGACTGCAAGAGGCAATTTTCCTTCAAAATATTCCAAGCCTCCGCCCAAATTTCCACAAATCATATCCGGTAATCCGTCGTGGTTGAGGTCGGCAACGGCAATTGCCGAATGAGAACCTAAATTTATGGGATAAGGTTGGTTCTGAATATGGGAAACCACTTTTTCTACTAAGCGGAAAGTACCATCCAAATTATCATCAATATTATTGTAGCAAAAAACAGAGCCATCCTCACATCCTGCAAAAAGGCGGGTTTCGCCTTGTGCTGTCCGGAAAAAGCAAGGTGTACTATAACCGTAATTCGATACTTCCCAATTGGTAACATCAACACCTCCCAAGCTATCGGTAATTTTTGTAAAAACAGGGGAATTAAGTGTTCCCGTATTTTTATAATAATTCAAATTTCCTTTTTTAGCTACAATCCGGTTGCCGTCGCGCCAAATAGTTCCTTTTTCCCCGATAATCAAATCCAGTTTCCCGTCTTTATCCAAATCGAAAAGCTGTGGAGCACTGTAGTTTCCTACATTAATCTGCTGATAATTGCTATCTATTAATACAAATTCGGGTTTATCATTAATTATATTTTCGGCTCTATATAAAAATAAATTTCCGGTTTCGTTACCTACTATCATTTCTATTTTTCCATCATTATCAATATCGCCTAAAGCCGGATACAAGCCATTGAGTTTGGAATGAAGCAAATCGTGGGTAACACATCGAAAAGCCGGTTCGCTTGTTGTTCCTATATTTTTATACAAGGCTATTTGAGAAGAAAAAACAGATTGATAAATTTCCTGCGAAAGCACATAGCTGGAATCGTAACGCCCCAAATTCCCTACAAATAAATCTAAAAGTCCATCATTATCATAATCAAACAAAACGGGAAAAGCTCCGCTTCCTAAATCTATCATTTCGTTTTGTAAAAAATCGGAAGAACGAAATGTAAATTGATTATTTCCTTGATTTTCGTAATGCCAAATACTGTTTTTATTTTCACTCGCCAGAAAATGCGAATCGAAAGGCGAAACCAATAAATCTTTCTCTCCGTCATTATTTATATCTACATAGGAAATTACCGGAAAAGATTGTAGATTAACCGGATGTGCAGGATTAGGAAACAGGGTATCTAAAGTGGTCATTTTAGCCTTTTCTTTCGTGCCGTGATTGCTTAAAAAAGTAATAGCCGGATAGTTCAAATCTCCCAACCCAACATCTATCAAACTATCATTATTTATATCCACCGCAAAAATAGTTGAGCCTGCATGTTTGGCTTCAGATGATTTCAAGTCCAAAGCTATTTTTTGTGATGAATAACATGTATCTAACATAATATGGTAACCATCTTCGGATTCGGCAAAACATCCCCAGCTTTCGTCTTCGAGCTTAAATTCCAAACTATCAGGTACGCCGTATTTTTCCATCGAAACATTTTTATGGTAATGTACAAATGTTCCCAACAGCCAGAAATTGATAATATCCAAATCGCCATCGCCATCTATATCAACAATTCCCGGATAATCGTCTGATAAGCAAAAAAGGTTGGTAGCTGTCTGCCCGTAAAGAGATTTTATTTGATTGACAGCTAAGCGGAATTTCAAACTATCGTCCGATATGTTTTCATAAACCCGTATGCCTCCTGAATAATAAGTAAAAATATCTTCTTTTCCGTCTTTATTGTAATCTATCAACTGCATCCAGCTCTCTATTTTAGGGAAAGATAAAGCATATTCGGGATGATATTCATATTGGATTTGTCCAAATCCGCCTTTGTTAAGGTAAGTGTGCAGACGTCCGGTATTTTTATCAAAAATAACCAAATCCTTAATTCCGTCATGATTCAAATCTACCTGCCCGAATGTACACGAATTAAGCCCGCCGTTCCAAGCTTTGGGGATATTATTCCCTACGCTGTCTTTACAGGAAATATTAAATTTTTGCTCAAACCCGTACTGGTAGTATTTTTGCGAAAAAACCATTGTAGAAAAGCTGCACAAAATCACAATCCATATTTTCCTTAGAAAATGGGTAAAAGGGAGTGAAAGAAGGAAAAGCGAGGCATTCATTATTTTTCGTAAAATTCTATGGGCAAATTATCGGGGTCGCTGATAAAAGTAAATCTTTTATGTGTAATTTCATCTATTCTAATTGGTTCGGCAGTAATATTTACTTTTTCTAAGAACTTTATAGTTTGCTCTATATCATCAACTTCGAAAGCTAAGTGCCGTAATCCGCAAGCTTCGGGATATGAAAGCCGTGAAGGCGGATTGGGAAATGAAAATAATTCGATACAATAATTATCATTCAATGCTAAATCCAATTTATACGATAATCTATCTGCCCTGTAGGTTTCTTTTAGTATTGTAAACCCTAGTATTTGGGTATAAAATTCTTTGGATTTTTCGTAATTCTTGCAGATAACAGCTATATGGTGTATTTTATTTAGATTAAGCATAGAAAAGAAATTAAATTTATTGAGTAATCTGTTTAAGATTTTAATATTGCCACATAGAAATCATAAAAAAATCAGGGAAATTCATTATATCTATCTGATTAATAATACTTAAAAATCGTAAGAATCAAAAGTTTCAGTTATCTCTAAGCAATGGCTTAATATCACAAAGATATAAAACTTTTCTTTTCTAAAAAAGTTTTATAATCTTAGCAAGATTTGTGGCATTATGATTTGGTAATGAACTTTTTCACATTAAATATTTTATTTATCTTTGTGAATTAAAATATGACTACATAAACATTTTTAAGCATAACTGTGTTATAGCAAGGTTTGTCGTAAAATTTAAATAATAATAATTGAATTTTTGAGAGATGTTTGTTAATGCAACAGGATATTACATTCCGGAACAGCGTATTCCTAATGAATATTTTTTAGATATCAACGGATTGACCGACGATTGGATTTTTCAACGGACAGGCATACGTACACGTTCAAAAGCGGCAGCTAAAGAAACTATAGAGCAAATGAGTATTGCGGCAGTAAAAAATGCCTGCAAGCATTTGCCGTATTCTATCCAAGAAGTTGATTTGGTTATTTTTGCATCTTATACTCCTTCTGATACCGTAGGAACGGTTGCACATGTAGTTCAGCGTCAATTTCAGATTGCCGATGCAAAAGCTTTTGCTCTTTCATCGGCTTGCTCTTCTGCCATCAATGCTATGGAAATTATCCAGTCGTTTTTCGATACGGGAAGAGCAAATAAGGCTTTGCTTATTTCCGCAGATAGAAATTCGACTTATGTAAACGAAAGCGATTCCTCAAACGGACATCTTTGGGGTGATGCAGCTGCAGTCATGTTTTTTTCAAAAGAAAAGATTTCAGACCATGAACCTGAGATAATGGATATTTCTTCTCAAGGTTTAGGGCACATAGGCAAAGGACCATCCGGTGTTTATCTAAACCCTAAAGAATCTATTAAAATGCCTCATGGAAAGGATGTTTTTGTACAGGCTTGTACTTATATTGCTCAAAATGCAACAGATATTTTGTATAAAAATCAATATAAATTATCCGACTTATCTTATTTTATCGGGCATCAGGCAAATATGCGGATTATTTCCAATGTAGCCGCCAAACTAAATATTCCCAACGAAAAAGTACTTTGCAATATCCAAGAACTCGGAAACACAGGATCTGTAAGCTCTGTATTGGTTTTTGCCCAAAACTATACCAAATTCCGAAAAGGCGACCTTATCTGTCTTTCTGTTTTTGGAGGAGGATATTCCGCCGGAGCCTGTTTGATACGATTTTAGGGAATAACTATAACTTGTGATAAGGTTCAACATTTAATACTGATAATTATTTAATCTTATCGTATCTCCTCCTGATTCGCTTTCATATTTGTTTTGGATATTCCAATGGATGACCAACGAACTATCAAACATAAATACTTGGATTTTGTAATCATGTTTATACCATGCTTTACGTTTCCAAAGACCCATTTTATTATAAGTTATACCTTTGTATTTTAACATAAAACTATTTCCTCCATATTCATCAGGGATGAAATTAATGACTTCACCTCTATCATATAAAGTAATTGTATCATAAACAGGATGTTGTAAATTTTCAGGTTGTTTGATGAAATAGAAACTTAAACTATCTTTATTGATATTTGGAGAAGCTTCAACTATTAATTTATTTTTCACTAAAGATGTTTTTTCTAAAATCATCCGCCAAGGCTCATAGTATTTTACCATTTTCCAATTGTATACTACAAAAACAATAGAAACTAAAAAAATAAGCACTGAAAGTATTAGCAATATCTTTTTCATTTACTTTCTTGTTACATGTCACTCGTTACCAGTCACTAGTTACTTCGTTAAAATAAACTTTGCCATATACCAGCGTCCTTCGCAAAAAGCACGGATAAAATACACGCCCGAAGCATAGCCTTGCAGATTTACCGAAAATGTATTCAAACTTTCCGGTATGTGTCTTTGCAAAGCTTTCCCGCTAACATCCATAACATATAACTCGGTAATATTTTTCAACAACTCTATATGTAAAGTTCCATTGCATGGATTCGGGTATATTTTAAAAACATCAGCTTGATTCAAACGCTCGGTTCCTTCTTTAGGCTTTTCGTCGTAGGGCTTTGGCAGAAACTTTTCTTGCTGGGTTAAATCTTTACTCACGCTATCCCAATTATTATCGCATTGGGGCAAACGGCAAAATTCGCTGATGACACGCATCATAATATGATTTAGCTTTTCTACATCATATTTATCGGTAGTAGGTTTCATGTGCGGATTCCCAATTCCGCTGTCGTCCGTCAGGAAAACATAAGTGCCATTGGTTGCTAAGGCAATGCTCCGCATCAGGTATTCGGTACTTTTATCTGCTCCGCTGCATACAATGGGAACAATACGAATGCCTTTCATGGCTGCCAGATAAATTTGGCGGTGCATTTTTTGAATAACCAAACTATCTAGGTGCGGGGGAGCATCCAATACCAAAAAAGCTATGCGGGTTAAAGCTTCGGAACTCCAATTTCCTTTTTCTATAGATTGGGTAAGGGCTTCATCAACCGCTTCGGGTGTATCTCCTCCCCCATTGGCATTCTGCAATTTCATAAAATCAATAGTCTTTTTAATATCCTTATCCAAAGGCGTACTTCGGGTAAGATATTCATCGCCGAAATCGCGGTAAAAAGTACTGCCGATTCGTAAATCTATATGCCGATTCTGCTGTTGAACGTTTGAAATAACATCATACAACTCGGCTTGCAGAAAACGTATTTCGTCGCCCATCGAACCGGTAGCATCCACAATAAAATCAATATCTACCTGTTTAGCTTGGCTGCAAGCTACATCCATTTGAGCGGTATTTATCTGTTTCGGAAAAGCAATAGCTTCTTTTTCAGTAGTTTTACCCTGATAGGAAAACAACAATTTATACGGTTTTTCTGCTTGTGATAAATCATTTACCAAAACATTTGCCCATAGCTCGGCTTTTCCAGTATTATCGGTACGAGCCTGCCAAATGGTGTTGCCGTTTTTATCTTGCAGATAAACTGCCGCATCTACAATCGGCATTCCGGTGGAATTGGTCAATTGAGCTACATAACGTTCGTTCGGAAACACTTTCCATGCTTTTTGATGATCTGCCAAAATATTTTTGGCAATATCTTCCCATAGAGTCCATTTACTGAAATCGTTCAATTCTCCGGCAGTGAGCCTTCCGGCAGAAACATCAGTCGGACTTGTGCCGGGTTTGGGAGCAATGGGTGCAACCCCATCTGCTATTATTACTTCGGAAACCCTCATTTCATCACGTGATTCCACATCTTTATCAAACCTTGATACAGTTCCTTCGAATGTTTTTGATTCTTTATATTTTACAGATTTTCCTTCTTTGGTCAATGTTTTCAATTCTAAAGAACCCTCTGCCTCTTTTTCTGATTTTGGAACAGGAATTTTCTCCAGCACAATCCGAAGTTGAGATTCTTTGTTTTGAGCTGTAATTTGAAATGATTTACTTTTCATTCCGGCACAAAAAAACAGGAGGGAATAAGGAAATTTTACGGTATCGGAAACCGATAGGGAAAAAGTTCCATCGAGGTCGGAAAAAGTATTTATCTTAAGTTTTTGTGTCGAAATCTGAGTAAAAGGGATAGGATTCCCTGCTGTATCTTTAACAGTTCCTTTTAATTGATAGGATTGAGAAAATCCCTGAAAAATAAATACAAGCAATAAGAAAATAAAAAGAAAATGTTTTTTCATAAAATACATAGTTTTTGAATTTAATCATGAGGTAATTTTAAGTTACTTTGCAACTGGGTATTAGAGATTTTTTAGATTTGAAAAACGACTGTTAAATGTAGTATCAACAAGTTTCCAATTTTCACTGTATTCATTAATTATTATGGAAATATCATTTTGAGAAAGTTTGATTTTCTTTTCTATTCTTTTTTGTGAATTTCTTAAAATTGCATCAACACCATACGGTTGATTGAAAATTGCTAATTCGTGAGTTTTAACTAAGTTGAAATTATCCCATTTATAATCCGAAAGGCTTATTTCGGTAAATACACAGCAAGCTTCAAAACCTTGTATTATTTTTTCCTGTTTTAAAATTTTGGGATTTCCTATAGTTTTAAAATCAGCAATATGTTGAAATGTTTTTTCTTTTGATAACCATAGATGAAATGTCATAATAGCTGTACCATTTGAAATTCCGTTTAAAATACCAATATCCTTAATGCCATCGAAATTATAATCTTCTATATATGCTTTGCAGCCATTTATTCTTGAAAAATCTACATTTTTTTGCTGATAAATCTGTTCCCATTCATCATTTTGCAATTCATAAACAATGAAATTTGTGATAGAATCAAAGCTGATAATTACAGCGTTTTTTTTATGAAGATCTAAAAAGTTTCCGATTTTGATGTATCCAAATTCTGAGTCTTCTTCAAAATTATCTGATAGTTTTTCTTTAAATAATTTATTATGAAAATATTCATCAACTTTAGATAATTGAACAGGTTTTTGATTTTGGCATCCGCAAATTACAATGAATAAAATCAATATTATATATAAATAATTTCTCGACATTGCTTATGATATTTATTGAAAAATAATCGTCAAGTATATTTCAAAATCGAGCTACTTATTCTTTAGTAATTTTTACTTCTGTGCGGCGGTTTTTCTGTCTTCCTTCGGGATTATCCGAACCGTCGAAATTTTCATTCGGAGCAATAGGCACTGTTTCTCCATAACCCTTCGCAACAATGCGGCTAGGAGTAACGCCTTTCGAAATTAAATAAGTGCGTACACTTTCGGCACGGGCTTGCGAAAGTTTCATATTGGCATCTTCCGAGCCTTTATTATCGGTATGTCCGGCAATTTCTATCTCTGTTTGATTTTTAGTTTTCATATAATCCGCCAAATCGTTTAGTGTTTTATACGATGTCGGGCGTAAAGTGGCTTTGCCGAAATCATATTCCACATTTTCCAATACAATTACCTTGCTGGGTTCGAACATTAATTTTAAATCGAAAGTATATGCTCCTTTTTCCGCAGGAATAGTAAGGTCTTTGTATTTAACATCTTGGGTAATATTTTTATAGACTACGGTATATGTATCGCCTTCAGGTACTAAAAGTGCTAGTTTTCCGGCTTTGTCGGTATGACTTTGATAAACTTTTTTATCTTTTTGAGCCGTTAATAAAATCGTTTCATCGGCAAGGGGTTTTCCACTAGAGGAAGTTACCGTAATATTTACCAATGCTTTATCTTCTGTGGGTTCAAGTTTTTGGGCTTTAAGCAAAACAGCCGGCAGGATGAGTAATAAACAAGCAAGCAATTTCATTTTTAAAGATTGTTTTTAAATAATAAACGCAAAGCTATCAATTTTATTTCAAAAAATCAGGTATTGCATCAAATAAATTCTTAATGCCAGCCCTTATTTTTTTCAGCAGTCTATTAAAACTATCACTTTTTATATTTATTTGAAATTCAACAAAATCACAAAATCATGGATTATTATTGTGTCAAAGACCAAAATTCTCATTTTCTATTGTAATTTTGCAAACTCAAATAAATTAAACCTACATTCATGAATAAATTATTTACACTATTAATTATCAATATTTTATTTGCAACAAACAGCATTCTTGCCAACTCATCCGACAACAACAAAGATGAAATAAAAAAAGATACCATAGAAAGAAAATGGTCTCTAAAGTTTGGCGGCTATGTAGAACCGACCGTGTTTTATGATACCCGCCAAGTTGTAAGTGCCCGCGAAAACTCCCTGCTTCTTTATCCTGAAAGAATAGTAAAAGATAGTTTGGGACAGGATATTAACGGAAATCCAGCTTTTAACCAATTAGCTATCGGAACGCGGGTTAATGTTTTGGCAAATTGCCCTGATATTTTAAAGGCTAAAACAAGCGTTTTTGTTGAAGCTGATTTTGTAGGAACTACCGACGCTACAATCAATACTTTACGCCTGCGTCATTCATATATAAAAATGGAATGGAAAAGCAATGAGTTATTAATCGGACAGTATTGGAACCCGATGATGGCAACTGAGGTATTTCCGGCTGTAAACAATACCAATGGCGGAGCTCCTTTCCATGTTTTTGCCCGCAATCCGCAAATTCGCTACACACAAAAAATGGATGATTTCAAATTGATTGCTACCTTGTTATCTCAACGCGACTTTGCAAGTTCGGGACCTGAAGGACAGTCTCCCCGATATGCCATAAATGCGGCAATTCCTATGGGAGATTTACAATTCCAATATGCACACGGAAAATTTATTACCGGAATCGGCAGCCAATTCAAAACATTAAAGCCCAGATTAAGAAATGCGAAGGGGTATAAAGCTGACGAAACAGTTTCGTCACTTTCTGCCATGATTTTTGGAGGTTATAAAACAGAGAAGGTAGACATTAAACTACAAGGGCTTTGGGGTCAAAATTTATCCGACCAATTAAGTTTAGGCGGCTATGTAGAGTATTTGGCAGATACATTAACAGGAGCTTACAATTATGCCAATACATCTGCTGCTTCTGCTTGGCTGGATATAAATGTAAAATGCAACAAATGGGTGCAAGTGGGAATTTTTGGCGGATATATCAAAAATCTAGGCTACGAAAAAGAAATAACCCATAAAGTTGCCTTTTATGGACGCGGCGAAAATATCGACAATATTATCAGAATATCTCCCCGTGTAAAATTATGCTATCAAAAATTAGCTCTTTGCTGGGAAATGGATTATTCTTCGGCTGCATATGGAAAAGTTGATGCGAAAGGGAAAATCAGCGATTTAACACCTGCCGGAAACTTACGCAACACCATTTCGGCATATTATTATTTCTGATAAAATTTTATGCAGTATTTTTCTTATAAAATCTCCCTTAAAGGTTATTTTCTGTGATAATCTTTAAGGGAGAAATTTTTCTATCATAGGGATAAGGGTAATATACAAGCCTGTAATAATGGCTGTGGTTATAACACCGGATATATTTGCTCCTAAAGCCTCCGGCAAAATCAAAGAAGAAGGGTTATCGCGTTCTACAATTTTTTGGGCTACTTTGGCAGTAGTGGGTACACAGCTTACCCCTGCAATACCAATTACCGGATTAAACTTACCTCTGGTAATAAAATACATGATATACCCGCCTAAAATACCGCCGATACCCGAAAAAAGCAAGGCTACTATTCCCAAAATCAAAAGAATTAAAACTTTAGGATTTAATAATAAATGCGCTTCGCAAAGTACTCCAAGCAAAATTCCCAAAGCAAAAGTAGAACCGTAGAGCAAAGGTCCGCTGATAAAATCTATCAAATGTTTTAATCCCGATTCGCGAATAGCCACGCCTAAAAAAAGAGAGAAAAACAAGGGGGCGGCAACCGGAAACAGCAAACAAAGAATGGTACATAAAATAACCGAAAATGTAAGTTTGGTTGCCGGACTATATCTTTTTACCTTTTTCGGGCGTTGCATTTTTATTGCACGCAGCCTTTTGGGAACCATTAGTTTTATTAAATAGGGATACCCTCCATACGTTAATCCTAAATAAAGATAGGCTACAACCGTAATGGGAACAAATAATTCTTTTGACAAGGATAATGAAGTAAACAATACCATAGGACCATCCGCCCCACCTACCATAGCAATGGAGGCACTATCGCGTAAGCTCAGTCCCATGGCATGGGCTAAAGGCAGAGTCACAAACGTTCCCAGTTCGGCACATAAAGCTATAAACATACATGTAATGGGACGTTGCAGCAAATAGCCCACATCTAATAAAACCCCGATTCCCATAAAAATGAAACAAGCTATCAATCCATTGCTGAACATGAGCGTATATAACGGTTGCAGAAAATAAACCTGCATCATATCCATCAACTGGCTGGGTTCGCTTATCAAAGGGTCTATAAACAGGTTTCCTTGTTCCCCTCCGGGCATAAAAAGTACTCCGGCATTAATGGCTGCCATTCCCAAGCCCATAGGTATCATGACTAAAGGTTCTAAAATGCCTTTTCGTCCCAAATATACCAATAATATTCCCAGAATAATTAACCCGATGCGGGCAATAAGAATTGAAGTTTCGGATGCGCAAAGCGTGGAAATTCCTTGAAAAAGGTGTCCTATGTCAATGTTTTCCATACAAATAACCTATTTAGTGAACGAATAGTATTTAGAGAGGTTTCTCAACGATGAGGTTTTGCATGTTTCGACGAGCGATTTTCCAAATAATCTAACAATGAACTAATAATTTTAATCATATAAGCCACCACAAAGCCTACAATAAAGGCTTCTCCCATCATAATTAATGTCCATAAAATTACTTTAAACATAGCTCTTTTATAAAGAAACAAATTTACAAGATTATTTTAAAAAACAATGCAAGAATCGCAAAATTAAAGGGGACTTAATTGAAAAAAGAAATTTTACTTTGCTTTACGTTCCTGTCTCAAAGCTATAACTTCTGACAT
Source organism: Bacteroidales bacterium (assembly GCA_031548675.1). Classification (GTDB taxonomy): domain Bacteria; phylum Bacteroidota; class Bacteroidia; order Bacteroidales; family P3; genus JAVBQU01. The sequence continues at coordinate 17,011 of JAVBQU010000237.1, forward strand.
ATTTTCTAAAGCCCATCCAACTAAATTGTTGAGGTGAGGCATCAGTCCTTCGCCCGATTTTGTAAGACAGTATTCCACTTTAGGAGGTACTTCTGGATAAATTTTTCTATTAATCAATCCATCTGCTTCTAACGACCGTAAAGTTACTGTAAGCATCCGTTGCGAAATATCTCCGATAGATTTATGAATATCGCTGAAGCGCATGGTTCCGTTTGCATTTAAAGTTGTAAGAACCAATAGCGACCATTTGTCGCCAAGCCGGCTGAGAATATCACGGATGGGACAAGTTGCCGTTTGTAAAAAAGTTTTCATCTTTTTGAAAAATTATTGTGCTGCAAA
>JAVBQU010000122.1:0-4807 GCA_031548675.1 Bacteroidales bacterium
GGTATCTACTTTTTCGTAGGTATTTAACTCGGCATGCACTCTGAAAAGCGATAAAATATCTTCATTCTCTTCGCCCTTTTTGATAACGACTTGTTTTTTCTCTTGCTTTTGAGAGCTGAATGCCGGCTGTTCCAATGTGGAAACCATATTAATAAGTCCCATATTGTTTAAGGACACAGCTAAGTCCGCATTATGAGATTCTACCCTGTAATATTGGTTAGGATTAGGTTCTGCATACGGAGATACATCAATGCTGCTGATTTCATAGGTAGAATTATTTTCCGAAATTACATTTTGTATGCCCAATAACTGATTGGCATACTCAGCATAAGGACCTTTGATGTAATCTTTCTTCACTACGTTTACTTCTACTTTCAAATATGTTTCGGGCAGGGCATAATAAAAACATCCTTTTTTAGAATCTGTAGTAATTTGCGATACGGGTGTTACATTATAATAACCCGCACATGAACACATGATAGCAACAAGGAAAGAAAGAAAACCTAATTTTTTCATTTGTATATTTATTTAAAAGATGATACAAAGATAATAAAACTAGATGGAAGCAGGATAAATAAAAATATTAATATATTAAAACCAAATTCTTTAATGCCCAATAATCTTACAGCTCAAAATGGATGAATTTTATCTGAACAATAAAAATGCTTACCTTTGAGCTTTAATTTTTGTACGGTTTATTTATCTTTAAATATTAAGTAACGGAACAGTATGGTAGAATCCAATTCTCTTTCACGTCAGGCATGGAGACGATTGAAGAAAAACAAAGTGGCTTTGTTTGGAGGAGGATTGATTATGCTATTTACTTTTATTGCTGTTTTGGGATACTTAATTACGCCTGATGCTACACCCTATGCCAACCGCCAGCATTTGGAACTTTTTACCAAGAAACCCGGTTTTAAGGTTTTGATGCTGGAGATTCCTAAAAACGAGCTTGCCAAATCAAATAACTTTTTTAAAACGATGTTATTCGGAAAGCCTGATTCTCGGCTTTTTTATCCGGCTTATGCCTATCGGTTTGAAGAAGAAAATATTATTATAGAAGAATATACCGGAGCAACGCCGAATCAGGGATTGGCAAAATCTTTCAATCTGGCTAAGGTTTGCTATGCCTTGCAACAAGACGACATCAAACGGGAAGGCGGATACCTTGTATTTACAGATATTGAGGGAAATTACCATAAGGAAACCATAAAAGTTTTACAAGCAAAAGTGATAAAGGAACATTTGAAGGTGCATCATTTTGTATTAGGTACAGACCAACTGGGCAGAGATGTATTAAGCCAATTGATGATAGGTACTCGGGTAAGTTTGGCCGTAGGGCTGATTTCTGTTTTTATTTCACTGCTTGTGGGTATTACTTTGGGAGCCGTTGCCGGATATTATCGCGGCAAGATGGATGAAGTAATTGTTTGGTTTATCAACGTGGTGTGGTCTATTCCTACTTTATTGCTTGTAATTGCTATTACGTTTGCTTTGGGAAAAGGTTTTTGGCAAGTGTTTATAGCCGTTGGGCTAACCATGTGGGTGGAGGTAGCCCGTGTGGTTCGGGGACAAGTAATAAGTTTACGTGAGAAAGAATTTATAGAAGCTGCCAAGGCTTTAGGTTTTAGGCAATTCAGAATCATATTCAGGCATGTACTGCCCAATGTTTCCGGAGCAGTAATTGTAATTTCTGCCGCTAACTTCGCTTCGGCTATTCTGCTCGAAGCCGGCTTAAGTTTTTTGGGCATAGGCGTACAGCCTCCCATGTCTTCGTGGGGAATGATGATTAAAGAAAACTATCCTTATATTATTCTTGATTCGGCTTATCTGGCTCTCTTACCCGGATTATGTATTATGCTGCTGGTACTTGGATTTATGTTGTTGGGCAACGGACTGCGTGATGCCTTGGATGTAAAAATGGTAGAAAAAGCGTAGCGTAAGTTTTTTAGTTGACAAGGTACAAGTTTAAATCTTTTCTACGTTTTCTTATTTTTTCGTTATATACTAAATCATCTTTAGTATCTCGTCTCCTTATATCTTGTACCTGAAATTAAAGAGCTTTTTCAAAAAGCACGCAGGACTTACATTAAAAATCTGTACTTTTGCATATTATTTCAAGTAAAATTAAGCACTGACAGCATAAAATAAATGGCTAAGAAAACCAATGAAATCTGTTCCTTTTGCGGAAGATCCGAAAAAGAAGTAAGTTTATTGATTCACGGACCTGTGGCAAATATCTGCAACGATTGTGTAGAACAAGCACAGGGCATTATCGGAGAGGAATTAAAATCGGCTCATAAAACATCGAAACTTGCAAGCGATATTCCGATTAAAAAGCCTCAGGAAATAAAGGATTATATCGATCAATATGTTATCGGGCAGGAAGAGGCTAAAAAGATACTTTCCGTAGCCGTTTACAATCACTATAAGCGGATAAACTACTACAGCCATACCCGCAAACAGGATGATGTGGAAATTGAAAAATCCAATATCATCATTGTGGGCGAAACCGGAACCGGTAAAACCCTGTTGGCAAAAACCATAGCCCGCATGCTGCATGTGCCGTTTTGCATAGCAGATGCAACCACTTTAACCGAAGCCGGCTATGTGGGCGATGATGTAGAAAATATTTTGGTACGCCTTTTGCAAGCAGCCGATTACGATGTAGCCGCAGCCGAAAAAGGAATTGTTTTTATTGATGAAATAGATAAAATTGCCCGTAAATCGGATAATCCTTCTATAACCCGCGATGTATCGGGAGAAGGCGTACAGCAGTCTTTACTCAAATTACTCGAAGGAGCTGTTGTGAATGTACCCCCGCAAGGCGGACGTAAGCATCCTGAGCAAAAAATGATTCAGGTTAACACACAAAATATTCTTTTTATTGCCGGAGGTGCTTTTGACGGAATTGAGAAAAGGATAGCTGCACGGATGAAAACCAATGCGATTGGATATTCTGCTTCAAATGAAAAATACAGAATAGATAAAAACAATCTGCTGCAGTATGTGGCTCCTCAGGATTTGAAAAGCTTCGGGCTGATACCTGAAATCTGCGGACGTTTTCCGGTGCTTACTTATTTGCAGCCGCTTGATAAGCAAGCCCTGCAAAATATATTGACAGAACCTAAAAACGCACTTACCAAGCAATATGAAAAGCTATTTGAAATAGATGGTATTGAGCTTACTTTCGAAAAGAGAGCTTTGGATTTTGTAGTAGAAAAATCTATCGAATTTCATTTGGGGGCAAGAGGGCTGCGTGCTATTATGGAAGCCATCATGAATGATATTATGTACGAACTTCCTTCTACGCTTTCGACTAAGAAAGTAAAAATCACACGTAAGATGGCAGAGGAAAAATTAGACCGCTCCAATGTAAACAGATTGGCAAATATTGATTAATCGTGTTGAATTAATAACAACATAACAGATTGCTTCGTCGTACTTCCTCACAATGACGGAGCAAGCTCAGCGAAGCTAATCTGAGAAATAAGATTATATAATAACAGATATACTGATTAATATATCAAATAGCAATTATGGCAAAACAACAGCAAATAAAACGTTGTAACTGGTGCGGAGAAGATCCGCTTTACATCCGCTATCATGATGAGGAATGGGGAAAAGAGGTACATGATGATGCTAAGATGTTTGAGTTTTTAGTGTTGGAAAGTGCGCAAGCCGGACTAAGCTGGATTACTATTTTGCGGAAAAGAGAAAACTACCGTAAAGCTTTTGCCGGATTTGATGCTCAGAAAGTAGCCCTGTTTACAGAAGAGGATGTAGAACGCTTGTTGCAAGATGCAGGAATTATCCGCAATAGAAATAAAGTACGCTCTACCATTACCAATGCACAGTATTTTTTACAAATACAAAAAGAATTCGGCAGTTTTTGCAATTACCTGAAATCTTTTTTTCCGGAGGGAAAACCTATCGTAAATCATTGGAAAACCATGAGCGAAATTCCTGCCAGCACACCCATTTCCGATGCCATAAGCAAGGATATGAAAAAACGGGGATTTAAATTTTTCGGAACCACTATTTGTTATGCTCATTTACAAGCCGTAGGTTATGTAAACGACCATTTTATAGATTGTCATTTTAGATAAACAGGTTTAAGGAGTTTGGGATACGATTCTTTTGAGGAAAAATAAATTTGGACATCGATACTTTGGCAGAGTTTGACTAATAGACTTCTTAGAGAAATAGTAAAAATTAGAATGTCGTTGCCGACGATAGTAAAGCAATGATACCATTAAAATCGGCATTCTTGAAGAGGTTTAAGAATTGTTCTGAAGGGTTTCAAAATTAGATTATCGAAAGTATGAATAGGGTATTAAAATCTACTTTGATATTACTTGCTTTATTTTAAGTCCTTTTTGATTCTCAGAACATGCTTTTTGGTACTAAAAGAGTCCTTTTTGATTGAAAAAGAATCAAATTTGATTCTTTTTCAATCTCGTTTGCTCTTTCGAAAGTCTCGCAAGACTCTCAAAGCATCAAAATTTTGGTTTTCGAAGCATCTTTCGCGATTCTTTTAGCATCAAACAGGACTCTTTTGGAATCAAACAGAACTCTTTGAGTACCCCATAGGATGTTCTTAAGACCAAGCAGGACTCTTTGAGCATCAAACAGGTATTAGAGGAAAGGAATATGGCTTAGATTTATCTGCTTATGGACTTTTATGGCATAGCACTTTAAACTTTTTCTTAATCAATTAAACATAGAACAGGATTATCAGGAATAATCATTAAAGCATGAATCCTTTAAAAAAATTAGCAGGTCAAACAGCAGTATATGGCTTACC
>JAVBQU010000021.1:0-8049 GCA_031548675.1 Bacteroidales bacterium
TAAATTTGATTTTGCTTTAATAGGCATAGGTAATTATGCTATAAGTCTTGATTTAGGTTTTTTATAAACCAAACATCCCAACGAAGCTAAACTTTGTTGGGATGTTTTAAGCTCGGAAATAAATACTTATTTAATACCTCACTACATTTTTAATATCTTCTGCTGAAAAAGTACCAAGTAGCTGAATAATGATACATTCGTTTGTATTATCTACAAACATTATAAGACTTTTAAATTTATCTTTTTCTTTTTGTGTATAAAAAGTTACTGTTCCATTTTCATCTTTAACGCTCATAAGCAGCTCATGAGTTTTGCTATCAATAAGAGATTTCATTTGAGTTCTCATAAGTTTAGTAGCACTACTAAGTTTTCCTGTATATATTTCTAATTGGTCAAGCTTATTGGTCAGATTTTGAATATTGAGACCGCTCATATTATTCATAGGAGCCATTCCTAAAAGTGCTTTTGAAATAAATACAGTGGTAATATTTTTGTCGTTTGCCAATTTATCAAAGATATCGGTTTGAGCATTTATATTCTCCACCCCCAATATCAATAATGCGATAATGATGATTAAATTTTTTGCTTTCATAATATCTTGGGTTTTAGTTTTGACGTTTTGGGTTATGGTTCATTATTTTTTTTACCTTTTGATTTGTCTTTTCTATTTGAGAAGAAGCCATATTTAATTGATCCATTCCCTTATTAAAATTCTTAGAAACCATTGTTAGAGCTTTTTCTGCTTCAGCATAAGCCTGTTGCGGATTTGTATAGGTGTCTTTCAGCACATGTTTTTGGCTGAGTACTTTCGGAGCAACAGGAGGAGTATGTAAATGCCATCCGATTGTAAATAAAACAGCGATGCAGGCTGCTGAACTCGAAATCCATATCCACAGCGATTTTTTTCTGTTTTTGGAGTTTTGTACGTCTTTTTCGGCTAATTCATCAATAAGAGTACTTAATTTTTTTTCAAACGAAAACGGCATTTCTATATCAGCAGAATCGTAAAACTGAAGAAACAATCTTTGTTCGGTTTTCAATTCTTGAGCTGCGTCTTTACTGTTGAAGTAATGGAACAGTTGTTGTTCTTCTGCCTCAGTTGTTTCACCATTGTAAAAAGCAGTGATTAATTTTTTTATTTCGTGAATATCAAAGGATTCCATTTGTTTATTTTTGTATTTTTATAACTAGGATATGCCTAATAATTGAATTATTGTGGTTTTACAGATGAACTTCCCGATGTTTCAATATTTACAACAGGCTTGCCTATATAACGAATTGTACTTGCTCCCGAAGCATCTGCACTCAGTTTATTTTCAACTTGCAAAGTAATGTTGCTGCTGCCCGAAGATTCTATATCAACATCAGAAACCTTTAAATTTAAACCGTCAATCCGGCAAGCTCCCGATGATGAAATTTTCAAATTATTCGCGCTGCCGTTCATATGTAAATTGCAACTGCCACTGGCATCAATAGCAATATCTTTACTTTCCATAAATAAATCAGCATGAGATGCTCCCGATAAATCGAACTTTGCTAATGCAGTTTGTAGTTTTAAATCCAATGAAGAAGAACCGTTTAATTCTGCTTTAAAACGTTGAGGCATAAAAGTATCAGAAGATTTTACATTGCACGCACCAGAAAGTTCAACCGATTGCAAATCGGGCATACAGATAACAGCTTTCAATACGTTGATAGTGTGCCGCCCTTTATGAAGTCCTAATTCTAATATGCCATTGGTTACTTGTACATCCAGTATTTTTTCAAGCGATTTGTCAATAGTAATCTTTACCGACGGAGTATTGGATTTTACCACTTGTATATCGAAAATGCTATAAGCATCGATACCCTTAAAATTAGTTACATTGAACTCAACTTCTGTAGTTTCAACATTGGGATTATTTCCTCTGGTAACGCTTGATCCTGTATTGATATGAATGTCGCAGGCACTCAATAGAATGCAGCAGAATACGGTAAAATATAAAGCAATCTTTTTCATGTGTTTATTTGTATTATTTATAATTCCCAATTATTGAATTTTTCTTTAATGGCTTTTCGGGTTCTCGATAAAATCATTTTGATGTTGCCTACTGTTAAGCCTGTTATTTCTTCTATCTCTTTGTCAGAAAATCCTTCCCAATGCTTTAGCTGCATCACTTGTCGTTGGCGGAAAGGCAGCTTTTCTATAAAATTCTTTACACAGTTTATTTGGTCTTGCTGTTCGATATAACTGAGTAAGGAATGATTTTCGCAAATGTCTTTTTCGTTTTCATAATAGCCTTTTTCTTTTCTCAAAAAGTCGAGGCAGGTATTTTTTAATATAACTACAGCAAAACTTTCATGATTTCTTACATCTTCAAATGTGTGGCGTTTAGTCCATAGTTTGATAAAAGTTTCTTGCACAACCTCTTCTGCAAGGCTTTTATTTTGCATAATCCGATAGGCAATTCCATACAATTTGGAACTATAGGGAAGAAATATTCTTTTAAAAGTTTCTGCATCCATTCTAGTCCGTGGTGTATTGTTTAATGAAGCGGTCTAAATCTGTCATTTTAATTTTTCCTGTTATGCGTACAACGCATAAATCGGTATCATCCAAAGAAGTTATAATAAGTTCCCGTATTTTATTCTTTTTATTTTTTACCATAATCTTAACCAAATCATCTCCGTCGCGTACTTGGATAAGAGAACTATAACCATTTTCATCTTTTAAGGCTTTAATTTCTTTTTGATATTGGTTGATTTTAGATGCCGGACAATTTTCCAAAGTGTATACCTCTATCGTATGCAGCTTGCCGGGCATTCCTTGTAGATGGCTTCCGATATTTACCAAACTCATAAAGAAACGTCCGATATGTACTTTTTCAACATTTTTGTTTTGAGATAGATTGGTTAAAAAAGTATTCATATTTTGGCAATATGAAAAATATCCTAAAGTTACGAAAAGCGTTAAGCAGATACAGTATTTTTTCATGGCTTTAAATTTTAGCGTTATTATTGGGAAATTTTCTCATAAGACGAAACAGAGCTTTCAAAGGTAACAGAAAAATTTATTATTATGGTTTTGCTGAAATCTGCCATAGAATTAATTTGTTATTTGACTTCATGTAATGCTATACTAAATTTTAGCAGGGATTTATAAACTAAACGTCCCAACAAAGCCGGGCTCTGTTGGGACGTTTTATTGAAGATACTAATAATTAATATCTGTAATGTTCTGCTTTGTAAGGACCATTAACAGGAATAGAAATATAATCAGCTTGTTCTTTGGTCAATTTAGTCAATTTTACGCCGATTTGTTCCAAATGTAAGCGGGCTACTTCTTCATCTAATTGTTTAGATAAACGGTAAACGCCTATTTCATATTTATTTTGCCAAAGGTCTATTTGAGCCAAAGTTTGGTTGGTAAATGAATTACTCATTACAAATGAAGGATGTCCTGTGGCACAACCCAAATTTACCAAACGACCTTCTGCCAGCATATAAATACAATGTCCGTCAGGGTAAACATATTTATCTACTTGAGGTTTGATGTTTATTTTCTTAATGCCTTTCCAAGCTTCTAATTTATCTACTTGAATTTCATTGTCGAAGTGTCCGATGTTGCAGACAATAGCTTCATCTTTCATTTTTGCCATGTGTTCGGCAGTAATAACATCTTTGTTTCCGGTTGTGGTAACATAAATATTGCCTTCTTTCAAAGTATCTTCTATAGTTGTAACTTCGAAACCTTCCATAGCAGCTTGTAAAGCACAAATAGGGTCTATTTCGGTAACAATAACACGGGCTCCGTATCCACGCATAGAGCGTGCACAGCCTTTGCCCACGTCGCCATAACCTAATACTACAACTACTTTACCGGCAATCATAACATCGGTAGCACGTTTAATACCGTCTGCCAACGATTCGCGGCAGCCATAAAGGTTATCGAATTTCGATTTGGTTACAGAGTCGTTTACATTGATGGCAGGAACTAATAATTCTCCTTTTTCCATCATTTGATACAAACGGTGTACACCTGTGGTAGTTTCTTCTGATACGCCGCGCAATTCGGCTACAGTACGATGCCATTTTTGATCGTCTTCTTTTAAAACGGTTTTCAAAAGGTCTAAAATAACACCTTCTTCTTTGTTAGAAGCTTTTACTTTTAAGACTTTGGCATCGTTTTCGGCTGCATAACCTTTATGTATCAAAAGTGTAGCATCACCACCATCATCTACAATCAGTTGAGGTCCTTTTCCATCGGGGAAAGAAAGAGCCATATAAGTACACCACCAATATTCTTCTAAAGTTTCGCCTTTCCAAGCAAAGACCGGAACGCCTGCTTTAGCAATAGCAGCCGCAGCATGGTCTTGGGTAGAAAAGATGTTGCAGCTTGCCCAGCGGACATTAGCACCCAAAGCAGTTAAAGTTTCTATCAAAACAGCAGTTTGGATAGTCATGTGCAAAGAGCCTGTAACACGAACTCCTTTCACAGGTTTTTTTGTACCGTATTTTTTGCGTAATGCCATCAAGCCGGGCATTTCTTTTTCGGCTATTTCTATTTCTTTACGACCAAAGTCTGCCAATTTAATATCAGCTACTTTGTATTTTAATTTGTAATCGAACATACTTAATATTGTTAATTTGTTTATATGTTTATTTGCTTATTTGATTGATTTCAAAATTTCAAGTTTCAAAATTGTGAGTAGTGAGACGTGAGTTGTATCTTGTTTACTCGTTTACTGGTATCTATATTCCTGTCACTTTAATTAGGAAATAATTCTTTTTTCCTTTTTGTATCAGGATATATTTTTGATTTAAAAGATGTTCTTTGTTGATTGTTAAAGTATCTGCAACTTTTTCTTTATTAATAGCTACAGCGTTTTCTTTGAGTGAACGGCGTGCATCGCCTTTGGAAGAAAATATTTGTGTTTTTTCGGCTAATAAATCTACAATGTTGATGCCTGCTTCTATTTCGGATAAAGCTACTTCGCTTTGGGGTACACCTTCGAAAACGGATAAAAACATTCTTTCGTCCAAGTTTTTTAAAGTCTCTGTAGTTCCTTTGCCAAAAAGAATTTCGGAAGCTTCTACTGCTGCGTCGAAGTCTGCTTTGGAATGTACCCGTATGGTAATATCTTCAGCCAAGGCTTTTTGCAAAATACGTAAATGAGGAGCTTCGTTATGCTGTTTCTCCATTTCCGCAACTTCGGCTTGAGAGAAGAGTGTAAAAATACGGATGTATTTGGCTGCATCGGCATCCGAACAATTCAGCCAGAATTGATAAAATTGGTAAGGCGATGTTTTTTCGGGATCGAGCCAGATATTGCCGCTTTCCGTTTTACCGAATTTGCCGCCATCGGCTTTGGTAATAAGCGGACAGGTAAGAGCAAAGGCTTCGCCTCCGGCTTTTCTCCGTATCAGTTCCGTACCTGTGGTTATATTGCCCCATTGGTCGGAACCGCCCATTTGCAGCTTACAATTCTTATTTTGGTATAAATGTAAGAAATCGTAGCCCTGTACAAGTTGGTAAGTAAATTCGGTAAACGACATGCCTTCGCCGTCTCCGCTCAAGCGTTTTTTTACCGAATCTTTTGCCATCATATAATTTACCGTGATATGTTTGCCGATGTCGCGTATAAAACCTAGGAATGAAAACTCTTTCATCCAATCGTAATTGTTTACGATTTCGGCAGCATTGGCATTTTTCGATTCAAAATCCAGAAATTTAGCTAATTGATTTTTGATGCAGGCTTGATTATGACGCAGGGTTTCTTCATCCAGCAAATTGCGTTCTTGCGATTTGACCGAAGGGTCGCCAATCATACCGGTAGCTCCGCCTACTAGCGCCAAGGGTTTATGCCCGCTCATTTGTAAATGCTTAAGCATCATCACGCCTACCAAATGCCCGATATGCAATGAATCGGCAGTAGGGTCTATTCCCAAATAAGCTGTAACCATCTCTTTGTTTAACAGTTCTTCAGTTCCCGGCATCACATCATGAATCATGCCCCTCCACCGCAATTCTTCTATAAAATTCATCGTTTTCAGTTCTTCGTTTTTTCTTGATTTTTACTGCTTTCCATCGAAAAATAAAGATGCAAAATTACGTGAAAATTTTTATTTTTCCTAAATTGAGAAATATACAGATAGGTAAGTCTAAAATTGATTTTTGGTTCAAAAGGTACTTTTCTGGATTTTGAATTTGTAATAAATTGATAATATTACCTTTGAAATGAAAAAAATATGTATCTTTGAGTGTCGTTTACATAATCGTTTTTATTGTATAATTCAATTCTCTTGGTTATGAAAAAATACTTCTATGTTGTACTTCTACTTTTTGTATATCAATGCAATAAAGATTGTTTTGGACAAAGTATTGATATAAAAGGCACAGTGTATTCGAATAATTCTCCGGTAGAAAATGCCAGTGTACAAATTTTAAAACAAAAACAGCTGGCAATTACGAATAGGGACGGCGTATTTTATTTGAAAGTGGAACAATTGCCCATAATCCTCCGAATTACCCATATCTCTTGTGAAACCTTAGATATTAAAGTTACAGAAAGAGATTTGAAAAAGGCATCAGATTCAATTATTTTTATCAAAGCAGAGTTGGAACCTCGTATTCAAACTTTGCAAGGAATAAGTCTTTTGGGAGCAAAGGTACAAAAAGCATATACCAAAGCCGCATCTATTGTTGATTACGAAATAGTTGGCGATTATATGTATTTTATCTTGAGTGACGGTAAACGTTATTTTCGGATGACAGATTTGAACAGTCAAACTATCGACGAAATACAGATAAAAAGTAATGTAAAGGAATTATACAAAGACAAGCTGAATAATTTATATGTTCTTACGCAAGATTCTTCATACCAAGTTTTTTATTATAATGACAGTCTTTTGCTTGCATATCCGACCGATCTGGTAACTTTTGAACAAGTAATATACCCCATTGTCGCTAATACAGAGTGTTGTTTATACTTACAATACTTTGCCTTGCACAACCAATATCTTTCCTATATAAAGGTAGAAAAAGGAACTAAAAAAAGAACGATATTAACTACTGTTTTTGATAAAGTAAAAGCCCAAATAAATAGCCATGAATATCAAAAAAACCAAATACAGAATGCTATGGTACAAGCTATGAAAAATACTCCTTTCAATTATGAATACGAAGAAAATCTCAAAATACTTATAGAAGAAGATAATAAATTGTTTAATGGAGTCGCATATTATACATCCGTTTTGTCTAAACCGTTATATTGCCCGTTAATTTTAGTCAATAATAATTTATACTTATTCAACCATTTTAATGGCTTCCTAGAGCAATACACCCTAAACGGCAAATTACAAAACCGTAACTCAATTAATTATCAAAATGAAAAGAATTGGGCAAAAGAAATTATTGTAAATGAAGAAAAAACCAAATGTTATGCCAAATTTATACAAGGCGGCATAGTTACGCTTAAAGAAATAGATTTGGAGACCGGCAAAACTAAAGGGAATTATGTATTAGAACAACATGCTTTTCCCCGAAAAATAAAGATTAAAGACGGCTATGCTTTTTATTTATATAAGAATTTGAATCAAGATGAAGTACAAAACCGCTACCTATGGAAACAAGAGTTAGAGTAGTTGGGCTCTTATAGTAAAAGGCTTTCCTTATAGCAAGTTAATATAGCTCTATTTGTTGCTCATCATTATATTTCAGTTCATCATTATCTAACATTTGCCTGATAAGTTCAACTACTTGTGTTTCTTGAAAAGTGGTAAGCTCTGCAACAATAGCTTGTATGCTTAAAGGTTTGTTTTGTAGAAGTTTCTTAATTTTATTCTCTAGGTCTTGCTGATGTTTTTCTTTTTGCTCCGAGATACAAACGTCACATTTACCGCATTTGTTTTTTGATTGTTCGCCAAAATAAGCCAATAAAGAAAGGCTGCGGCAGATATTATTTTTTTGTACATAATCCAGTATGGCCGATATGCGTTTTTGGGCTGCTTCTTTCAATAGCTGGTAGTGTTCTTTCGATAAAACAATTTCTTTTACCGGAACTCTTTCTT
>JAVBQU010000211.1:0-8321 GCA_031548675.1 Bacteroidales bacterium
TTTACGACTTTCTTATACATCTATGTATGGGGTTTGAATAATTTTGAATATATAAAAAGGATCATTTTTATGCTTTTCCCTATCCTTCTCCATTTTTTTTTGGTACTTTTCAGTCATCATGGGCTTTAGTTTCTTACTCTGCAAGGTAAAAACAACACTGCTATCTGTCTCTTTCAAACGCTTCTGTATAGGCTTTTCTATAAACCATGTAGATGCTAAATCATCAGTATAGAATGCCATAAATTCTGATAGTAATATATTTGTATGATTACATGCATCCTTAGAAGAATCAATCAGAATTTTTTTTCGCTTATGATCAATGGTTACAAGCATGGTAGGTGTACCGATATACTGTATAGAATCCTCTTTAAAGGATAAATTTATATAGGAACATTCATTGAATTTTTTCTTTTTTCTATTATTAAATATTAAGGAAGCATGAGATTCTGTATAGTTTTTAGCCCCTTTACTCCTCTCTTTTATGATAAAATCAATTTTTCCACACCGGATATTTTTCCCTTTTCTAAGGGCTGCATCCATGTAGTTTCTATTAGATTGAGTGTATCCGTTAAGGATAAAACAAAATAAGAATATAAATGCAGTAATTATTTTTATTCGAATCATTTGTATATGTTTTTATTAATGAAAATACCAATGGTTTGAAATAATTTGATTTCTATTACAATAAAACTTTAGTCAGTTTATGGATAATTCATACAAATATTTCAATTTATCTTCCATATAATAATTTACACTTCGCTTCTGCCCTATCAAAAGTATCAGATGCATCTATCAATAAACCTGCGTAATCCTTCATTGAAGATGCTAAACATTTAAAAGGAGCACTACCAGTAAAAACAAACCCATAGCAAAACCAATTTTTTGCAGTGTAAATTGTTTCTGCCCACATCCTATCTCTAAGAAGTCCTGCTCCTGCTTCCTCTAGACATATTTCTAATTCTTCAGGATTTCCTGTCCAAAGAGGCATTTGAAGAGTAATATTAATTCCTTTATTATAATAAAGAACAAATGTTAAAAAAGCTGTTTGTAATACTTTTTTAATTTTTTCCTCGCCACAGGATTGTAAAACAGGATAATTATTATAAAGCCCCATCATATTCTGCTCCATATTAACTTGATGCATTTCTATTTCGCGAATAGGGATATTATAATTTGTGCCATTATAAGTAAAATGAGTTGATGTATCCCAGTCACAGTGAATTATTGGAGCAATTCTTTCATATACACGAAACATTTCATCATACTGCTCATTTTCTGCATATTGACAAAGTAGTGAAAGCTCATCTTTAAAATTACCGGTTTCAAATAAATAAGAAAATTCATTAAAATTCATTGACTGTAAACGTTCATGAAAACAATTAAAAAAAGTATTGAGTTCATCCTCAATAGCCGTAAAATGAGGATTCAAGCATAAATCATGAATATCTATACCTAATTCTTGTCGGCATTCTTCTATTTGTTCTGATAGATGAAGATTTTCTGCAAGAAGTAGGTGCATACGTGGAATCGATGCCCCATTTTAAATGGTTATTCTGCTTCTGCTCCGCATCAGATAAAAAACGGTTTTCTTTGGTACATGCCCAAAAAATAATTCCGCCTGCTAATAGCACAATTGCCATAATGCTGTAGTAAATTTTTCTGTTCATAAAAATGAATATTTAATTAATAATTGAAAATTTACTCCCCTTGCAAATGTAAAAATAATTTTTATTATACCAACATATTTTTATTAATTATTTTATTAAAGGCTTAATATACCTAGTAATACTTTTGATTTATCAAGCAGAAAACCTAGTATTAGCAAAGAATGCAGAGCATAACGACTCTAAAAAAATATGATAAATTCACAGAATAAATTTATACACTTTGATATTGTCTATTATTTCAATAATGCGATCCTGAACAATCTGAACTTTAATTCTTACCTCTTCTTACTAATTCAATGATGATATTTTATTGTGGGTTCGATTTGAAATAATTATTCATGATTGTAATAATTTCATCTGCTTCTGCTCTATGCACTCGCAACCCCAATGAAAATGTTTTTAATTTATAATCAAATTTTACTCCCCAATTTCCCAATCCTCCGGCATTATTATTAATCCAAATATTACGACTTGACCTTATATTGCTTATTTCGGAAGATTCTAATTGTTGCTTCTTTCCAATTCCAAAGATAGTTTTTTCAAAAGAAGTGGTATTTTTTTCGGCAATAAATTTTTCCTGCCGAAAATGTGTCCATAAGCTGAGCAAGGTCATGGCAAGTCCTAGGGCTATCCAGGCTATTAACCAAATTATTCCCAATAAATCTACAACAGTTTCTTTATTATGAAAAAAGAGTCTGATTGATAAGAACGTAAAACAGAAAACCCATCCACATGTCCATATTATCCCCAATAAAAGAGAAATCCAACTATTTTTTGGAGAAACTATAATACTTATTCTTTCCTGTGAATATTCAATTTTTGTTTTATGGATGTTTATCATAGTTTTTTATTATTTCTGTGCAATATCTTCAAATCTGCTATTTTTTTCTATAGAAAGAACCTAATCTATAAACGTTGATAATAATTATACTTACTAATAAGTAATATTATAGCAAATTTTACTGTTTGTTCCATGTGTATTTTAATCAATGCTTAAAAAATTCTTCGTACAAATGTAAGAATAATTTTTATTATAACAACATATTTTCATTAATTATCTCTACTTACATAGCAACAAACATAAATCATTTTGATTTATTAAATGAAAACATAGCATTGATAAAAAAACATCGTAGAAAAATTCAAGAAAGAAATAGATTTCTATAGAAAAATACAAAGCTAAAAATCATAGCTAAGGGTAAGAGACGACAAAGCAACTGTAGTTAAACTTGACAAAGTCAATCTTTTTTAAACAAACAGATTGGCTCTTGCTTGGTTCCTCACAGTCAAAATTCTAGGGGTCTAATTTTGGAGTAGATTGATTTATATAATCCCTCTTAATTTTTTCGAATGAAGAACTATGCATACCTATTTATAGAAAATAGTACGTCAAATATAATCAAAATCAAATTGCAGAAATGATGTAAAAATTGTTCCTAAAATCCGATTTCGACAAACGGAAAACGTTCCATTTTTTCGATAAGCTTGGCAGGGGCTACTTTAAACGATTTGGCAGGCATGCTTACTTCCAGATTATATTCTTCGTTGGAAGCAATCTTGAATGTTAAATCGCATTTTCCTTTCGATTGTTTGAGAATTTCATGCATGGCATGGGTAAAACCCTGCGTAATATGTTCTAAATCCAATTTCAAGGTCATTTTATGGCAAAATCTATCTAAAACATCCTCCAACAAAACAAAAGTATGTATCTTCAATTCGCAAGGTTTCTTCTCTTCGTCGCCCCATTTGCGTTCCTGCACCAAAGCCCGTATATAAACAAAAATCCCTTCGGTAAAAAATCCTTTGTATTTTAAATAATCTTCCGAAAATAAGGTTAGCTGGTAAGACGATTCATAATCTTCTAAAAGCATCTGCCCGAAAGGTTTCCCTGTTTTAGTCATTTTGTGGGCTGCCGATGTTACAATCCCGGCAAAGCGAACTTCGCGGTCTTTGTAGGCTTCCAGATTTGTAGCTAAATCTTGCAGATTTACATTACAAAAATGCTTCATTTCGGTAGCATATGCATCCAGCGGATGACCGGAAATGTAAAAACCTATCATCTCCTTTTCACCTTTGAGCATATCGAGCTTCGACCAAGGTTCGATGTTGGGAAAATCGGGAGTCATAAATTCTGTTTCTCCGGCATCGCCGAAAAGCGAAACTTGTGATGAATTTTTATCATCGTTATATTTATTAGCAAACCTTATAAGCTTCTCCAAAAATGCAGGGTCTTCTTCTTTTTCTTTATAGAATAACTGGGCACGGTGCATATCGCTGCAAAAGTCGAAAGCTCCGGCTTTGGCTAGGGCTTCCAGATTGCGGCGGTTTACCGTGCGGAGGTTGATGCGTTTGATAAAATCGATAAAATCCTTAAAGTTTCCGTTTTCATTCCGTTCTTTAATAATATCTTCGGATGCTCCAACGCCCACATTTTTGATAGCTGCCAATCCAAAACGTATCTCTCCTTTTTTATTAACCATAAAATCCAAATCACTCTCGTTTACATCGGGACCTAAAACAGCTAATTTCAAACGGCGGCATTCTTCTAAAAAGAAAGTAATCTTTTTAATATCGCTCAAGTTGTGGGTAAGCACAGCTGCCATATATTCTGCCGGATAATGGGCTTTGAGGTAAGCGGTTTGGTAAGCTACCAATGAGTAGCAGGTGGAATGCGATTTATTAAACGCATATTCGGCAAAACTTTCCCAATCGCCCCAAATTTTTTCGCAGATTTTAGCGTCATGTCCTTTTACGGCGGCTCCTTCGATAAACTTGGGCTTCATCTTGTCCAGTACATCGCGTTGTTTTTTACCCATTGCTTTACGCAGCGTGTCGGCTTCGCCTCCGGTAAATCCAGCTAATTTCTGCGACAAAAGCATCACCTGTTCCTGATAAACCGTAATACCGTAAGTATCTTGAAGGTACTCTTCCATATCGGGCAAATCGTAGGCTATGGTTTCTTTGCCGTGTTTCCGGTTGATAAAGTTAGGAATGTATTCCATCGGACCGGGACGGTAAAGGGCATTCATCGCAATCAAATCCTCGAAGCGGTTGGGTTTAAGGTTTTTCAAATGTGCCTGCATTCCTTCGGACTCGAACTGGAATGTACCCACCGTAGCTCCGTTTTGATATAATTCATAGGTTTTTTCATCATCTAACGGTAGTTTATCTATATCTATATGCACTTTGTGCCTTTTGTAGATATTGTCGCAAGCCGACTTGATAATGGATAGGGTTTTTAATCCCAGAAAGTCCATTTTGAGCATCCCCACGGATTCGATAAGTTTTCCTTCGAACTGGGTTACCATCATTTCGGAATCTTTCTGGGCTGCCAGAGGTACGTATTTCGACAAATCGTCAGGTCCTATCACCACCGCACAGGCATGTGTTCCGGTATTGCGGACAGAGCCTTCTAAGGTTTGAGCAAACTGCAATACCTTTTTTTCCAATTCGGTACCTTTATCTCGCTTAGCTGCAAATTCGGGTACTTCTTTAAAGGCTTTATCTAATGATATTCCGGGCGTTTCGGGAACCATTTTGGCTAAAAAGTCGGAATCTGCTAAAGGCAGTTTTAAAACCCGTGCCACATCGCGGATGGAGGATTTGGCAGCCATAGTACCGAAAGTTACTACTTGTGCCACATGGTCATCGCCATATTTATCTATTACATATTTCAAAACCCGCTCCCTGCCATCATCATCAAAATCTACATCCACATCGGGCATGCTTATACGTTCGGGATTAAGGAAACGCTCGAAAAGCAAATCGTATTTTATCGGGTCTATGTTGGTTATACCTGTACAATATGCTACTACGGAACCGGCAGCTGAACCCCGTCCGGGTCCTACTACCACACCTAAGTTATGCTTGGCTTCATTGATAAAATCCTGTACAATCAAAAAGTAACCCGGAAATCCCATCCGCTCAATCGTGTCCAATTCGAATTTTAAACGGGCTTGGATTTTTTCGGTTAATTCACCATAACGTTCTTCTGCCCCTTTTTTTGTTAAATAACGAAGATATTCCATTTCATCGGTAAAGCCTTCGGGAAGTGGAAATGTAGGGAGTAAAATATCTCTTTGCAGCTTAAAATTTTCCACCTTATCGACAATCTCCTGCGTGTTTTCTAAAGCTTCTGGGCACTCGGGAAACAAAGCTGCCATATCATCCGGCGATTTTATATATTCTTCGCCCGAATAGTGCATGCCTTCTTTATCATCAAAGTCTTTGCCCGTATTAAGGCATATCAGGATATGATGGGCTTCGTAATCGGCTTTATTGATAAAGTGGGTATCGTTGGTAGCTATCAGTTTTACACCATGTTTTTGCGAAAGTTTAATCAATTCCTGATTTACAAACTGCTGCTCTTCTAAACCATGATTTTGCAATTCCAAATAAAAATCATCTCCAAAAATATCGCGGTATTCCTGTAAAGCTTTTTCGGCTCCTGCGGGATTACGGGCTAAGATATTCTGCGAAATTTCGCCGCCCAAACAGGCAGAGGATGCAATAACACCTTCGTTGTATTGACGTAATAATTCTTTGTCTATACGGGGTGTATAATAAAAATGTTCTTTTTTAAAACCTAAGGAACAAAGTTTTACAATATTCTCATATCCGGTTTTGTTTTTAGCTAATAAAATCAAATGGTATCCGCTCCGGTCTTCTTTACCTTTTTTTTCTAAACGATTGTCGGCAACATACATTTCACAACCCAAAATAGGTTTAATGCCTTGCTTTTGGGCTTCATTGAAAAACTCCAATACACCATACATGGCTCCATGATCGGTGATAGCCAATGAATCCATGCCCAATTCCTTAACCCTTTTAATGAGTTCCTTGATATTGGCAGCGCCATCTAAAATTGAGTATTGTGTATGAACGTGTAAATGAGTGAAAGCCGGCATAATTTAGGATGTTGAGTTGTTGAACTGTTTATTTGTTTAAGTAAAAATTCAGGAACTACAAGTTTACATATTTATGATAACTGAGTCGAGAATTCATTATTTCTCGTGTATCTCGTATTTTATTTACTTGTATCTGAAATTTTTCTTCTGAACATTTATTTGATAATTAACATAAAATCAAATTTAACCTAATAAACAATTGAGAATGTAAAGTTACGTTGTTTTGGCTGAAATTTTAGTCCATGTGGATAAATTTCATATAAACAGAAAGGGCTGTCCGTTTGGACAGCCCTTTCTGTTCTTCTTCCTGAAGGTGTTTTGTTTATTTGTTCACTACCATACGTTTGGTTAAACGTTGTCCTCCCACTTCGAGAGTATAGTAGTAAACGCCGCTTGAATAGGCTGAGACGTCTAAAGTAATAGTGTGGTCGCCTGATTCGCGGTAGCCTTGTTCGATGTAAGTCATTTGACCTAAAGCATTAAATACATAGAACTTGATATTGCCGCCCTTAACTAAGCCGTAATCTACTTTGGTGGTTCCCATCGCAGGGTTAGGATAGTTTTGGTTCAGGTAATTGCTTTCTGAAAGTAAATCGGATATGCCTGTACTTTTGATCGTTACTACCTTGATATCATTTGACTGGTCTGCATCGCAAGTATAGGATGTTATCCAAACGGTTACATCAATAGATCCTCCTGATGCATTGGTAAAGGTTTGTGCAAATGAGAACAGCTTAGTTGCTCCGGGTGCAAGCACTGGAATAGTGTCATTGACGTCGGAACCTGAGCCTATCTTGTAGTGGACAGGGAGATTATAAATGGTATCGCCGCCATTATTGGTAAAATTCACTTTTAGAACATTGGCTCCGGTACTGTCATAGGTCAGCTTGTCAAAAGCTCCTACGGCTACATCGATAACTATCGGATCTAGGTCAACAGATTTTTCGTCATTGCCTACATTAACATCTCCAACTACCATAGTTCTAGCTTTTAAAGTAGTTTTTGTAAGGGTACAGTTGCCTGCAAACTTAGTTTTGAATGTATAGGTTACTTCAGTACCTGCTGCTAAACCTGCTGTATAAAGTTCTGGTCCGTAAGTTTGTGTTCCAAAAGTATAGGATACTGGTATGGCTTCGCCTGCCAAAACATTTTGTACTCCTATATTCTTAATTTTCACAGTTACCGTATTCATATTTGCATTACTGAACTTAGAAGATGGAAGATCTATTGATGATATCTGTAAATCTTGGTTCTTCGCGTACAGCTTGGCTGTTACAGTATCATTCATCCGGTTGATATCGGCTATATGGGATACATAAGCTTTCAGAATAATGCTGTCTTCTGTTGTACTGAATTTATTCGTCATAGACCAATCTAATGAATCGCCCACCGCAATAGATGCCGTAACAAATCCTCCTGGGTAAGTAATTCCATTAACAGTATAGTCTACATTAAAGTTTGAGGCTGCTATATTGCCACGGTTTTTAATTCTTACGGCTACTGAATCTGAAGTTTTATTATATGTTCTTGGATATAATAAACTTACTGATAAATCTACGGTGTCTATTCTTTCGGCTGTAAGGTTCTTGGCAAAAGCCAGCTGGTCATTGTAAGTTACGGTATCGCCGGCAACTTTTACATAGGCTTGCAGCGGATAGGTACCTATAAGGTTCTTTCCATGGAATTTTTGTGCGAATGTGTATATCATATCTTCTCCGTGAGCCAAATTAACAGGAACTTGAACATA
>JAVBQU010000172.1:0-5376 GCA_031548675.1 Bacteroidales bacterium
CCAATACCATTGCACTATCAATGACTTATTGAAGAACAAAGATATACGTTCTAAAATAGATATAAAACAGTTTGTAACTGCCGACTGTGGTTTACCTACGCTTAATGATATTATGCAGGAATTGGATAAACCGGGACGAGACCCCAGAACGCAATTCGAGATTTTTGAATTTGATAAAACTATTAATTCTATTTCGGATTTACATATAGGAATGGTAGTACCGGGTATTGTAACCAATATTACAGCTTTTGGTGCTTTTGTAGATATCGGGGTACATCAGGACGGATTGGTACATGTAAGCCAGATGGCAAATCGTTTTATATCTGACCCTAACGAAGTGGTAAAAATCAATCAAAAAGTTTTAGTCAAAATCATAGATGTGGATGTGCCGAGAAAACGCATACAATTGAGCATGAAGGTAGAATGATAAACGATGAATGTTGAATGATTAATTTTGAAATCTCAGAGTATCAAAAAAATTATTATAAACATCAATCTTGAAATATCATAATATTAATTATGATTACACGTTACTAATAGCACCATATCTAAAATTTGTTTTATGAAAAAAACATTACGCTTTATATTTTTAGGAATATTCTTTATACTAGCATCTGTCCACATGTTACAGGCTCAACGTATACGCGGAGCTTTATTTGCAGGCACGAATGTATCGCAAATAGACGGCGATAACCTATATGGTTTTCACAAATGGGGAGCTAATTTAGGTGCAGGAGTTATTGTACCGTTAAATAAAAAATCAACATTCTTTGCCAGCATGGAACTTTTATATTCTCAAAAAGGCTCTTATGAAGAATTTTCTCCTGTCGATACAGGTGCATCTCCTTACTACAAGGCAACCTTGAATTATGCCCAAATCCCATTTTTGCTATTTTACGAAGACCATAAAATAGTTTCCGGCGGTATTGGTTTTGCGTGGAGCAGATTGGTTGGAGTAGACGAAATAGAGGGCGGACGACAAACAGCTTCTTCTGTAGAATCAAGCATTTTTAAGAAAAATGATTTTTCTATTATGGTAGATGTCCGCTTTAGATTATACAAGCAATTAAAATTTAATGCCCGTTATGAATATTCTTTAGCCCCGATAGGAACTAAGATTTATCCTGTAGATGGACCTGTAACCTTAAAAAATAATGTTCTTACTTTACGCCTCATCTGGGTGTTTAATGAAAAAATATCGGAAGAGGCTTTAAACGATAAACGATGAATTATAATTTAGTAGCTGAGATGAAAAAATTTCTTCTTTCTTACGTTTCATATCTCACTTTATAAACATTCGCACTTTACAAACTTTCAACTCTAATATATAATGAGAATAGCAGTTTTTCCCGGTTCTTTCGACCCTATAACCAAAGGACATGAATCTATTGTCCGCAGAGCTATCCCGCTTTTTGATCAGATTATTATAGCCATTGGCGAAAACGCGGATAAACGGCATTTATTTTCGCTTTCTCACCGCAAACAATGGATAGAGCAAACTTTTTCTGATTGTCCTCAAATTAAAACAGAAATCTATACAGGACTGACTGTAGATTTCTGTAAAAAGATAGGAGCTAATTTTATTTTAAGAGGGTTACGTACTGCTGCCGATTTCGAATTCGAACGGGCAATCGGACAGGTAAACAAAGAACTACATTCGGATATCGAAACCATTTTTCTTTTAACTGCTCCTGAGCATAGTTTTATTTCATCTTCCATAGTCCGTGATGTATTTATTAACCACGGAGATACAAGCCTATTGATTCCTCAAAAGATTACATTAACGCTTTAGTTTTTATTTACATTCTGCAATAGCAGTTATTAAGCATGCAAAACATGAATTCTCAAAACATATTTTTGCTTTTACAAAAATATGTTTAATTTTGTTCCCGTAATAATCAATTGATTATTACATCTAAAAAAAGCACAAAACAATTATTGGGAATTTCAAATTATTAATCAAACCTAATATTATTAATGGACGATGCTGAAAAGCCTTACGAGTAAGCGTAATTTAAAAATCTAAAACTATGAAAAAATGGTATGTTTTATTTACAGCAATTTGTACAATTGCTCTTTTAGCCGGATGTGATAAAAGTAAAAATGATGATAAACCTAGTGGAGGAAGTACAGACACAACGCTGACAGGTGTTAATCTTGTTGAAAACAAACTTACTGTAAAAATTGGAGGTACAGCTATTACTGGTATTAGCACAGTTCATGCTTCTGCATATGACATGTCTGAAGGTATTAATAAATACATTGCATCCACTCCATTTTCAAACAATTCGTTTACTGTAATCTTACCAAACACTGTAGGCACAGAATACCTGAAACTATTATCTGAGACAGTTCCATCAACTGTTATTATAAGTAATGAAAACGTAAAAGTAAATGATAATACTTATTTTTGTGCTGTGTATAATGGCAATGAGGTTGGACAGTTTTTGTGCGACAATTATGATTATAGCAGAGAAGAAGATAGAGTGGGCGATGCAGATGTTATATTCATTTACTCAACAGATGATTGTCAGGTAAGTGGCTATCAATATGACGATGGAGATGACTGGAAATTTATTTATAATTTATCTTTAAAAAAAGGCTGGAATGCCTGTGCATTTGTTGTCTCAAAAGTTGAAGGTTCCGAAGTGTCTGAATTTCAATTTACGACAAATATTCCTAATACTGTAAAATGGTACTATGAACCTTCAACTTCATTTGCTTCTAAAAAAATGATTACTCCCAAAAAAGGTATTTTTAGAGCTTCTAGGTAAATTAAATATTTACAGCATTTATAATACTCCCTGCAAGGTTTAAAAATCTTACAGGGAGTATTTGTATATAAAACAAATATTTCAGTTTGTCTTCGATTGCTTCTTTTTCATAAAAAAGTATTTGAACAAATAATTTCTTATCCACAATATGTTAGCTAAAATCAAGCAACATTTGCCTAAATGCTTCAATAACTGATATTTTATTTGTAATTTCGCTTTGAAAATAATTAGGTTTTATAATCAGGTAAAATATAGTGTTTCAATTTATTGCAAGGCGGCTATTCTATGGTTTATTAGTCCTATGGGGTGTAATAACCATTGTTTTTGTGTTGTTCAATGTGTTACCGGGCGACCCTGCCCGCATGATGCTTGGACAGCGTGCCGACATTTCGAGCGTTGAACTCATAAACAAAGAGTTGGGCTTGGATAAACCGCTCATTGTGCAATATGGAGCCTATCTCAATGATTTATCTTTTATTTCGCTGTATGAAAGCCGTGATAAAGGGAGTTTTTTTTATTATAGCAAAGAAAAATACCCTTCGTCGCTTTCACTGTTCGAAATAGGCGGTAAAACCGTAGTATTGAAAGAACCTTTTTTGAGGCGTTCGTACCAAAGCAAACGGGAAGTTTCCAGTATTTTGGCTGAGGCTTTTCCGCAAACGGCTTTATTGGCATTTGTCAGTATGCTGGTCGCTTTTGTTTTGGGAGTAGCTATCGGCATTGGTGCTGCAATTTGGAAAGACAGCTGGTTTGATAAGATTTCATTAGTGCTTTCGGTTTTCGGCATGTCGCTGCCTTCGTTTTTTGCTGCTATTTTAGTGGCGTGGCTTTTTGCTTTTGTTTTAGCTGATTATACAGGTTTGAACATGGTGGGCAATATGTACGAGGTAGATGATTTCGGCAGAGGCGAATTTTTAAATTTAAAGAATCTGATACTACCTGTAATTACTCTAGCGATGAGACCTTTAGCTGTATTAGTTGGTTTAACTAAAAATTCGGTTTTGGATGTGCTTTCGCAAGATTATATCCGTACAGCTAAAGCCAAAGGATTAAGTAGTTTTCGAATTATCCGCAAGCATGTATTGCGAAATGCTTTGAATCCTGTTATTACGGCAGCTTCAGGCTGGTTTGCATCGTTAATGGCAGGAGCGGTTTTTATCGAATATGTATTCGACTGGAAAGGAATCGGCGTTGCCATGGTTGACGCATTGGATAAATATGATTTTCCGGTAGTGATGGGAGCTTTACTTTTTATATCTATTATTCTTTTGGTAATTAATATAATAGTAGATATATTGTATGGATATTTAGACCCAAGGGTAAGATATTAACGATGAATTATGAACTTTAGCAGCACCTGAAGGGGAAAAAATCAAATCAATTCAAATAAACAGAAAACAAATCAACAACTTAGCGAAGCGTTCTCATGAGCGTTAGCGAATAAATAACCCATAATATGAGAAGACAAATAGTAGCAGGAAACTGGAAAATGAACAAAAATTTTGAGGAAGCCGAAACCTTATTGGATGAATTGACAGAGGGTTTGGAAAATATAGATGCTAAGGCTGAAGTAATCATCTGTACACCTTTTCCTTACCTCGAAATGGCTACCGATTATGCACAAGAAACAGAATTTTCGATAGGAGCTCACAATGTATCTGAATTTGAAAGTGGTGCTTCTACCGGAGAAGTTTCTGCCGGCATGCTGGCATCTCTGGATGTAGAGTATTGCATTGTAGGACATTCGGAAAGAAGAAAATATTTTGCAGAAACCCATACTATGCTGGCAAAGAAAATAGAGTCTTTGTTGAAAAATCAAATATGTCCTATTTTCTGCTGCGGGGAAGTATTGGCTGAACGTGAAGAAAATCGTCATTTTGATGTGATAAAGTCTCAGGTAGAAGAATCTTTATTTTATTTAGACCCTGTAGATTTTACTAAGATTATTATTGCGTACGAGCCTGTATGGGCAATAGGTACAGGCAAAACAGCTACATCAGAACAAGCTCAAGAAATGCACGCTTTTATCCGTTCGTTGATAGTAGAAAAATATGGCAAAGAAATTGCCAAAAACACGGTAATTCTATATGGCGGAAGCTGCAATGCCAAAAATGCTAAGGAACTGTTTGCCAACCCCGATGTGGACGGTGGTTTGATAGGCGGTGCATCTTTAATTGCTGAAGACTTTCTGACGATAGTACAAAGTTTTTAAAAGGGTAAATGTTATAAAGTTTATAAGGTTCTAAGGTTTGGAACGTTTCTATTTTTGTATTACAGTTTTTCTTTCAAACTTTATTAACCTTATACTTTTTAGATTCAAAGTTATAGTTCATAACTCATAATTCATAGTTAAAAAATGGTTTATCTCGAATTGACATTTATATTAAATCCGGTAGAACCTTTTGCCGAAATTCTAATAAGCGAATTAGGCGAAATAGGTTTCGAAAGTTTTGTAGAAACCGAAACCGGTTTTCAGGCATATATTCCGAAAGATTTGTTTGATGAAGAACAAATGCTGCAAGTTGATACTTGGGTAGAAATGCCTTGCGAAATTTCTTATCAAATCAAGCAGATTGAAGAAGAAAATTGGAATGCGGTTTGG
>JAVBQU010000144.1:0-7863 GCA_031548675.1 Bacteroidales bacterium
GGTATATCCGTTGTATGCTATTGCAAATATGAAGCAATAACCGAAAAGTTTGGTTTTGATTTTTGAAATTTTCATGGCAATCTTGCCTTTGATTTTTGAAAAACGCATGATAGTTACGGGGTGACTTCAAGTTACCCCGTAACTAAACAAAATAATTAAACAACTCAATAGTTCAACAACTCCACAACAAACCAACCCTATGAAACCCCGAAACATCTTTTTACTTATAACCTATTGCCTATTACAGTTTTCCTGTACAAGCAACACCACATCTGTGGAACGGGCTTTTTACTATTGGAAAAGCAGGGAATATGATTTGAACGACAAAGAACTCAAACAAATACAAGAGTTACAAATCCAAAAACTGTATGTCAAATTCTTCGAAATAGAAAAAGACCCTGTATTCAACAACAAACCTGTATCAAAATCTTATTTGCGGATAAGATATAATTACGATTAGTGGGAGGAAGTGAAAGACAGTAACGGAAGTTCTCATTACCATTCTGTTCCCAATCCCGAACTCAATGCAATTATGGATAACATTGAAATTATTCCCACTATATATATCAAAAATGAAGTATTGCTAAATGTTTCTCAAGATATTGTGGATACCTTAGCCGATAATATCCTGTTTTTTATAGATAAGTTGTACAAAGACCATATAAGTGATAGAAGAAACACTTATAACGAAATTCAAATAGATTGCGACTGGACGGAAAAAACCAAAGATAATTATTTTCATCTGTTGGAAATCATTAAAAAGAAAAGTTCAAAAATCATTTCGTGTACACTCAGGCTGTATCCTTACAAATATCCCGATAAAATGGGAATTCCGCCTGTGGACAAAGCTACTTTAATGTGCTACAACCTTATTCCGCCTTTATCAAAAGAAAACGAAAATTCTATTCAAAACAATCCTGAACTGGAATTGTATTTGAAAGACGCTAAAAAATATCCCATCCATCTGGATATTGCCCTGCCGGTTTATTCGTGGATATATATTTATCAGAATAATGAATTTAAGGGTGTTATAAATTGGGATACTACACAGATTAAAATGTCGTCTTTAAAATCTATCAAACCTTTTTGGTATGAGGTACAACAAGATATTGAGATTGACGATTTTTACCTGCGTAAAGGCGACAAAATCAAGTTGGAAGAAACCACTTCCGAAGAAACCACAAAAAGTATTGCATTGTTAAAAGAATACATCCGCTTTGATAAGCAAACAACCATTTCGTTATTTCATTTAGACAGTAAAAATATTCAACAATACGATTATGAAACGCTTAATTCTTTCTATACTAATTTTAGTAAATAGTATCTGCATTCCGGCTTACGCCTGCGGACCTTATTATCCTTACGGAGATGAGGTTCGGTTTAATCTGTTAAATCCCAGAAGTTTTAACTTAAACGATTATTCCCTATTTAATTATACTGCTAATATTTATTCTTATAATTACGATAATGATGATTATCAAATAAATGCTGATGGATATAAATCGGGGTTGCAGGCAAATTTGCTGCTGTGGCAAAAACGCTGTCAAGGAAAACCTTCGCTCGATGATATTCACGAAGCCGTTTATACTAAAGACCAAATTACAGCCGATATAAAAGACGAAAACAGTTTTATTCAATACCTTTCTGTAAATAAAGATATTGAAGCTATTAAATATTTGAACTTTGCCAAACAATGCGAACCTTTTAATAGTATTTTGGACGACCCTTGGGAACGCCGCGAAGTGGTTAAAATTCCCAAGCGAGAACAATTAATTAAGCAAGCCGAATCGGAAATCAAACGGCTTAAAGACGAAGACCTCAAATGCCGTTATGCTTTTTTAGCCATCCGTTTGGCTTATTATAACGGCGATAGTGAAATTATTCAAAGACTCTATAAGGCCGTTTATGAGAAATCCAAAACTCAAAATATTGTTTATTACTGGAGTACTTATTTTTACTGCCTTACACTTGAAGATGACACATATAAAAATTATCTTTTGGCACAGGTATTTGTCAATGCTCCCGACAAGCGTTTTGTAGTTTGCCAAAACACCGACCGAAAAATTCCGATAGAAGATGTATTGGAAAAAGCGGCGAATGCTCAAGAAAAATCATGGATAGAATTGCTATATGCTGTCCGCAATCCTGCTAAAGGCTTGGATGTTTTGCAGAAAATATACACCCAATCACCTAATTTCGATGGATTGGATTTTTTACTCCTCAGGGAAGTAAGCAAACTGGAAGACTGGATTTGTACACCGTACTACACCGAATTGGGACCTGCACTGCATTACGGAGAATATTCTTTCGGGTGGAACGACGACCCAAGTAAAGATAATGCAAACATTATGCTGCAAAGAATTGAGGAAGACCGAAAGTATGCCCGTCAAGTTATGGATTTTATCAATAAAGCCGATTTCAAAAAGGTACATGATCCTGCACTTTGGCAAACGGCAAAAGTTTATCTTTTGTTTATGGCTGGCGACTATGCTTCGGTTTTGAATGAAATACATTCGCCTTATCTCAAAACTTTAAATCCTGAAGGGCTTGCTTTTATCGCAAAATTGGAGGCTTTAACGCTCACAGCCAATCAAAAACCGAATGAAGCCGTTATTTTACCTTCTGTAAAAACCGCATTGATGAAATATGATACTGATTCGAGATTCATTTTTGCCGTTGGGCGTGAATTGGAATTTAAAAACAATACCACTGATGCGGCTTTGCTATATTCTAAGAAAAACAAAAAAGGCGAAGAATATCCTGATTGGGATTGGGATAACGGAATTTATTGGCGTACCAAACTAAGACACTGTACCTTGTATGCCGATTTTTATACCGGTTACTTTTTCTATATGGATGCTCAATATACACCTGAACAAGTTGAAAAACTGATTTCGGATATTAAAGCAAATGCTTCGAAACAAGATGCTTTTTCTAAATGGAAATATGGACGGATTACCTCTAAGATTGATAGATTATATGATTTGTTGGGAACTAAATATATGCGTCAGGATGAATTAAATAATGCCTTGCAAGCCTTCAAAGCTGTAAACGATACTTTATGGAATTCAAGCGTTTATCCTTACAAAGAATATTTGGCTGCTAATCCGTTTTACACCAATTTTTACAATGAACACAGCAAAACAGCCGCCGACACGGTCAGCTATAACAAATACGAGTTGGTAGCGAAAATACTGGAATATTTGAAAAAAGCCGAAAATCCGCAAAATCCCGACCGCGATTACTATTATTTCTTGGTGGGAAATGCGTATTTCAATATGACGCAATATGGTAATTCATGGTTGATGAAACGTTATTACTGGACAGGGAATGCAACACCTACTTTATTGGAAGATGATGATGATTACTTTGGCTGCTTACATGCTCAAAAATATTATCAGAAAGCCCATGAAACGGCTAAAAACAAAAAATTTGCTGCTCTATGCCTCCGTATGGCTGGGCGTTGCGAAAAATACAACATTGCATATCAATATTCTCTTACTTTATCTACAAACGATTATAGTGAGAAAGAAATAAACAGGCGTTTAAACAAAAATAAATACTATAAACAATTAGCTCGTGAATATCCTGATGATTATGACGATTTAATCAGCAATTGCGAATCGTTTACGGCATATTTTCAGGCACGAAAATAAGGACTACCGAACTGCTTTCAAGTTCTATCAAACAGAGCTTTTTAAAGCAAAAGGAAATTATATAAAAATACGAACTTCTATTGATAAAAAATAAATATGAGAAAATCCGTATTAATATTAGCATTAATTATAACTATTATCGGTTGTGAAAGAAATAACCAAAAGAAAGATGCTTCAAACAAAATAAATTCAATAGAAAATCAATACGTTAGCAAGTTGTTAGACAGCAATAAAATTGAAACAAAGAAAATTGGAGATTATATATCTGATACAATAGATTATTTTTGGTATGCAAAGCAGAATGATTCAGCAAGTTACTGGGTAAGAATTGTTTTTCAGAAGGAATTTGCGGTTTATCAATTTCATGGTCAGTGTTTATATTGGTTTTTTACAAATCATTATTATACGGGTACCGATAAAATTGAACTATTATGGTCATATAAAACAGATTGTTTATTAGAAATGGACTTTTTAAAAAAATCAAATGGAATAAAAAGATATCCGAAACAGGGAGATGCTTTTTGTGAATATAAATTAGTAAATGATTCTGTAATTGAGGTAAAATATAAATTTCCTGAATGGATAAAAAAAATAAATGAAATGGAAAAAGATTCAATATTTCCCCAATATTTTTATTTAGAAAAAGAAGGCATCTAGCAGCCCATTCTATTGAAATTGTCTAAAACATCTATCATATCCAATCTAAAAAATATGGCAATGAAAAAAAAATCTTTTATAATACTTCTTCTGCTCTTAGTAAATAATACTTTCAGCCAAAAACCGGAAAGTATTGATAAACTGATTGCAGAAACCAATCGGTATTTGAAGATTTATGATGAACTCAATAATCTAAGTTATGAATTTCTTCTGACAGATGATTATAGTAATACATTTTATAGCTTGTACGAATTAGGACTTACTCAAAAAGACATAAAAGAATATACAGTAAAAAAGGATACCACATTGAGCTATCAAGATTCTATAAATCTTGATAATGCTTTTTCTTTTACACGTTGGAAAATTATAATAAATCTAACCGAAATTATTACTCATAGAAACTTCATAGGAAATAATCTAACACAACTACAAGTAACATCAAATCTTCGCATCATCAAATCAGAAGATAGTAAATTCTACAATTTTGTATTATTAGACTGTAATCGATGGGGTTGTTGGACAGATACTTCAATGATATTTTATGTTGATTATAAGAAAAATATTGTAATACCGGTTCAAGATTCAATTTTTAACAAAGATGGTTATACAAGCATTGATACTTTTGAAACATTAGAAGGCGTTAAATATTTGTTTCAAGGGAATACCCCTGAATGCAGACGATGTGATATTGAAAATTATATTATGCTTGTAAAAATACAAAATGACGCTTTTGTGAAAGATTTTGCTTCTTCATTAACCCAGCCTACTTATTTTGAGAATAATGGAGCTGGTTGTAGAGGAGAGCTCCGGTATAATAATGATAACAATATTAGAACAATTTCTGTAATTTACACAACTTACGACACTACTGATAATTGCAGTTGTGGGAATTCAGAAAAATATGTTACTCTATATCCATGGGATGAAGAAAAAGACCTCTCAAATGCTCCATTTAATTCGTGTGAATGTGTGTTTACTTTCAACGGAAAAACCTTTGAACCTACCAAATCGTGTTGGGAAAGACTGAAAGAAGAGAATACAAGCGATAATTCCATACCAGAAGTACAAGTTGAAAATACAGAAACAGATGTAGCATTTGATCAGAAATATTTTGGTTTTCATGTGGGCAAGCAGTACCCTATCATTCAGGAATATCCTTTCATTGCCGATACCGCATTGTTTCTGAAAAAATTGATTGATGCAAATCAAGTGAGAATTGACGGAACGATTACACACTACAAAAAAATCAAACTGTATGGTTCGAACAATAATTTTATCCTTTTAGAATACAACTATCATGATGGTGCAATGGCATCTTATCCGTGGAAATTTCAATTTTTGTTCACGGTACAAGGAAAATTACTTGCTGTTCTTGATGCCAGTCGTTTTGAACTGTTGAATGTATTTCCCAAACAGAACCCGTTGCTATTAGCAGTTTTTGTTACAGGCAAAGGAAACGGCTGCCATGCCTTATACAAGATTTCTTCTGATACGCTCGAAAATGTGTACGACGGATTTTCGGCTTATTTTCCACGAACCTACGATGAGCACAGCGATAAGCATGTGAATGAACCATACGAGCTGAACCGGACGGTAAAAGATATAAATAAAGATGGATATAACGATTTGATTTTTTCAGGAAACATTATCTATAATCAAAATGATGATGTTTCGGAGAATCCGAGCAGTAACATCCGTATCCCTGTCAAATACATTTTTTTGTATAACCCCAAAACCAGACATTTTGAAGAAAAGGAAGATTATTCAAAAAAATATCTTCCACTCGACGAAGGAATTTATCCATTACCTGAAAAATAAAATTTGATATGAAATATATAATCAAACTTATCTTTTGCCTTGTTCTGTTATGTTGCGAAAATGCAGCGATGGCACAAGAAAATAATACAACCAAAAAAAAATTAAACGTACAAATCATGCTACCTGCCATGTATAGGGGAAGCGAGCTGTCCGATTTCAATGATATGCTTTCGGGTGGATGGTGCGATTTTTACCAAGATTTGGATACAAAGAAATATTTCTTAAAAAAAGCCGAAGTCCAAATAGAGAAAGCTTATGACGATTGTCTTCAAGATTCAGCCACAATCATCAGATCTCAAAGAGATCCCCTTTTATTAATCAGCGGATTAAAAGCTCAAAAAGTAAATATCAATACCTTAATTTTAGAGAAGAAAAATATTTGGGTGGAAGAGCAAATGAGTTTTGAATTTAATAAGAAAGAATATTCGTTTCATGGAGAAGGAATAACGGTTGAAAGCAATGAAGCGTGGATAGATGGTTTCAAAACACCTCAAAGATGGGATGTTGTAAAGGATTATAAACTCTATTTATTGGAAAAGAGTTCAGGCAAAAAGCAACTATTGTTATCTATTCCCACGTTCAATGACACATTTGTACAGATACTTTGGGTTGGCGATTTGGATAATGATGGTAAGCCCGATTTCATATTCGATACCTCTCCCGACTATGAATACAAAAGAGTCGAGCTGTTTTTGTCATCACAAGCCGACAAAGATGAAATAGTAAAAAAGGTTGGAGAATCATCTTATGATTTTTCTTGTTAAATCGTAAACAATTAATAGAAAAAATAGCCGTAAGAACACAGTTCATACAAAACGTAAATGTTTATTTATGGCGTATTCCATGTGACGATAATCTAAAGAATAAAAAATAAAACCATGAAATTAAAACCTATTCTCCTTTTCCTTTTTTGTTTGTCAATGTTTTACAATTGTAAGCATGAGACCAAACATCATGTCAGCTTTTACCATTGGAAAAGCCAGTTTGCCATTGACAGCACAGAAGCAGATTATTTTCAAAAGCTCGGCTGCAACAAACTTTATCTGCGTTTTTTCGATGTAGACGAAGAGAACGGACAAATAGTTCCTAAAGCCAAATTGAATAAATTAGATAGTATTCAATTGCAAGCCGAATATGTTCCGGTAGTTTTTATTACCAATCGAACTTTGCGAGGAATTACGAATCAGAAAATTGAAGAGTTGGCACAGCATATTAACCAATTGATTAATGAAATACGGGAAAGCAATCAGTTATCATCAAGTGAAGAAATTCAGATTGACTGCGATTGGACAGAAACTACCCGTACAGCTTATTTTGCATTTCTTACACAGCTAAAAAAAATATCGGGTAAAAAAATTACTTGCACCATTCGTATGCACCAAGTGAAATTTAAAAACAAAACCGGTATTCCGCCCGTTGCAAAAGGGTATTTGATGTGTTATGCGACTTCGAATCCGGAAGAAAAATCGGACAGAAATTCTATTTTGGATATGGGTTTACTCAAAGATTATTTGCAAAATATCAACGATTATCCCCTACCCTTCGATGTTGCCTTACCTCTTTATTCGTGGGCGATAGCAAGCAATCATTTGGGAGAAATTAAACTGATAAACGGTATTACGGAAGCTGATCTCCAACTGCCCGATTTTGCCAAAATTGCTGAAAATAAATACAAAGTACAACAAGATTGTTTTTTTAAAGGTATCTACTTAAATAAAGATTTTACTGTAAA
>JAVBQU010000116.1:0-12104 GCA_031548675.1 Bacteroidales bacterium
GAAATACCTCCATGCTGGAATGTATTTCTGTAAAAATTTACATACAGATTATAATTGTTCGGATAAGCAAAAAAGTCATATTCTCGGCAGAAGATATAGGACGACGTTACATTCAGTTTAGGTAAAAATGCTTTTTGAGGATCTTTGATTTCAAATACTTCTTTCGGATTATAGTCCATAATCCTTCCCGATTTATAGCGTAGATTCGTAGAAATATTTTTATCACCCTTTACCTTTACAGGACTATTAATTTTTACGGAACCGTGGTCGGTGGTTATCACAACATTTACCTTTTTATCCGACAACCATTTTAAGATATCAAATAAAGGAGATGAGTGTTCAAACCACGAAAGTGTAATCGAGCGGTAAGCCCTTTCATCATCAGCAAGTTCGCGGATAATATCCAAATCAGTGCGGGCATGCGAAAGCATATCCACAAAATTATAGATAATAACATTCAATTTATTCTGCATCAAAGTGTGCATATTATCCAGCATACGCCTTCCATAAGTTAAATTCAATACCTTATGATATGTATATTTTATATCCTTTCCATATCGTTTCAAATATTCGCCTAATAAGTCGGCTTCATATTGATTTTTATGACCTTCTTCATCCTCATCTACCCATAGTTGAGGGTATTTTTTAGCTATTTCAGAAGGGAGTAATCCGGCAAACAATGAATTCCTCGCAAATTGTGTAACCGAAGGCAGAATGCTGCAGTATAAATCATCTTTCTCTACTTTAAAATATTGCTCAACAACTGGCTGTATAGTTTTCCATTGGTCGTAGCGCAAGTTGTCTATCACAATCAAAAATGTAGGCATGTCATCATTAAGGAGCGGAAATAATCTATCCTTTAATACCGTGTGAGACAAAGGAGGTTTTTCTGTAGTTTTAGGATCAAGCCAGTTTACATAATTATTTTCAATAAATTTGCTGAATAAACGGTTTGCATCCTCTTTTTGGGTTTTGAAGATTTCAAGAATATTATCGTCTTGAGAGTTTGAAAGCTCTAATTCCCAATACACAAGCTTTTTGTAAATCGAAATCCATTCTTCATAAGGCATTTTGGGCGACAATTCCATGCCGATGGTACGGAATTCCTGATGATAAGAAGAGGTAGATTTTTCGCTTACCAAACGTTTGGTTTCCAGATGTTTTTTAAGTATAAGCAAAATTTGGTTGGGATTTACAGGCTTGATCAGATAGTCCGAAATTTTAGAACCGATAGCCTGTTCCATAATCGATTCCTCTTCGTTTTTGGTAATCATGATTACCGGAATATTAGGATATTGGCTTTTAATTAAATCCAAAGTTTCTAAACCCGATAAACCGGGCATATTCTCATCCAGAAATATAATATCAATCGAATGCTCTTTAAGCAGATCCAAAGCTTCATTGCCGCTGTTTGAAGGAATAACCTCATAGCCTTTCTCCTTCAAAAATAAAATATAAGGTTTTAATAAATCAATTTCATCATCTGCCCAAAGAATGCGTATTTTGTCCATGTTTATGTTTTATAAAAGTGTTAGAATTAAACGTACAAACAACCGAAATGTTGTGTATGATAATATATCAAATAAAATTATGGCTGTATATACTTTAAAATCAAGTCTGCAACTTTTTCAGAAGCCCCTTGCCCCCCCAGTTTCTCTTTTAATAAAGCAAAATTTGCAAATATTTGCTCACGGTAAGCATCATCATTTATTAATCTGTCGAAATGGAACTTTACATTTTTTCTATTCATTTCATGTTGAATAAGCTCAGGAATAACAGGCGCATCCATAATCAAATTAACCAACGAAATATATTTTATCGTTTTGATAAACATACGGGCTATCCAATAACTTACAATATTGCCTTTATAGCATACAAACTCAGGTACATTAAACAATGCAGTTTCTAGTGTTGCCGTTCCCGAAGTTACCACAGCCGAATGGGCGTGGCGTAATAAATCATAGGTTTGATTAAATATAATTTTAAGAGAAGCATCAGGATAGATAGCCTGATAAAAATCGGGACTAAAATTTTTTACACCTGCGATTACAAATTCAAAATCAGGATAATTCTTAGCTAAAGAACCCAAAACAGGCAGCATATTGGTAATTTCTTGTTTACGGCTTCCGGGCAGTAAAGCAATAATCGGTTTTTCCGAAAGTTGGTTTCTTTGCCTGAAATCGTCAGTTTGACTGCTTTGTTGATAATTAGCGATGGCATCCAGCAAAGGATGACCTACAAAATCGACTTCTACATGATGTTTTGCATAAAAATCTTTTTCGAAAGGAAGGATTACAAATAGCTTATCTATATCTTTGCGAATTTGCTTGATGCGAGATTTATGCCATGCCCAAACTTGGGGAGATATATAATAAAATACTTTAATACCCTGCTCTTTGGCAAATTTGGCTATCCGCAGGTTAAAACCCGGATAATCAATTAAAATAATCGCATCAGGCTTGTAATCAATAATATCCTTTTTGCAGAAATCAAGGTTTCGAAAAATAGTACGCAAATTCATGGCGACTTCTACAAAACCCATAAATGCCAAATCTTTATAATGCTTTCTCAATTCGCCTCCTTGAGCCAGCATTAAATCACCTCCCCAAAACCGGAATTGAGCATCAGAATCTTTCTGCTTTAATCCCCGCATAAGGTTCGAACCATGCAGATCTCCAGAGGCTTCTCCGGCTATTATGAAGTATTTCATTGGTCTGTTTTTTTTATTTCAAGATTTTCACTTACTCGTTACACATCACTTGCCACAATCATTATGATGAGACTACTTTACGTTCATGGAATTTTAAACTACACAAAGAAGCTATATAAAGCGAGAAACCTATGTAATAAAACTTTTAGATTACTTAGCAGGAATTTTTAGCTTTTGTCCGGCATGGATAGGTTTATCTTTACTAAGGTTATTAGCAGATGTAAGAGCAGAAAGACTTATGTCATATTTTCTGGCAATGCTCGATAAAGTTTCACCTTGTGTAATAACATGAATTTTCGGACTTTTCGAACTAACCGCCGGTTTATTCTTTTCCGGCTTTACTGTTTGTCCGCTTGCAGTACTAGATGTGTCTGCTGCCGGTTTGTTTTGTGTAGAATTTACAGCTGTAGAATTATTATTGGCGGATGATAAAGGACTTTGACGATAAATGGTCAATTTTTTGCCTACAGCAACTTTTGATGATTTGAGCTTATTCCATTTTTTTACATCAGATGTATTTACCCCATATTTATCCGCAATTTTTACTAAAGTTTCTCCGCTGCGTACAGTGTGGAAAATCTTCGTAGTTGTATGTCTCGAACTACTTTGCTGGGCATTTAAAAAATGTGTAGGCTGAGAAAAAAAGAAACTCGAATTACGCTGATATATAGAATCGGACATTTCGATAAATTGCGGAATAATATTAATAGGTAGTTTTAACGAATACGCTTCACTGTTACCCGGTATTATATCATTCTTATATTGGGGATTCAACGACCGTAACTGTTCAATAGGAACATCTAATACTTCGGAAATCTGCTGTAAATGCAAATCTTCATGAATCATAACCGTATCCGTAATAACAGGAAACTTGTTTTCCGGAGGCATAATACCATGCTCATTATAATAATTCATGAAATAAGTAGCAGCAATAAATGCAGGCACATAGCCCCGTGTTTCAGCAGGCAGATAATCATATATTTCCCAAAAATTTTCTTTTCCTCCCGAACGTGCAATGGCTTTATTTACATTCCCCGGACCACAATTATACGCAGCTAGAACTAATGACCAATCTTTATATATAGCATATAAATCTTTTAAATAACGAGCCGCTGCCGCACTCGCTTTTACAGGGTCTCGACGTTCATCAACTAAAGAATTGATTTCGAGATTGTACATTTTTCCTGTGCCGTACATAAATTGCCATAAACCGGTAGCTCCTGCACGAGATACGGCATTAGGATTTAATGCAGATTCGATTACAGCTAAATATTTCAGTTCTAAGGGTAAGTGGTTTTGGTCTAAAACCTCTTCAAATATAGGGAAGTAGTACTTTGACAAAGAAAGCATTGCCGAAACACTTCTTCTATTGCGGTTTACATAAAATTCTATAAATGAGCGGACTTTGTCGTTATAAGTCATATCCATGGTGGTAGGAAGCAACTTTAACCTGTTTGCATAGATAGAATCCGGAACTGTTTTAGGGTCAAAAAGATTTGAATCCCTTACATGAGAATATTTTTGATCATAATATTTAAGGTATTGGCTTGCAAAGAAATCTTGCAGTAGATTGTCTACAGATTTACTTATCGCTTTTTGCTCAGGGCTGCCCAAGCTATCTCCAGGTAATAACAATTGAGCTAGAACTTGTTGACCATAGAAAAATGGTATGGCTAGTAAGAATAAACTAAAAAGAATCTTTTTCATCTTTGCAAATTTACAGTTTTTTCCCAACTTTCCAAATGTAAAGTTTGAATTTAGGACGTAATATCAACCGCTTATTTATTTTTAGGATATTGTAATCAGCTATAATATAAATGTATATACAGACATTCATAAAACTGAATGTTGCCGGATGAATAAAAGCTTATTTATAATTTTAAAGTGTTTTTATGGAAAACGCAGAAGTATATATTTCTCATTATAAAATATTACCTTTGCATACTATATTACTGTCTTTACAGTTTGAGGATAATTGTAATGAAAAGGTTTATAAATCTTTACTCGTTATAATTTACATCTCATGTCTTGTTTACTCATATCTAAAAATAATTCATAGTTTAAAATATCATGTTTACCATTTCTCGCAAAGCTTTATTGGCTCCACAAATATATTTAATGGACATAGAAGCTCCCCGTTTAGCAAAATCGGCTAAACCCGGACAATTCTTGATTGTAAAAATAGACGAAAGGGGAGAGCGTATTCCATTAACTATTTGCGATTTTGATAAGGAAAAAGGAACAATATCCATTGTTTTTCAAGTGGTGGGAAAATCCACTCAAAAAATGGCTTTATTAGACGAAGGCGATGCTTTTGCCGATGTGGTTGGTCCGTTAGGGCAGGAGTCGGAATTTTTGCATGAAGATATTGAAAAACTTAAAACGGAGAAAACCCTGTTTATTGGCGGCGGTGTTGGAACAGCACCCGTTTATCCGCAGGTAAAATGGATGCATCAGCAAGGAATATCTGTAGATGTGATTATCGGAACCAAAACTCATGAAACGTTGATATTTGAAGGACAGATGCGTTCAGTCTCCGGAAATTATTATGTAGCTACCGACGATGGCTCATTTGGATTTAAAGGCTTGGTTACTGATGTATTAAAGCATTTGATTGAAGTAGAAAAAAAACAATATACCAAAGTCATTGCCATAGGACCTATGGTAATGATGAAATTTGTAGCCTTACAAACACAAGCCTATAATATTCCTACAATAGTAAGTTTGAATACGCTCATGGTAGACGGAACCGGTATGTGCGGAGCGTGCAGGGTAAGTGTAGGTGGAAAAATGAAATTTACCTGCGTTGACGGACCCGAATTTGACGGGCATTTGGTTGATTTCAACGAAGCCATGCGTCGCCAGCAGATGTATGTAAAACATGAAATAGCTACCGATACGCCCGATCATAGCTGTAATCTAACAGCAAAGGTAGAACGCCGTAAAACCAAAGTACCCGTTCGCGAACAAGCTCCGGAGCAACGAGTTCAAAATTTTGAAGAAGTCTGCTTAGGCTATAATGCAGAAGAAGCGATGGAAGAAGCAGAACGCTGTATCGAATGTAAAAAACCCGGCTGTGTGCAGGGCTGTCCCGTATCTATTAAAATACCCGATTTTATCCGCGAAATTAAAAAAGGAAACTTTGAACAAGCAGCCCGTTTTATAGCCGAAGATTCAGCTTTACCTTCCGTATGCGGGCGTGTATGCCCCCAAGAATCCCAATGCGAAGAAAAATGTGTACTGGGTATAAAAGGCGATCCGGTATCTATCGGAAAATTAGAACGCTTTGTAGGCGATTGGACAAGAGAAAATAAAATTAGTTTAGGCTCTCAAGCATCTAAAAACAATTGCCGTATAGCCGTTGTAGGCAGCGGACCTGCCGGATTAACTTGTGCCGGAGATTTAGCAAAAAAAGGCTATGATGTTACTATATTTGAAGCTCTACATCAATCAGGAGGTGTTTTGGTATATGGCATTCCCGAATTTCGTTTACCAAAAGAAGTTGTAGAATATGAAATACAAAACATAACTTCGTTAGGTGTAAAAATAGAAACCAATGTTATTGTAGGCAAAACCCTTACCGTTGATGATTTATTGAAAAAAGAAGGATTCCAAGCCGTTTTTATCGGTTCAGGAGCCGGCTTGCCCAAATTCATGAAAATACCCGGCGAAAACCTAAACGGGGTTCTTTCTGCCAACGAATTGCTAACCCGTTCCAACCTGATGAAAGCCTATAAAGAAGGCTATTCAACACCTGTATATACCGGAACCAAGGTTGCCGTTGTCGGAGGCGGAAATGTAGCTATGGATGCTGCCCGTACAGCCAAGCGCTTAGGAGCAGATGTGCATGTAGTTTACCGTAGGTCGGAAAAAGAACTTCCAGCACGAGTAGAAGAAGTACATCATGCTAAAGAAGAAGGCATACATTTTCATTTATTAACCAACCCGACAGAGATATTAGGAGATGAAAAAGGCTGGGTAAAAGGCATACGTTGTATCCGCATGGAATTGGGAGAACCCGATGAATCGGGCAGACGAAGTCCTGTTGAAATTCCCAACTCAGAATACGATATAGATGTGGATTGCGTAGTAATGTCGCTTGGAACATCTCCCAATCCTTTGATTGCTTCTACTACTTCGGGCTTGGAAACAACCCGCTGGGGAGGGATTATTGCAGAAGAACCTACCGGACAAACCACGAAACAAGCCGTATTTGCCGGAGGCGATGCCGTAACAGGAGCCGCTACTGTAATATTAGCAATGGGAGCCGGAAAAAGTGCTGCTCAGGCAATTGACGAGTACATCAAAACCCGTTAATTAATCCCGTTGTTTTCTGATTCATATTGAGAATAATTTACCCTACTGTTAAAAATAGTTTTTTAACAATATTTACCCCCTATGATTTAGGAAGTCATACTACTTTTGCAAACGCTAAAAAATACCATGCTTTTCAGTCTGGTCTTAATGCTGATTTACTTTTGAATCATGTATTCGAAAGTAATGAAAGGATATTAATTAGCATGAGAGAATAATTTAATAATCG
The DNA here is from genome assembly GCA_031548675.1 of Bacteroidales bacterium. Taxonomy (GTDB): domain Bacteria; phylum Bacteroidota; class Bacteroidia; order Bacteroidales; family P3; genus JAVBQU01. Next base: position 7,254 of record JAVBQU010000116.1, read on the forward strand.
TTATTGGGGATGGTTATTAAAAGAAAACTGATGGGGACGGGAATGCTTTAAAGCATAACTTGTGGTTGACAATGAATAATTCCAAGCTATATAGGAATATTCATTGTCGCTTAGCTCCAAATATCTTACCTCAATTATTTCCGGGTTTAGATGTATGATAAATTTATACCTTTGCATCTAAAAAATGAAACAATGCAGCTAACCAATAAACGCAAGATCTTTAATGATCCTGTACATGGGTTTATTACTATTCCCAATGATATAATCTTTGATGTAATAGAACATCCTTATTTTCAGCGCTTACGAAATATTAAGCAGTTAGGGTTGACTTATTTTGTATATCATGGAGCATTGCATACCCGTTTTAGCCATGCCTTGGGTGCTATGCATCTAATGATGGAATCCATAGAGGTGTTACGGCAAAAAGGTTTTGAAATAACCGAAGAAGAAAGTTTGGGGGCTTTATTGGCTATTTTGCTACACGATATAGGGCATGCACCCTTTTCCCATTCATTGGAGCATTTGTTGGTAGCCGATATGTCGCATGAAGATTTTTCTGCTTTATTAATTCAGCGGATGAATATTGAATTTAAGGGAAAATTAGATGTGGCACTTCAAATCTTTACCAAGCAATACCCGAAAAAATATCTTTGCCAATTGGTTTCCGGTCAATTAGATGTAGATCGGTTAGATTACCTTTCACGAGATAGTTTTTTTACAGGAGTTTCCGAAGGTGTTATCGGTACAGAACGCATTATTAAAATGTTATCAGTTGTAAATGATGAGTTGGTTGTAGATGAAAAAGGAATTTATTCCATCGAAAAGTTTATAATAGCCCGCCGTTTAATGTATTGGCAGGTCTATCTGCACAAAACTGTACTATCGGCAGAACAAATAATGATAAAGATTTTGCAACGGGCGAAATATCTGGCAGAAAATGGGGTGTCGTTATTTGGTTCGCCGGATTTGATTTTATTTTTGCAAAATAATTTTCATAAACAGGATTTTTTGGAGAGACCTGAATTATTGGATGCTCTTACCATGCTCGACGACCACGATATACATGCAGCTATAAAAGTCTGGCAGTCGCATTCCGATCATATACTGTCGACACTTTCAAGAATGATGATTAATAGAAGATTATTTAAAATAGAAATACAGAATGCTCATTTCGATGAAACATATATTGCCCAAATAAAGCAAAAGTCACAAAATATGATGGGCATGACTCCAAAAGAATTGGAATATTTTATTTTTACAGAAGAAGTCCAAAATAAAGCCTACAATATGACAGATGAACGTATTAATATTTTATTTAAAGATGGAAAAATCAAATCGTTGGTAGATGCTTCCGATCAACTGGATGCTTCGTTTTTATCAAAAATAGTAACTAAGCATATTTTATGCTATCCTAAAGAACTAAGGCGGGAAAGCTGATTTTTTTAGCATACAAGCAAACCTTTTACTTTGTATGTTGTTCAAAAGAAAAGTTTATAAGTATAATACTCATAAACACATTGTAAATATTCGGTGTTCTTAATGTTTATTGAATTCATATATACCTCCAAAATGTGATGTATTTTATTTGAGATAATACTTGTTTTTTAAGTTTGCAAGTTAAAGTATTCGAGTAAAAATCTTAATTATTTTATTTATATATATGAATATTAATATATTATAATAACAGATTAAATGTTCCTTTTTCCAAAAAAAAATATTACTTTTGCAAAAAAATTAACCCCAAAATTTTTAGACATGTATTGGACTTTAGAATTAGCATCTAAACTGGAAGACGCTCCATGGCCGGCAACTAAGGAAGAATTGTTAGACTATGCATTGCGTTCAGGAGCTTCCCAAGAGGTGATAGAGAATCTGAGAGAGATAGAAGATGAAGGAGAGGTGTACGATAGCATAGAAGACCTTTGGCCCGACTATCCAACAAAAGACGATTTCTTCTTTCATGAAGATGAATATTGATACTATAATTTTTTAATTGATGTGAATTTATGGGCTATCCACCGGATAGCCTTTTTGACATCTAAAAGTGACTTACCTTATATAAAAGAAAACAAATAAATAGAACAAAATGACAAATTTTGAGGAATTAGGTTTAAAACCGGAAATTTTACAGTCGATACAAGAATTAGGATTTGAAAAACCCATGCCTGTGCAGGCAGAGGTGATTCCGGTTTTGCTTGATGCCGATACAGATATGGTGGCATTAGCCCAAACAGGAACAGGAAAAACAGCTGCTTTCGGCTTGCCCCTGATTAATAAATTTGATTTTTCTACCAAGCATACAGAAGCTATTATACTTTCTCCTACGAGAGAACTTTGCGTACAGATTGCGAACGACTTAAAGAAATTCTCCAAGTACGTTGAAGGAGCAAGTGTAGCTCCGGTATACGGAGGAGCAAGTATTGATGCCCAGATAAGAGTTTTAAAAAAAGGAGTAAAAATTATTGTAGGAACTCCGGGTAGAACTTTAGATTTGATAAAACGTAAGGTAATAGACCTTTCAAAGGTTCGTTATGTGGTCTTGGATGAAGCCGATGAAATGTTGAATATGGGCTTTCAGGACGAATTGAACGGAATTTTGGAGGTTACGCCTAAAGATAAACATACATTACTCTTTTCTGCTACCATGCCTCGCGAGGTTGAACATATAGCCAATGGGTATATGCATAATCCGGTACGGATTACTATTGGGACACGCAATGCAGGTTCCGAAAATGTACAGCATTATTATTATTTGGTGCATGCAAAAGATCGTTATCTGGCGTTAAAACGCATAGCCGATTACTATCCCAATATTTATGCCATTATTTTCTGCCGTACCAAAAAAGAAACGCAGGAAGTAGCAGACATGCTTATCAAGGACAATTATAATGCCGATGCTTTGCATGGCGATTTGTCGCAGGCGCAACGTGACCATGTAATGAGTAGATTCAGACATAAAAACTTACAAATGCTGGTAGCTACAGATGTGGCAGCCCGTGGTTTGGATGTGAATAATCTAACTCATGTCATTAATTACAACATGCCTGATGAGCTGGAACAATATACTCACCGCAGCGGACGGACTGGCAGGGCTGATAAAAGCGGAATTTCAATTGCCATTATCAATTTGAAAGAGAAATTTAAAATCCGTCATATTGAAAAAGCAATCAACAAGAAATTTGAACAAGCTCAGATTCCAACAGGCAAAGAGGTGTGTCAAAAACAATTGTTTCACATGATTGATAAAATTGAAACAGTTGAAGATAATGCAGCCATAGAACCCTTTTTGGAAACAATTTATAAAAAACTTTCGTGGCTCGACAGGGAAGAACTTATCAAACGCTTTGTTTCTATTGAATTTAACCGCTTTTTGGAATACTATCGTAATGCACCCGATTTGAATGTAACAGAAGAACGTAACGAATCTCATAGAAATGAAGGCGGAAAAACCCGAAGAGAAAGAGAACGAGACAGAGCCAGAAAAGACTGTGAATTTGCCAGAATTTTCATTAACTATGGCAGAAAGCAGGGTGCTGTTCCGCAACGGATTATCAGAATCATCAATGATACGGTTGGTATTCGAGAAATGGAAATCGGACACATAGACATTATGGATAGTTTTTCATTTATTGATATTGAAAAGTCTTATGTAAACGAATTTTTGAAAGCATTCGGCAAACGGAAAGATAGCCGGTATGTGGTAGAAGAAGCCCAGCCCAAATCATCTCGTGGTAGAGGCGAAGGACGAAAGGGAGAACGCGATTCTAGCGACAGAAATGAACGAAGCGATAGAAAACCAAGAGGAGAAAGAAGTTCGAAGGGCGAAAGTAAACGTAAATCGGACAACGGGGGATACCAATCTAAAAACGACAGTAAGACCTCTTGGAATAAAAAATCTTCGAAAAGCGACAGAAGAGAATCTAAAGGCAGGAGAAGATAAAATGAGAGTAAGACAGTAGGCAGGTTACAAGTGATGGGAAAATTAATTACGAAAACTTGAATTCGTTATTTACATTTAATCCCTAAACATTCAACATTCTCAACAACTCAACAATTTTGAAACTTACGTGAGTGAATGTAATTCCATATTACAAAATTTAGCGAAAGCTCAAAAATATTGTGCTTATCAAGAACGTTCCCAGCAAGAAGTAAGGGATAAATTATATGAATGGGGCGAGGATTTTGAGAATATAGAACCCATTATTGCCCAGCTTATTATTGAAGGGTTTATCAATGAAGAAAGATTTGCAATTGCCTTTGCCAGAGGAAAATTCAGAATAAAACATTGGGGAAAAATTAAAATAGCAGTAGAACTCAAAAAGAAGAGAATCTCACCAAATTGTATTAAAATAGCATTGTCATCTATTCCCGATGATGAATACAGCCGGATGCTGCAAGAAGAATTAAATAAAAAGCTGGCTGCTGTAAAAGAATCTAATATAATAAAACGAAATTGGAAAGTATCTGCATATCTGGTAAATAGAGGATTTGAACAAAATCTGATTTGGGATTTACTTAAAACAGAAAATATATAAATAAAAACAATAAGTTAAAATATATACTAACTATGTATTGACAAAGGGTAGGCTGATTTCGTATCTTTGTACTTTTTGTATATATCTATCGCAACTTCTAATATTTGGCATTATTATTAAAAGTTGTGATAGCTGATTTTCTAACCTTTATAATAATATAAAAACAGATGAAATTATCACAGTTCAAATACAATCTTCCTAAAGAATTAATAGCAGAACATCCTGTTCCACAGAGAGATGAAGCAAGGTTGATGATTGTAGACCGCAAAACTGAAAAAATAGAACATCGTATTTTTAAAAATGTTTTAGAGTACTT
>JAVBQU010000075.1:0-5086 GCA_031548675.1 Bacteroidales bacterium
ATTACCATGCAGGTTGAAAAGATTCTCATGAGTAAACCCGAGATACAACGTGTTTATACGAATGTAGGTTCATCAGGTTCTATGTTTGGAAATAGTTCGAAAAACAATGCTACCTCTATTTCTGTAAAAATGGTTGATAAAGATAAGCGTAATATTGATGTTCATGATTTTTCTCAACAAGTGAAAAAAGAAATTATGAAAATACCCGGTGTTAGAGCTCGTGTAAGTGTTGCAGGACTTGTTGGCGGAGGAAGTAACGAACCTATTCAATTGATTGTTCAAGGAACCGATTTTGCAAAAGTACAGCAAGGGGCTGATATTCTATTGGATGTAGTAAGAAAAACACCCGGAACAGCTGATGCAAAACTTTCTATCGATGATCCAAGACAGGAAGTACAAGTAAAGTTAAACCGTGAAAAAATGTCGCAGCTAGGATTATCTTCTTCTGATGTAGGTTCGGCTATGCGGGTAGCTTTGGCAGGAAACGATGATGCAAAGTATACCGATGGCAACTTTGAGTATGACATTCGTATAGGTGTAGATAAATTTGATAGAACGAAATCAGAAGATGTATCAAAGCTCACATTTTTAAATAAAAAAGGCGAACTTATCGAATTGAACCAGATTGCTGATATTACTTATGGCTTAGGACCTTCTACATTGGAACGTACTGACCGTATTGCTTCTATTACTGTAAAATCGAATGTTGCAGGAAGACCTTCCGGTACCGTTGGAAGTGAAATTATGGAAGCGGTTAAGGGAAAACTTCCTGAGGGAGTTAGTATAAAAGCAAGTGGTATGATGGAACAGCAATCTAAAGCTTTCGGCAGTTTGGGATTTGCTTTCTTAGCTGCTATTGTTTTGATTTACTTAATTATGGTCGTTTTATATGATTCGTTGTTAGATCCTTTGGTGGTATTGGTTTCAATTCCTCTTTCATTGATTGGTGCATTTTTAGCTTTGGGTTTAACTCTGAACAGTTTGAATATTTTCAGTATTATCGGGCTTATTGTTCTAATCGGGCTGGTAGCTAAAAACGCTATTCTGCTGGTTGATTTTACCAATCACATACGCCGCGAGCAAAATATGAATACATTTCATGCTTTGATAGAAGCCGGAAAAGAGCGTTTACGTCCTATTTTGATGACCACTTTTGCTATGATATTCGGTATGCTCCCGATTGCTTTGGCATCGGGTAATGGAGCCGAATTGAAAAACGGTATGGCTTGGGTTATCATAGGAGGTTTAACAAGTTCTATGCTTTTGACTTTGATAGTTGTTCCGGTAGTATATTATGTAGTTGATAAATAAACTGCCCGCTTCCGCCGTGCTAAAAGAAACCGTATGGTCGACAAAGTACGGAAACGAATTGAAGCTGCTTTAGTAGATTAAAAAAAAGGCTGTTCAAAAAAATTTGAACAGCCTTTTTAGTAAAATAAAAAACTTAGAATTTATAACGAATGCCTAAAGCTACCCAATCATGGAAACCGCCTCCGCTATAAAGAACATCCCACATAGGACGAGCATCTAAGCTTAATTGTAATGGAAAATCAAAATTATACTCTATTCCGATTTGTCCACCAATACCTAAGCCTACACCGCTTCCATCATCACTATTATCGTTGTAGAATTTTAAACTGGCACCTGGTCCAACATACCAATTAAAACCACCATCGATATTGAAAACCCAATGATAAACACCGGTAATACTAAATCCATTATTCCACCAACCTAAGTCTGCCTCAATTCTATTTGAGCCTAAACCATGTTGATAAGAAATTTCTGCTCCGTAATCTAAACGAAGACCGATGGCATGTGCATTTGTAGTAGCCTTTCTTTGAGCATTAACTGTAAAGCCTGCACATATTACTACTAGAATTACTAAAATTGTCTTTTTCATAAAATTGCCTTTTTGTTAGTTAATAAATAATTTTTCAGCGTGCAAAGGTACTGAAAAGTTAAAATCTGATAGTTAATTTATATTAATCCTGTGTTAGTTATTTATAAATGGGACCAAAATTTTGGCACGCCAAATAATCTGCTGATTCTAAGCACTGTGTTCCAAATGCATTCCATGCACTAGGACGAAAAATACGCTCTTCGGTTACATTATGCATATTAACGGGAATGCGTAACATGGCTGCCAAAGTAATGATTAAATGCCCGATATGTCCATAACTTATCGCCCCGTGGTTAGCACCCCAATTCGCCATTACTTCATATACATCTTTAAATGCACCTTTTCCTGTAAGAATCGGAGCAAACCATGTACTAGGCCAAGTGGGGTCAGTACGTTCATTCAATACATTATGAATATCTTTAGGCAAATCTATTGTATAACCTTCCGCCAATTGAATTACAGGTCCTAAGCCTTTTACCATATTTACACGAACCATCGTTACAGGCATTTCGCCTTCTGTCATAAAAGTTGAAGAATAACCGCCTCCTCTGAAATATTCTTGTGATGCGGGACTCCATTCGGTAGCTTTCATCATAGATCCACATTCTTCAACAGTTATATCCCAAAAAGGTTTCATAACCGGCTTTCCTCCCTGCATTTGTTTGGCAGTAGCATCTAAAGTAGTTGATCCCGAATTTATCAAGTGGATAATTCCGTCGGCTGCTTTTCCGGTTAAGTCTTTTCCTGTTACACGTTTTACAGAAGAAGGGCTCCAATAGGTTCTCACATCCGAGAAAATTTGAGAAGTGTTGGTTAATAAATGTCCGAAAAGCATAGCAACACCATTTAAACTATCATTTTCGGTAGCAAAAACAAAGGCTTCACGGATACCGTTCCAATCGAATGACGAGTTGAGTATCGTTTCCATAAAATCTCCATTGGGGAAATGGTCTGTCCATTGGCGCTGTCCTTGAAAGCCACCTACAATTGCATTATGTCCCATTGCCTCTTCGCCAAATCCAAGCTCTTTCAAACGAGGATTACCTATCATCAAATCGCGGGCAATCAAAGTCATTTTTACGCACATTTCCCATTCTTTGTCTTTGCGTTCGCGAGATGCTTGAAATTGAGGTTTATTTCTATCTTTTCCTTCTTTGCAATAAGTGTTTTTCCATGCCATAGCACGTTCATATTCTTCATGGTCGTAAATTCCTTCCTCGATACGACGTGTTATTTCTGACATATCTACCGATTCGTTACGCATGCCCAAATAGTTTTGGAAAAAATCAGGATTTACTACTGAACCGGCTATCCCCATTGATACAGAACCAATTGATAAATACGATTTTCCTTTCATTTCAGCAACAGCTAAACCGGCTTTTATAAATGTCAATATTTTTTCGCGTACATCATTCGGAATGGAGGTATCGCCTGCATCCTGCACATCGCGACCATAAATTCCAAATGCAGGCAAACCTTTTTGGGTATAACCTGCCAATGCAGCAGCTAAATATACAGCCCCCGGACGTTCGGTTCCGTTAAATCCCCATACCGCTTTGGGAAGTAAAGGATCTGTATCCATAACTTCTGTTCCGTAACACCAGCAAGGAGTAACTGTTAAGGAAACGCCCACACCTTGACGGGCAAATTTTTCGGCACATTCGGCAGCTTCGGCTACCCCTCCTATGCAGGTATCTGCAATTACACATTGTACAGGCAGTCCGTTTGCATGGCGGAGATTTTCTTCAATAAGTTTTGCCGCTGCTTTTGCCATATTCATGGTTTGGTCTTCGAGCGATTCGCGTACGCCTTTTCTACGTCCGTCAATCACAGGGCGGATACCCACTTTGGGCATTGAACCTTTAAGTCTGTTTACAGGGTTGGTTTTGGGAATATTCATATCTTTATTTATTTGATTTTTAATATTCTGTTTTATAATTACTTTTTGCCTTGAACATAGGATACCAAATCATCTATTTGCTCATCGGTTAATGTATTGTATTGAAAATTAGAAGATACTATAAACCTACAAGCCATTTCGAAAAAAGTTGCTTTTTGAAGAGCATCATCAAAATCAGTTCCTACAAAAACTTGTCCATGATTGGTTAATAATGCCGCATCGTGATTTTGTAAGGCTTCTACCACTGCTTTTGCCAATTCGGGAGAACCGGGACGATAATAGGGAACGATGGGAATTTCGCGACCTACATAGCAAGGAATTTCTGCTGTTACATTGAAATTGGTAGGCTTATTTTTCATACACGCAATAACTGTGGCATAACGCGATTGGCAATGAAACACAACATTAATTTCGGGGCGTTTACGCAAAAGATCTAAGTGAAACATACTTTCCATAGACGGTTTTACTCCATTTTGTAAAACTCCTGTTTCTAAATTACATACCGCTATTTCGTGTTCTTTTATTTTAGGCAGCCAAGTTCCTGTTCCTGAAATAAGCACTTGGTTTCCTATTCTATAAGAAAGATTCCCACTACTGCAAAGAATCAATTTTTTTTGTCCTGCATAATGAGCTGCTTCCATAAAAGCCTCAAAATGTTGCAAATTAACATTCATATCATTTATTATTTTAATTCGTTGATTTTCTTAAAACTATCTGCTTACTGTAATATAGCCCGGATAGGCAATTGCACGTCCCCCAACCATAATAGAAGGTTGAACCTGTAACGATAATCTGGTTGAAGGTTTACTATCCGGCTGAGCCAGATTGAGTGCAAAATTTACCATTTGTTCAAGGGATTTTCCTGTTAATACTTTTTTTAAATCGATTTTAGCAGTTAAAGGAATTGTAGAAGAACCTCCGTTTCCGGCTATTTGATAACTTCCTGAAACCATACCCTCTACCATTTTTGTATTATCAATATTCAAAATCCAAGCCATTTGATTCATCCCTGCTGTTGATGCATTAGGATTTTTTACTAGTACATTCATATCTATTTCTAAAGGCAGCGTACCACTCATTACATTGGTGGTAAGTTTGGCAACATCTAATGCAGATATTTGCGAAAAGGATTTAAGATTCGTAATATTAATGCCGGAAAGACTTACTTTGTTCACTCTATCGTAAGAAAATTTGCATTGGGTTAACGCAATGGTTTGTTTTGCTTGTTGTTGAAGAATATCGCAACTTACTAATAAAATAGTAAGGGTTATCAGAACTGAAATTTT